>JAHEXU010000023.1:0-18570 GCA_023251975.1 bacterium | reverse complement strand
GGCTGATCCCAACCGCGGGTCCCGTGGCCGCTGATCTGACCGGCAACGTCGACCTCGTCCTTGAGCGCGATCGGAACCCCCAACAGCGGCGCCTCCTCGCCCGCCGCGACCCGGCGATCGGCCTCGGCGGCGGCGGCTCGCGCCTGATCGGCGTAGACCGCGACGAAGGCGTTGATCTGTGGGTTGATCTGCTCGATTCGCTCCAGGTAGAGATCGACCAGCTCGCCTGAGCTGGTCCGGCCTGCCCTGATTGCTTCCGCCTGGGCAACGATCCCCGCAAAAGCCAATTCCACCCGATCCACGCGGGCCAAGATACCGAGATGCGCGCCGCAACGACGCGGGGTCGCGCTGCCACCGACCTAGCACCCGGCGGCGGCACCCAATCACGATCCGCCTTCTCGCGCATCGCGCTTGACCCGGCGGCGGCGAAGCGACGGTTCGGCCCAAGAACGGCATTTGCGATGTACGGTGTCGGCGATGCTGCTGGATCGGGCCGCTCGCCACCTCTACGCGCACCTCGGCTCGCGCTACCGATTCGCCTGGCCGCTGCTGCAGGTTCCGGCCGCCCTGTTCGTCGCCTGCGGTGCGATCGCGATGATCGCGTCCTACTACGATCCGGAGCCCCGCCAAGTCGCGCTGATGCTCGGCGCTGCAACGAGCTTCACCGCGATCGGAGTCTCGCTCGCGATGCGGGCGCAGTCGAGGAGCTTCGCGGAGCTGATGGCGTGGCGCGAGAGCCGCGATCCGAGCCCCGAAGCAACCCGCGAAGCGTGGGTGACAGCGACCAACTTGACGGTGAGGAGCTTTCGCGCCAACTCGCTGCGGGTCAACGCGATCGCCACCGTGCCGACGATCGTGCTGGCGCTGATCGCGCTCGAGCTGCCGTGGTATGAGGGCTTCGTGCTCGCCCTCGCGGCCTTCCCGGCCGCCGCCTAAGGGACCGTGCTCAACTACTCGACGGCCGAGTTCCTGATGCGGCCGCTGATCGAGGACATCGCCGCGAAACTGCCGGAGGAATTCGTTTTCACCGCGACCGGATTGCCGCTCGGAACACGGCTCGTGATCTCGCTCGGCGTCTTCATCGGCCTGACCGGGCTCGTCGTCGCAGCGCTCGTCACCGACCACGGCGGCAGCGGCGTGTTGCTGGGCGCGATCGGGGCATCGATCGGAGTCGGGTTGGCGCTGACCGGCGAGCTGGCGATGATGCTGACCCACGCGATCACGCGGCCGATCCGCGACCTGCGCCGTGCCCTCGAGCAGGTCGGAACGGGCGACTACGAGGTTCGGGTCCCGGTCGTCAGCTCCGACGAACTCGGAGCGCTGTCGAACGCCTTCAACCGGATGGCGGCAGGCCTCGCCGAGCGCGAGCAGATCCGCGACGCCTTCGGTACCTACGTCGATCGCGAGGTGGCGAACCTGCTGCTGTCGGGGCGCTTTCCGAGCGAGGGAATCGCGGTTGAGGTGTCGGTGATGTTTTGCGATGTGCCCGGGTTCACGGCGTTTTCGGAGCGCTCCGAACCGGAGCGGTCGTGGCGGCGCTGAACGAGCTGTTCGCCCGGGTTGTCCCCCTGATCGACCGCCACGGCGGCCATGTCGACAAGTTCATCGGCGACGGCATCCTCGCCGTGTTCGGCGCCCCGGAGGGCTACCGCGATCACGCCGACCGCGCCGTCGCCGCGGCGCTCGCGATCGCCGCCGAAGCGGGCGGGCCAACCGGCGGGCTCGAGATGCGCTGCGGGATCAACTCGGGGCGAGTCATCGCCGGCTCGATCGGCGGCGCTGGTCGGCTCAACTTCAGCGTCATCGGCGATGTCGTAAACGTCGCCGCCCGGGTCGAGGCGGCAACCCGCGAGACCGGCGACGCCGTCCTGATCACGACCGCAACACGAGCGGCGATGGTGCGCCCGATCGAACTGACCGGACGCGGCTCGATCTCCCTCAAGGGGAAAACCGAACCGGCCGAGCTGTTCGCCCCCCAAGCGGCGATCGCCAGCGCCGCCATGCCAAGCTCGTCCGCCCTGCCCTCGTGAAATGAGAATCAGACGCCGGGACAGCCCCGCGACTCACGCTGCTGGCTGATCCGGCGGGCTAGGCGACGTTGCGAGCTCCAACCCAGCTCGCGGCCGCGCCCGCGGCAGCGGTCGCCAGCAGCGCTCCGGCAACGGCCAGGCGCCGTCCCAACCGCTCGAATCGCATCGTCCGCCAGCCCTCGGCCTTCGCGATCTGCGCCAACTCGGCATCCGGATTAACGGCCACCGGGTGCGCGACGAGCCGTAGCATCGGCAGATCCGATGCCGAATCGGAGTAGGCCCACGAAGCGTCGAGGTCGATCTCGTGCTCGGCCGCGAAAGCGAGCATCGGCCCGACCTTGCCGTCCCCGTAGGTGAGCCCGCCGCTGATCTCACCGGTGTAAGCGCCGTCGCGACCAATCTCATAGCGGGTCCCGATGCCGCCGTCCATGTCGAGGACCCGGGCGATCACCTTAACGATCTCATCGCCAGCCGCGCTGACGATAAAAGTCGGCCGCCCGGCGTCTTGGTGGGAGCGCACCTCGGCCAGCATCTGCGGGTAGATCCGCGGCAGGATCCCGACCAGCAGATCCGGAACCATCCGCCGCAACCGCCGCTCCGGGACCCCGCCGAGTAGCTCCCGCGCCTGGCGGACCAACTCGGTGGTGTCGGCGTCCGTCGAGCCATGAAGCCGAAAGCGCAGGTGCTCGAGTGCCCACCGACCCATCTGCCGCCGCGACACCATCCCGGCCCGGTGGGCAGCCCGGGCAAAGTGAATCCCGGATGACCCCGCCATCAAGGTCCGGTCCAAATCAAAGAATGCCGCCGAGGGTGAATCCATCCCCGTTAGGCTAGAGCGCCCGTCGACCGCCCCCGATTCCCCCGATCGGGTTGCGATCAGACCTCGACGATGATTGCGTCACCCTGGCCCCCGCCGGAGCAGATCGCGGCGCAGCCGAGGCCGCCGCCGCTGCGGCGCAGCTCGTTGACCAGGGTCGCGACGATCCGGGCGCCGGAGGCTCCGATCGGGTGCCCGAGGGCGATCGCACCGCCGTTGACGTTGACCTTGTCCTCGTCGATTCCGAGCATCGCGATCGAGTTCAGCGCGACCGAGGCGAAGGCCTCGTTGATCTCCCAGCGATCGATCTCGGATGCGTCACGGCCGAGCTTTGCAAGCGCGACCTGCGCCGCTTTCGCGGGGGTTCTGGCGAGGTAGGCGAAATCGTCGGCGACCATCCCGTAGGAAACGACCTTGGCAAGCGGCTGCTTCGCGTTGGCGGCCGCCCACTGATCGGAGGCGAGCACGATTGCGCCCGCGCCGTCGTTTACGCCCGGCGCGTTGCCAGCGGTGTGGGTTGCGTCGGCGTCGCCAATCGCGCCGAGTTTGCCGAGCGATTCGGCGGTCGTGCCGGGTCGAATCGCCTCGTCAAGCTCGACCACGATGTCGCCCTTTCGGCCCTTGATCGTGACCGCGACGATCTCCTCGGAGAGGCGCTCCTGCGCCTCGGCTGCAAGCTGGTGGGAACGAGCGGAATAGCGATCCATCGCGTCGCGAGCAAGTCCAAGCTCGTTCGAAACCAGCGAAGCCTCGTTGATCATCTGCATCCCGGTGAAGGGGTTGGTCAGGCCATCCCAGGTCATCGCGTCGCGCGCCTTTACATCGCCCATCCGAAATCCCGAGCGGGCGCCCGGAAGCAGGTAGGGGGCGTTCGACATCGACTCCATGCCACCAGCGACAGCGATCTGGAGATCACCGGCGCGGACCGCCTGATCGACCAGTCCGACCGCCCGCATCCCGGAGGCACAGACCTTGTTGATCGTCTCGGAGGGAACCTCGCGCGGGATCCCACCCTTGATCTGCGCCTGGCGCGACGGGATCTGACCCTGTCCTGCCTGCAAGACGGTTCCGAAAATCACCTGCTCGACGATCTCGGGGGCAACTCCGGCCCGCTCCAAGGCGGCGGCAATCGCGGTCCCACCAAGCTCGACGGCGGATAGCGACGCCAAGGCGCCACCCATTTTCCCAAACGGGGTGCGGGCGCTCGCAAGAACAACGGTTTCAGGCATCTTCGGCTCTCTCACAATCGGTTGATCGTCTGGCTAACCGGCCAAATGGTAGGGATCGGCGCCTACAGGGCGAGCAGCATCAGAAGCGATCGGGCGAGAGTCAGCTCCCCCTCGATCCTGACCCGACCGCTGACGAACGAGCGCAGCGCCTTGCGTCCTTCGCCGGTCGCTGGGTTTGGGATGCCGCCGAACTGCGGCGCCGTGGCGAAGTGAACGACCCCGGGCAGCGGCCCGAAGATCGTCAGGTCTGGGTCCTCGCAGTCCTCGTCGGAGACGGTGATGATCTCCTCGCCGAACCGGACCAGGAGCGGCGCAAACCCTTCGTCAAACCGAAACACGACGGTGCCGCGCAGCTTCACCGCCAGCTCGGGGCGCAGCCCGATGCCGCGGTCGAGCAGCGCATACATGCTCGGCGCGACCCCTTCGACGCTGGTCTCGCCGAGTTCGATCCTCGCCGACCCACTCGCTTCCCGAAACCGTCGCCGTCGTCGCCACATCCTCGCCATCCGAACATTGTTAGCGGGCACGGCGGCTACCGGCTGATCGGGCCCGAGCGTATGGTTGACTGGCGGGCGATGAATTTCGATCTGAGCGACGAACAGCGGCTAATCCGGGACACGGTTCGAGACTTCGCCCGCAATGAGGTGGCGCCGCTCGCCGAGGAACTCGACCGCGAAAAGCGCTTCCCCTACGAACTGGTCGCCGCGATGGGTCGGCTCGGGCTGATGGGGATTCCGTTCGAGGAGCGTTGGGGCGGCGGCGGCGCGGACACGCTGAGCTACGCGCTGGCGGTCGAGGAGCTGGCGCGGATCGATTCCTCGGTTGCGATCACGATGGCGGCCCACACCTCGTTGGGGACCGCTCCGATCGCCTGGTTCGGCAGCGAGGCGCAAAAGGAGCGGTGGCTCCCGGAGCTGTGCAGCGGCCGCCGCCTCGGGGCGTTCGGGCTGACCGAACCGGAGGCGGGCTCCGACGCCGGTAATGTGCGCACCCGTGCCAGGCTCGACGGCGGCGAATGGCTGATCAACGGCGCCAAGCAGTTCATCACCAACGCTGGCACAGAGATCTCCGGGTGCGTCTCGATAACCGCGGTCAGCGGCGAGATCGAACCGGGGCGGCCGGAGATTTCCAACCTGATCGTCGCCAACGGCACGCCCGGCTATGAACCAGGACCGCCGTACCGGAAAATGGGGTGGAACGCATCCGACACGCGGCCGCTCAGCTTCGACGACTGCCGAGTCGGCGAGGACTGCCTGCTCGGCGCGCGCGGCGCCGGGTTCAAGCAGTTCCTGCAGGTGCTCGACGGCGGCCGGATCGGGGTCGCGGCGATGGGGCTGGGGCTCGCCCAAGGGGCGCTTGACGAGGCCCTCGCCTACGCCAAGCAGCGACGCGCTTTCGGCCGACCGATCGCAACCTTCCAGGCGATCCAGATCAAACTGGCCGACCTCGCGACGGAGATCGAGGCGGCCCGCCTGCTCACCTACAAGGCGGCGCTGCTAAAAGACAGCGGAGCGCCGTTTTCACTCACCGCCGCCCAGGCAAAGCTGAAGACCGGACGACTCGCGGTGCGGGCAAGCGAGGAAGCGGTGCAGATCCACGGCGGCTACGGATTCATCGAGGAGTACCCGGTCTGTCGCTTTTACCGCGACGCCAAGATCCTCACGATCGGCGAGGGCACCGACGAGGTCCAACAGATGATTATCGCCCGCGCGCTCGGCTGCTAAACCGAACCAAAGAGCAGCGGACGCCAGCTTGCAAACCCAACAACCTCCCTGTTTTCCAGCCGGTTCCTGCACTACCCTCGGCGGCGAACCAGGTCGTCGGTGCGGCGCGCTAACGGCATCACGGACCGCTACCGATAGGCATTCAGATGAGCGAGCGAACCACTCCCCCACCACCCGCACCCGATTGGCCAGGCGCCGGGGCGGGGTCGCTGGTCGCCCCCGAAGTTTCCCGCCGAGTTCGATCGATCCTCGACGGGGTCGAACGCGAGGCCTCACAACTGCGAGCCGACGCCCGTGAGGAGGCGCGCCGCTACCTCGAGCACGCGCGGCGCCATGTCGACGGTCTGGTCGCCGAGCGACAGACTCGGATCGCCGGGCTCAGCGACGAGCTGATTCGCCGAGCCCAGGTGGTACTGGGACGGCTCGAAGAAGCCGGGCCGGTCCGCGAAGGCTTTGACAACCTGGTCCGTTCGCTGGGTGACGCCGCCGAGCGACTCGCCGGTGAGATTGAAGAACTGCACCTTGGCCAGTCGGTCGCGCCGCCTTACTGGTCGGCGACCCCCGGCGCAGTCGACCGAGCAGGTGGCGCCCCGGTGCCGGGAAACCAGGCTGGCCAGTGGGATGCCACCCCACCCCCAAGCGCCAGCTGGAGCGGCTACGCACCGCCTTACCCCGCCTCCGCGCCGGCCCACGACGCACCCGCCGTCCGCGCCTCCGACGGCTACGAACCGCCTCGCCCGGCCGAGTACGCACCGCCGCCGCCGCACGACCCCCACGCAAGTTGGGGACCGCCCCCGCCGCCGAGCTGGGGCGTCGATCCCTACGCTCCCCCGCCGACCTACGACCACGCTCCCTACCCACCGGCCCCCGCCCCGGCTCCATACCCACCGAACCCCGGCTACGACGCCTACGGCTACCCCGCAGCCGCTTACCCGACCTCGCATCCCGCTGTCGCCGCCGCGCCGCCGAGCGGCGACGCGGAAGTGCGCTCGCTTGCCCTGCAAATGGCGGGGAGCGGGAATACCCGCGCTCAAATCGCCCAGCACCTGCGCGAGCAGTTCGGTTTCGAACACACCGGACCGTTGCTCGACGAGATCTTCGGGGCTGGCAGCCCCGACGATTCGCGCGTACCCTGGACCGTCTGAACCTAAGGGCTCCCGAAACGGCCCGATCGCCCACCGGTTCGGCGCCGTTTGGCACCGTCGCGGTGTCGTCCCAACGTAGACACGGCGCCCTCGCAGCGCCGTTACAACGTCCTTCCGCGACCGCGCAACAATTGCCGCCGATCCGGGTGAAACACTGTGCAACGTCCTCGTTGACGACACCGATGATGCCCGTGCACGCATCCCCGCAAGCCGCCTTGGCCACAGCAACCGAACTCGATTCTGAACCGCTCTCGCGGGCGGATGCCGACGCGGTTCGCGAGGACCTGCGGGCAGCGCTGGCGACGCTCGAGGAAGCGCGAGGCGAATTCAACATCTGGCTCGGCGCGACCCAGCGGGCCGAACGGGCCGAAGCGGCGGCTGCGCCGAACGAGGTCGCACCAACCCGACAGGCAACACCTCGGGCCGACCCTCTGCCGCGACGCAGCGACGCTGAAGCCGTTCACCACCCCTCGCAGCCGCAGCCGCTGCCGCCGCGGGTCGCCTACCTGGCGGCGCCGCCGCCGTTCGCGACCGCCCGCCCCGCCGCCCCGCCGCTCCGCCAAGTCGATGCGATGGGGGCGATCGAACGCGCCGACGCGGAAGCTCGCGCCTACCTCGAAGAGGCGAAACGGCGGGTCGACGGCCTGGTTCGAACGATGCTCGGCAGCGTCGAGGAGCAGGCCTGGGCGCTCCGCCAAGAGGCCGAGGCGGGGATTCGCGGCCGCTGGAATCAGGTCGAATCCGAAGCGAGCACCTACCTTGGGGCGGCACGCCACCACGCCGACCATCTGGTCGAGGAACGCCGGGCGCGAATCGCTGGCCTAAGCGACTCGATAACCGCACGGGCCGAGCGAATCAGCTCACACATGGAGGACGCCGACGCGGTCAAAAGCCAGTTCGAGCGACTGGTCGCGGCGCTTTCGATTGCGGCCGATCGGGTCGCCCGCGAGATCGATGCACACTCGCGGCCCAACTGGGACCGGCCGGGCGTCTGACCTTCGCGGTCGCGCCGGTCGCGGCGTCGTCAATCGGTCTCCGACAGGGCAAGCGCCCGGTCTAGCGCAGAGGAACCGTGAGGGTCGGAGTGCCGGCAGTTCCGTTTAAGAGCACGGCGTTCGTTCCGGTCGATATCACCGACGCCGAGTCGGCGATGTCGATCCCGATGTTGTTTCCGATGATCGAGTTATCGTGGATCCGGACCGTCGCCGGCGCATGGTTGGCCCGGACCCCGGCGCCGCCGTTGAAGCTCATGATCGAACCGACCACGTTGGCCGAGGCTGCGAACGATGTGGCATCGGCGACGATCCCGTGGGATGTGTTGAGCGAAGCCACCGAATCGTAGATGCTGACGTTCCCGCGCGCCCCAACGTTGACACCGTTGCCGTTATTAATCATTGCGCTGTTGGCGATCGATGCGTTGGCGTTGCCCGTGCTGGCTGGCGCCACAAGGATGCCGTTGGCGTTGAGATGGAACAGAGAGTTCGAAACCTGGAGCGTCGAAGTCGTGTTCGTCGCGAAGGCGATGCCGGCCCCGGTGAAGTCGTTAAACGAACTGTCGTCGACGATCAATGCCTTTCCGGAGAGGAATTGGATCCCGTTGCTGATGCCGGTGCCGAGACCCTCGAAATCGAGCCCTTTCAGCCTGACGACATCGCTGGAACCGGCGTTTACGGTGATCCCGTTGGTGCCGCTGACGAGCACCCCGGACTCGACACCTACACCGCTGATCGTGATCGCCTTTGTGATCGTGACGCCGCCGAAACCGCCCGGATCGAGCACGTTGATCTCGCCCTTTGAGGCGGTCTTCGAGATCGCCCCGGCGAACGTCTTGCAGGGCGCGGTGCGACTGCACGGGTTGGCATCGTCGCCAACCCCCGAGACCCAGGTCCGAGTCGCCTGGGCGCTCGCCGCCGAGGGCAAGACGAACGCAAACAGGGCAAAAACCAGACTGCACCCGATGACAACCGACCGAGGACCGAGGCAAGATATTTTCATAACCGAATCATATTCCGATTGCGGCAAATTGCAAATTTCCAACCGAGCGATCTCCCTCGATCGCGCGTTCGCTCGGGCAATCGAGGAGCAAGGCCGCCTTCCAGATCCCAGCGCAGGCTTGGGGCTTGGGGTATGACCCGCATCCGGCCGCGGTACCGCGGCAACGCAACCTCAGGCCGACGAAAATCAAGCGACGAATCAGGCGACGAGCCCCTCGGCCGCGGCAAACACTTCACGGCGATCCCCGGTCGCAGCGGCTGGGTCACGGCAATTGGCCGTTATTAGCCGCCTCCGGCCTTCTTGTCCGCTTCCCTTTGCGCCCACCAGGGGCGGAGCCTTCGACTGGTCGTCGCGCGCCCCGCACGCTCTGTAGGTATCCGCCGGAGGGGTCGGAAACTCGGCCGGGGCCGCCCGTGGCGCCTGGAGCCAACCGGACGTTTCCCAACCCGGCGTTAAGCGTCTTGCGGACCCATCTCCGGCCGGGGACCTCGCCGAGGTCTCGCTCGGCGGCCACGAATCAATCCGATGAACGCTCGTAGCGGCGGCAACTGGAAGCATCTACTTTGAGGCTCTCTCAAAGCGCGAGGAACGTGGCAAGCAAAGCGCGAGGAACGTGGCAAGCCTATTGCAACCGATCAATCGGATCGCCTACCGATCATTCCTCGCGGCGGGATCGGATCGTCGCGGACGACCGCGGTCAGATGCGGCGACCCGCCCCACGCTGACAACGGCAACAACCTTGAACCGAGATGTAAATTGAACCGAGATGTAAAACCAACCGGGATGTTGCGCCTCAAGGGGGACGATGGGGCCCGGAAGCTCGACGGCGGACGCCGCCGACCATCTACTCGGCGAGACCAGCGGCGACTGGCCCACGAAACCCGCATCTTACGCCGTGTTTTCAGAACTCAGACTTGCCCCCGCCCGTGGCAGCTACGTTCCAACTTTGGTTAATGCTACGCTGCGGCGAGCATGATGCGCAGGAACTTTGCGCGTCGCTTTTTTTGGCGTCTCAACGAAAGGGATACATGAAGCCAGTCAGCTATGTGAGGATTGAAGCCAGTCAGCTATGTGAGGATAATCGGAGCGGCGGTAGCACTAGCGATCGTCGCCACGGCCAGCGCCACCGCATCCGCGCAGGCGCGCCAGGTTCACTTCGGATGCAGCAGCGGCAATCGGGTCATCGCGGCCACGGCGGTTTATTCCCCTCATGGCCGGTCGCAATGGTTCGTGGACTACATCAACTATTCTTACTCCAACAGCGGAGGCGGCCACACCAACACAAACTTTACCGTCCGCAATGGAAGCAACCACCCAGCTTACACTTACGGAACCCCTGACGACCGAAATAACGGAAATTACGTGGCCGACGTTAACGCGACCATTGCGCGAGGGCGAGACGCCCGGGTGACGCAGACAACCTATTTCGATACCGCCGGACACGATCCATCGTGCAGCGGCTCCGCTCTGTTCAATTGACCGGCAGACGCTCCCTCGGCGCTCGGGCCGCCCTCGGCGGCTCGTTCGCCGTGGCTGTCATCGTTGGCCTCGTCGTGCTCTTAGACAGCAGTGGCGAGCGGACTTCCAAGCCTTTCCACCCCGGCTATCCCGAGAGCATCGTCCTCGACTCGGATAATCATGGCGCCGTTCTAATTACCGAAAAGGGGATCGAGGGGGTTGCCGCGGACGGCTCGGTACGGTGGACGAGGCGGATTGGGCCTTCAGACCTGCTGGCCTTCGCCGTCTGTACGACGACCTGCCCAGCCGCACAGTTGTCGTTTGCCCAGTCCGGATCGAGCCCGCCTGAGCGCCCGGACGGTCCGATCAGCGTCTACTCCGCTCGTGGTGATGTCGAGTCTTTTGACGGACCGCCTCTACGCGTCGACCGGCCGCTCTTGCCCGGTCCGAAGCCGCTGCGTCTGGCGCTTGATCGGGTTGGCGAGAGCCCCAAGCTGCTCGGCGCAGGCCCGCCGATAGCGGTTCGATCGACGGATCTGTTCGCTATTACCAACCCTGCTCGGGATCGCGCACTCATCGTCGAATTTGGGTCGCGGGGCCAAACGACGCCGAAAGTACTTGAGCTGAAATCCGAGGGGAAGGGCTGGGTGCTTGCGAGTCGCATCGAGGCGCCGCGCGCCTTTCGAGACATCTGCCTCTCATCGGTCAACGACCGGGTCGGCCTGGTAGGCAACGGCCCTGCCCTCCTCAGTGGCGGCGATTCGGGGTTCGTGCAGGTTCCGGGAGGCCGACCGGCGGAGGAGAGGGCCGAGCTATGTGCGCTGTCCGCTACGTCGTTCGCGACCGCCGTGGCGCGAACGACCGGGAAGGGGAGCGAAACCCTGTTGGCTGTCCACCGGGGCGCCCGGGTTGACTATGCCCGGCTCGTCGGCTCCGCTGCGTCGCAGATTTGGGTCAGCGCAAAGACCGGTGCCGTGGCGGTGCTGATGGGTCACTCGATAACAATCGTCGATCCCAATCGCAAGGCGCGGCGCAGGTGGACCGATGTTGCCGCCGCGACCCTCGCCGACGCCAACCACCTACGAGTCTTCGACCCTCAAAACCGCTCGCGCGTTCGTGGTTTCTAGGAGGGTACCCGCCGTCGCGGTCAGCGAGGTCGAGGTATCCTATGGCCCGCGGGCGACGATCGGTCCGATCAGCTTCGAACTCGAACCCGGAGCCGTACTCGGGCTTATCGGTGGCAACGGCAGCGGCAAGACGACGGTCCTGCGGACGCTCTGCGCGTTGCAGACCGTCAGCCGCGGGACGGTACGCGTCTACGGCGAGCCTGTGAGCGTCGGCCGTCCCGTGCGGCGGGTTGGGGCGATGATCGAAGAGCCGCGGTTTTACGGCTGGCTGAGCGGTCGCGACAACCTTCTGATGGCGGCCGGCGGGCGCCGCGACTGGGCCGGTCGGACCGATCCGACGCTGGACGACGTCGGGCTCACCGAGGCTGCCGAGGTACCGGTCGGTGAGTACTCCCAGGGGATGCGCCAGCGGCTCGGCGTTGCGCGCGCGCTGCTTGGCGACCCGCGGCTGCTGATCTTGGATGAGCCGAGTAACGGGATGGACGCGCCCTCGATGCGCCAGATACGTGGGGTTTTGCAGAGGACGGTGGCTCGTGGCACCGCGCTGATTCTGACGACCCACCTGATTGCCGAGGTCGAAGCCTTGGCGCACCGGGTGTGCGTTATGAATGCCGGATCGGCACTATGCGTCGCGGAGGTTTCCAAGGCGGTGACCGAAGCGGGGTCGCTTGACACCTATTACCAGCGGCTCCTCGCCGACCCACCGTGATCATTGGGCTCGTCCCGGTCATTGTGCGGGCGGAACTACGGATTCGGAGGTTGGCGTTCGTCGCCGTTCTTGCGGGCGCCGTGACGGCTGCGGCTTCGATCGCTGACGATCCCGACGGGCCCTACGCGTTGATAACCGACGGCGTTTTGGGTCTCCGTTTCAGTGGGGTGCTCCTGATGCTCACGGCGGCCCTGATTCAATCCCGGCCGGCGGATGCCGGGATCACGCGAGAGCTATTTCTTTGCGGCGTCGACCCCCGGCGCGCCCGAGGCGCCGGGTTGATCGCGGCTGTTCTGGCTACCTTGGCGGTCTGGATCGCGTCCTGTACCTGGGCGGCGGTGATCGGCGCAATCTGGACCGGCGGGGTGAGCGTCGGCGACTCTGGCGACAGCGTCGCTACTACTGCGGCGATCGGCGTCGGCGCCGTAGTGCTCTTTGCGACGGTTGGAAGCGCCGCCGGAGTCTGCGCACCCCAGCCGACCGGCGCTGCCGTCTTGGTAGCCAGCCTCGCGGTCGTTCCGATGCTGCTTGCCATCTTCGGACAATATCCGCCGTCGCTGACGCTGAAGGGGTTCTTCCCGACCGAAACCGTGCGAGCGATGGTCGAGCGGCTCGACGGGATCCGAGGCACCACCGGCTATCGGTGGGGCATACCGCTGGCCTGGGAGACCGGAACTCTGGCGGTATTGGCAGGTGCGCGGTACCGCGACGTGGTCCGTGCCCGAGCGGCCGCGCCCGCTCGATCCCAGACAGTATTGCCAGCCGCTGCGTTCGTGGCTGCTTTGCTCGCGCTCGGGGTCGTAGTGCCAAAACGAATCGCTGCCGAGATCCCCTGGTGGCTAACCGGCCAATGGCTCGGCGATCTTGCCGCCGGCCGGGCATCCGAGCCAGTCGCGCGATCCTACGCGAGCGCGGTCCTCGCCGGAGATCGGGAGGGCGAGCGGGCACTATTGGCTCCCGGCGGTCTCCCGATCGACCCGCAGCTACGGCTGGAGGTTGAACGCGCCGGGTCGATTTCCAGCCTGCGCTACTCCTACACGGAGATCAGTCGACCAGGAACGGTCGTCGTCGACTTCTCGCGAACGGATGACTTCGCGCTCACCGTGTGTGCGCGCCGGACGAGCCTCGGGTGGCGGGTGCAATCCACAACCTCTTTCGGCACGTGCTGATCCGGCAGCGGCTCGCCCAGCCTGGCGTCGCCGTCGCGCTCGCGGCCGCCGCAGTGATCGGAGGCGCCGGAGGGATCATCCCCGGTGGCTTCCTGGCGCAACCCGGGGGCGCCGGTCTTGCCGCGGGCGCATCCTGGGGGTGCTGGGCGTTCGTCTTCATGAGCCCGCTGCTCGGAGGCGTCGTCGCAGCGACGCTGACGGCGAGCCGGTTCGACCACGACGTTGACCGCGACCTGTTCCTCGCAGGCCTCTCGGCCCGGCAGACCATCGTTGACGACGCGCTCGCGGCATTCGCGGCAGCAGCCTCGATGGCGCTGTGTGCAGCCTGCGCAGGCGCAATAGTCGGGCTCGGCGACGCCGTCAGCCGACACGGCGCCGTCCTGGGCAATTTCTCGCCCTTGGCGCTGATCGCTGCCGCCGGGGCGTCGGCTTGGTGGACCGTGCACGGGGTCTGCTTCGCCACCTGGCTCCGCAGTTCGCTGAGGGCCTGCGGGCTGCTGATCGCACTGCTCCTGGTTGCTCTGGCGGTCCTTGGCACCGTGCGCTCGCAGGCGGCATGGACTGTCCTCGCAGCCTCACCCGCGGCCATCCTTACCCTGGCGGCAAACGGCTCGATCGGCGCAGCTCGCGGGCTCGACACCCCGGTCGCCTTGGCCGTCGGCGCCGCCACCTTCTGGCTGATTGTCCTGGCCGGACTGGCGTGGCGCAGCGCAGGCCGGATACGACCGCCGCACGAGCTCGGGCGCCGAGACGCGAGCTAGATCGGGGCGCTCACCCCGGGTTCGTCGAGACCCACCGGGAGTCGATCGACTCGAGGCTTCGATCAGACCTTGAGGGCCCTTCGCGAGCGCCTTCGGGTCTTTGTCGTTCTTGGGGGGCGCGATCTTGGGCGCCGGGGTTGTAGGGGGTGAGCAGCCGCTCGTCTACCCCCGACGCAAGGAGAACGCGATGATCCCACCGCCCACAACCCGCCCGTTTGCCCTCTCCCCCCAACTCCCCAGGCTCGGTCGGCGCCCCGCCGTCTTGCTTACCGCCTTGATCGCGGCATGCGCGATCAGCGGCGTCGTCGCGGCTGGCGACGCCGACGGGTCGGTCGGCGAATACACGCTGGTCCAATGCCACAACGCCGACCGCACAATCGCCGCTGCCGTTACCCAGCAGCGCTCGGAATACGCGGTTCGAAACCACTGCACCGAGGCCGACGAGCGCCACAGCGTCGAGCTGCTCAACACCAGCCGCTCACCGCTGGGGCACAACTCAAGCATCCTTTGGACCGCTCCGAGCGGGACCGAGATCGTTGCTGCCAGGCTCAACGCGAAGCTGCGAAATCACGACGGGCACCGCGCCCGGATTTTCGTCGAAACCGACTCGGCCCACCGGACCGGGGTCGTCAGCGGCGAAGACGAGCCGACCTCGTGGCGCAACGAATCCTGGATCGGCGCGGACGGTCGACACAAATTCGGGGTCGAGCTGGAGTGCACGGTCGTCGCCGGCTGCCCCCGCTCCGAGGTCGCCCAGGCGCAGCTACGAAACATCGAGATCACGATCCACGACAGCAGTCCGCCAACCGTCCTCGCAAGCGGCGCACTGCTGGCTGGCGGCTGGATCCGAGGCAGCTCCGAATTGACGGCGCGGGCAAGCGACATCGGGTCGGGGATCGAACGGATCACCGCATCGGTCAACGGGACCGATCTGTTCGAGCGCGACGGGGCTTGCGACCGCCTCGGCGCGACTCGCCTCGTCACCGTCCTGGTCCCGTGCGTCGGGCAGTTAGGGGTTACAACGACCCAAGACACAACCGCAGCCGGGTTCCACGACGGCGCCAACGCCCTGCGGATCTGTGCGGTCGACTACGGCACGCCCGGCAACCAAGGCTGCGCGGAGCACCAGGTGATGGTCGACAACACCGCACCCAGCGCCGCCTTTACAAACAGCGAGATCGAGGACGACCCTGAGCTGATTCGAGCGACCGCCTCCGACGCGACCTCCGGACTTGCCGGCGGCGCGGTAATCGCCTATCGGCCGCGTGGCGGCGGCTGGCGTGAGTTGGAAACGGTGCAGTATGCGGGCGGCCTGCAGGCCCGGGTCGACTCGACCCGCGAAGCCCCCGGTGACTACCAGTTCCGGGTCATCATCGGCGACCTCGCGGGCAATTACCGGACCGCCACCCAGCGCCAAAATGGCGCCGAGATGGTGCTGCATTTCCCGCTCAAGTCGAGCAGCGATCTGACCGCCTCGCTGCCGCAGGGCCGATCGAAACTGCTGGTTGACTATCGCCGCTCGAGCGAGGTGAGCGGGCGACTGGTCGACCAGGACGGCCGCCCGATCGCGAACCAGCCGGTCGTTGTGACCGAGCACTTCGACGCCGGTTCGGTGCTGGCTGAACGGGTCGAGCAGGTGGCAACCGATCAATCGGGTCGTTACCGATCGCTGCTCGCGGCGGGACCGTCGCGACGGATCGAGGTCAGCTACGCGGGGTCGCGCCGCTACCTCCCCGACAGCAGCGCCGAGCTCGATCTCGACGTTCGAAACCACACCGTCCTGTCGCTGTCAAAGCGCCGTGCTCGGCCGGGAGGACTGCTCTACTTTCGCGGCTCGGTCGGTCGCTACCAGGCCGCGGTGCCGGGACGGGGCAAGCTGGTCGAGATCCAGTTGAAAGAACGCGGTCGCCGTTGGGGGACGATTCGCACGGCGCTGCGAACCGATCCGGACGGCCGATTCTCGCTGCCATATCGGCTCGGACGCTTTTACACCGACCGGGTCAACTACAGGTTCCGGGCGAAGGTGGCAAGCGAAGCGGGCTGGCCCTACCAGGGCACCGTGGTCTCGCAGACCAAGCGGCTCAGCGTCGTTCCCAGGCACTAATACGACTCCGTTAGCTCAGGAAGGAGTCCGACAACCGACGGCGAAGTCCTGCCGTGATGCCAACCTTGCAACAAGGCCCCCCGGCCGGTCTCAGCGCCGAAGATCTCCTGGAGATCCGCGCCGAACTGATCGAGTTTGCCGAGGACATCTTCGAGCCGATGGCGCGAAAGGACCAGCGCCGTTGGGGCGAGGTCTACCTGCGCGGCTTGATGCTCGATGGCAAGCGCAAGTCGATCGAGCCGATGGCCGCGAGGCTGTCCGACGGCGACGAACAGTGCCTGCAGCAGTTCGTAAACCAATCGCCATGGGAGTGGGACCCGGTGCGGGCGAGGCTCGCCCGCCGGGTGCACGCCGAGCTGGAGCCCGCAGCCTGGATAATCGACGACACCGGCTTCCCCAAGCAGGGAAAGTTCTCGGTCGGGGTCGCGCGCCAGTACTGCGGCGCGCTCGGCAAGGTCGGAAACTGTCAGATCGGGGTCTCGATCACAGCCGCGGCCCAGGACCACTCATGCCCGGTGAACTGGCGGCTTTTCATCCCAAAGGAGTGGGACTCCGAGGACGAGGAAAACCAGCAGCGCCGCCGCAAGGCCCACCTACCAGATGATGTCCGGCACACGGAGAAGTGGCGCCTCGCGCTCGAGATGATCAAGCAGCTCAAGAAGTGGGGCGTAGAGCCAAAACCGGTGCTCGGCGACGGCGCCTACGGCGATGTGACCGCGCTGCGAACAGCACTCAGCAAGCTGGGGATCCCCTACGTGCTCGATGCCAAGGGGGCAACTTCGGCCTATCCGGATTCTGCGCGCCCCGAGACGCCGCCCTACTGTGGCCGCGGCCCCATGCCGAGCCCGCGCTACCCGGGTAAACCTCGCTCCCTGCGCGAACTCGCGCTCGGCGCGGGCCGAAAGAGGCTGAAGACGGTCACCTGGCGCGCTGGCACCCGGGGGGCGATGCGCTCGCGCTTCGGCGCGATTCGCATTCGCCCCGCAAACGCGGAGCTGCGCAATCTCGCGCGCGAGAACGAAAGCGAGCTCGAGAGCGTCTGGCTGCTCTACGAGTGGCCGGCGGAAAGTGCCCGACCGACCGACTTTTGGCTCTCCAACCTGCCGCCCAAGACCGCGCTCGCCGAGCTGGTTGGGCTCGCGAAGCTGCGCTGGCGGATCGAGAGCGACTACCGGGAGATGAAGGACGCGCTCGGGCTCGACCACTTCGAGGGCCGCTCATGGCGCGGCTGGCATCACCACGTCACTTTGGTCTCAGCCGCCCAGATCTTCCTCACCGTACGAAGACGAAAACCCCAACGACAAAGGGCGGCAGCCTGAGCCTTTACCGGCTCGTACGGGAGCTGCAGTCGCTACTGGCCTGCTGGCAGGGCACGTGCCCGACCTGCTGCAGGGAGTTGTCGTCCAATCATCCGCTTCGGGCGCCGCCATAGCGAGCTAACGGAGTCGTACTAAGGGCCCGCGGAAGAATAAGTGCGGCTTTACGCGGCCGATTTCCGTCGCGGATGCAGCGTCGTCGCGAGCCCGCAATAGCGCTGCTATTCCGGCCCCACGCCGCCGCCGTCCCGCTCGGTCCTCGACCGCCTAAATCGAGCACTTATTCTTCCGCGGGCCCTAAGTTGGGAGCGAAGGAGGCTCTCCAACGACTCTCATCTGGAGCACCTGCCGAGCGGGTGGCCGTAACCGGTTCGTTCGCAGCTAGCCGGATCGCGCCCGTGGCGGCCCCGGTACTCCTGCTCACCGGGCCGGCTCGGGCTGATCTCACTCGACGGAATCGTCAACGCCCCCCGACCTGGTCGGATGGCGCGCGAATGACCGAATGCCGCGTGAATGGTGTCGGAACGCCGGATGCGGGAGAACCGCATGTCCGGTTCGATGTGGCGGCGGGAGGCATCAAGATGTCTCGATGACCTGCGCGAAGCGGGCTGTGACGCGGCCAGGGACGCCCCAAGGGTGCCGCGGTTTGCAGACGACGAGCCGGGGCCTCCCGTCGACCCTACCTCGGCAAACGTCCTCGCTGCGACCGACCCGCGCGGAGCCGCCCCCGCCGAAGCCGGCCAAGCCAGGTGTAGAGCGCCAGCCAGCTTGACCACGGCCGCGCCACCTATCGTGACGACGCAGCGGCCAACAAAAAGCCCGGCCATTGGCCGGGCTTTTCAAACGCCAATCGCGCCAATCCGCGCCATCCGCAACAACTACTCCCCAAGCACCTCCGCCACCGCCGCCTGCGCCGCCGCCGCATCGACGATCGACTTGTTCTGGGCATAGGTCGCCACCAGCGCCTGCGTCGCGAGATTGTTGAT
>JAHEXU010000022.1 GCA_023251975.1 bacterium | reverse complement strand
GACCGCGCCCTCGCCGAGGGGGTGGCACTGGTCTATCGCGACCTCGTCTCGACTCTGGAGCGGGCCGGGGTGTTCAGCTTCGATCCGACCGGCGAGGCGTTCGACCCGAAACTACACGACGCGGTTTCGACCCGTCCCGCCGAGGAGGGCGCCGCCGCGGGAGTCGTCGTCGAGGCGCTGACCCGCGGCTACCGACTCGGTGAGGACGTACTGCGCGCTGCCCAGGTGATCGTCAGCGAGTAGGAGCGTCGTGGCCGCCGACCTCTACAGCACCCTCGGAGTCTCGAAGAGTTCCTCGCAAGAGGAGATCAAGAAGGCGTACCGGAATCTGGCTCGCCGCTATCACCCCGATCACAACCCGGACGACCCCGAGGCCGAGAAGCGCTTCAAAGAGGTGCAGGCCTCCTACGACACGCTGTCGGACCCAGAAAAGCGCCGCCAATACGACTCCGGGGGGCTGTTCGGGTTCGGCGGCGCCAACAACCGCGGCGGCGGCCCGGGCTTCGGGGGCGATATCGGCGATATCTTGTCGACGATCTTCGGGCGCGGCCGGGGGCGCCAGTCCGAGGCGCCGCGCGGCCACGACATCGAGGCGGAGGCGGCACTGAGCTTTGAGCAAGCGATAGAGGGTGCCGAGGTCAGCGTCTCGGTGCCGAAGAACGCTTGCTGCCAAAGCTGCGACGGATCCGGGGCGAATCCGCCGAGCCTGCCGACCCGCTGCAGCCGCTGTGACGGCAGCGGCCACGATTCGCAAAATCAGGGTCTCTTCTCAATCAGCCAGCCCTGCCCACGCTGCTCGGGCAGCGGCGAGATGATCGAGGACCTTTGCAGCCAGTGCCGCGGCAGCGGCCTAACCCGACAGACAAAGCGATACCGAGTGAAGATTCCGGCCGGGGTTGGCGACGGCGCCCGGATTCGGCTCAGCGGACGGGGCGACGACGGTCCACGTCGCGGCGCTGCCGGCGACCTCTATGTCACCACCCGGGTCGAGGCCTCTCCGGTCTTCAAGCGCCGCGACGACGGCAACCTCGAGGTGGTGGTGCCGATCACAATCCCCGAGGCGATTCGCGGCGCGACCGTCGAGGTTCCTACCCTGGATGGAACCAAGCGGATCAAAATCGCGCCCGGAACCAAGCACGCCACCGTGCAGCGGCTGCGCGGCGAGGGACCGGCGGTTCCGGGCAAGCGCGAGCGTACGGACATCCATTACCGACTCGAGATCGAAATTCCGACCGAGGGTGATCGCGCCACCGCCAGCGCAATCGACGAACTGGCCGCGGCGCTGGCCGGATACGAGCCGCGGGCGAAGATCCTCGCGACAGCGGCGAAGTCGACCGCGCAGGCGGGCAGGCGATGAGCGGGCCGGGGCGAATTCGAGGCGTTTTCATGATCTCGGTGGCGGCCGAGCTGTCGGGGATGCACCCGCAAACGCTGCGGATGTACGAGGCGCGAGGTCTGATCACCCCACAGCGTTCGGCCAAGAACACCCGCCTTTATTCGCAGGCCGATGTCGATCGGTTGCTGCGAATCCAGGAGATGACCGCGGACGGCGGGCTCAACCTGGCCGGGGTCGAGACGGTCTTGGAGTTGGAGGCCGAGGTGCGACGAATGAGCGCCGAGCTTGATGCGATGCGCGAGCGTGCGGCGGAGATGGAGCGGAGGATGGCGGCCGAGGTGGAACGGGTCCGTCGCTCCTCTCGGGCCGAGATGGTCCCCTACGGCGCCTACGAGGCACGCGGCGGCGGGCCGCCGAGGCCGGCCCCTCCTGCGCCGCCAAAGCCGCCGCAGCCGGTCCGTATCAAGATCGTGCGCAAGCATCACGGCGGATGATCTCAGTCGACTGGCAATAGATTTCTTGACACGCCGGAGTTAGGTCTGTAGCGTTTGGCCAACGATGCAGCCCGACCGCCTCACCCTCAAGTCCCAGCAAGCCATCGGCGGCGCGCTGGCGCTTGCCGCCTCGAGCCAAAACAGCGAGATTGCCCCAGCGCACCTACTGTCGGCTCTGCTGCAACAGCCCAACGGCCTGGTCCCTGCTGTCCTCAACAAGTTGTCGGCCGACCTGGCCGCAATCGGAGCCCGGGTCGAAGCCGCGATCGCCGGACTCCCGACCCTGTCCGGCGCCGACGAGCCCCGTCCGGGAGCGGCGTTCCTGGGCGTACTGCGGCGCGCCGAGAAGGAAATGGCGGCGCTCGGCGACGAGTACGTCTCGACCGAACACCTGCTGCTGGCGATGGCGGCAAAGCAATCCGAACTCGCCGCGATCCTGCCGGATCCCGAATTGCTGCTGAAGGCGATCGCCGAGGTTCGCGGGCCCCACAAGGTGACGACGCCGAACCCCGAGGATTCGATCGGCGCGCTCGAAAAGTACGGCCGCGACCTGACCGCTGAGGCCGAGCGGGGCAAGCTCGACCCGGTGATCGGACGCGACGAGGAGATCCGCCGGGTGATCCAGGTGCTGTCGCGCCGAACCAAGAACAACCCGGTCCTGATTGGGGAGCCGGGCGTCGGCAAGACCGCGATCGTCGAAGGCCTGGCACGTCGGATCGTCGCCGGTGATGTCCCGGAATCGCTGCGCGATCGCCGCGTCATCGCCCTCGACATTGGCAGCCTGCTGGCGGGGTCGAAGTATCGCGGCGAGTTCGAAGAGCGGCTCAAGGGAGTCCTCAAGGAGGTGCAGGCGGCGGCGGGGCGGATCGTCTTGTTCATCGACGAGTTGCACACGATCGTCGGTGCCGGGGCGGCCGAGGGATCGGTCGACGCGGCGAACCTACTGAAGCCGATGCTGGCGCGGGGCGAGCTGAGGGCGCTTGGGGCGACGACGATCGACGAGTACCGCAAGCAGATCGAAAAGGACGCGGCGCTGGAACGGCGATTCCAGCCGGTGGCGGTCGCCGAGCCCGACATCGCCGACACGATTGCGATCCTGCGCGGGCTCAAGGAGCGCTACGAGGTCCATCACGGTGTCCGGATCGCAGACCCGGCGATCGTCGCGGCCGCGACCCTGTCGGAGCGCTATATCGCCGATCGCTTCCTGCCCGATAAGGCGATCGACCTGATCGACGAGGCCGCATCGCGGCTGAAAATGGAAATCGAGTCCTCGCCAGTCGAAATTGACGAGGTTGACCGGCGGATCCAACAGCTTGAGATCGAGCGGCAAGCGCTCGGCAAGGAGACCGATCCGGCCTCGAAGTCACGACTCGGGGCGATCGAGATCGAACTCGCCGACCTCGGCGAGACGGCAGGCGAGATGAAGGCGCGCTGGCAGACCGAGAAGCGGGCGATCGAAGCGATAAAGGGGGCCAAGGCAGAGCTTGAGGAGGCGCACAGAGATGCCGAGCAGGCCGAGCGGGCAACCGACCTAGAGCGCGCCGCCGAGCTTCGTTACGGACGGATTCCCGCCCTCGAGCGGACCGTTGCCGAGTCGGAGCAGAGGCTGCTGGCGCTCCATTCCGAAGGTGGCTCAATCCTGACCGAGGAGGTTCGCGAGGGCGATGTCGCCGAGGTGGTCGCGAAGTGGACCGGAATCCCAGTTTCGCGATTGCTCGAAGGCGAGGTCGCGAAGTTGATCTCGATGGAGCAGCGGCTGCACGAGCGAGTGATCGGCCAAGACGAAGCGGTCTCGGCCGTCGCCAACGCGCTACGGCGTTCGCGGGCCGGACTCGGTGATCCGAAGCGCCCGATCGGCAGCTTCCTGTTCCTCGGCCCGACCGGCGTCGGCAAGACCGAGCTAGCTCGGGCCCTGGCCGAGTTCATCTTCGATTCCGAGGCGGCGATCGTCCGGATCGACATGTCCGAATACATGGAGAAGCATTCGGTCGCCCGACTGATTGGGGCGCCGCCCGGCTACGTCGGCTACGACGAGGGCGGCCAGCTGACCGAGGCGGTGCGGCGCCGACCCTACGCGGTCGTACTGCTCGACGAGATCGAAAAGGCGCACCCGGACGTATTCAACACGTTGCTTCAGATCATGGACGACGGCCGACTGACCGACGGCCGGGGGCGCACCGTCAACTTCGCCAACACAATCCTGATCATGACCTCGAACGTCAGTTCGCACACGATCGCTTCGGAGTCAATTGACGAGCAGATGCGGGCCCGGGTCGAAACGGTCCTGACCGAGACGTTCAAACCCGAGTTCCTGAACCGAATCGACGAGACGGTGATCTTCCACCGGCTAAGTCGCGCCGAGATCGACCGCATCGTCGACCTGCAGGTGGCGCTGTTGACCAACCGAGTCGCCGAACGCGGTCTCAGGCTCGAGCTGAGCGCCGACGCCCGGACCCTGCTCTCCAACCTCGGCTACGACCCGGCCTACGGGGCCCGCCCGCTGAAGCGGGTGATCCAGCGCCGCTTGATCGACCAATTGGCGTCGGCGCTGCTCGAAGGCCGCTTCGGCGAGGGCGATACGGTCCAGATTGACGCATCCGACGGGGAATTGATCTTGGCTGGCGACGGGGCCGCGGCTGGCTGGCCAGATCGCGTCGGGTCGGCCGGGTAGGGCCCGCGGAAGAATAAGTGCTCGATTTAGACGGTCGAAGATCGAGCGGGGCGGCGGCGGCGTGAGGCCGGAATAGCAGCGCTATTGCGGCCTCACGGCGGCGGTGCATCCGCGACGGTAATCGGCCGCGTAAAGCCGCACTTATTCTTGCGCGGGGCACTTGGCGTCGGCGGTCGGAGGGCGGTGCCGGCCCGATCAGTCGACTTCGCGCAGGACGCCGAGGTCGACATCGCAGACGAAACCGCGAACCGCATCGGGCGCGATCAGGAAGGGGGACTTGCGCAGCCTCTCCAGCGACTGGCGGACATTGCCGTCAAGGTCCGTGAACGACTCGATCGCAAAGGTCGGCGCCACCCCGGACGCCTTCAGCAGGGTCGCCCTGAAGCCGTCGTCGGTGACCTTCAACATCCCGCAATCGGTGTGCTGAATGACGATGATCTCGGTGGTGCCGAGCAACCGCTGCGAGATCGCCAGCGAGCGGATCACGTCGTCGCTGACGATTCCACCAGCGTTTCGAATCACGTGGGCCTCGCCGAGTTCGAGGCCGAGCAGCCCGAAGACATCGAGCCGAGAATCCATGCAGGTGATGACCGCGAGACGCCGCGACGGGGCGACATCAAGATGCCCGGCCGGAAAGGCGGCGGCATATTCGACGTTGTTGGCGAGAAGTTCGTCAGCCTGCGACATTGCGGCCTGATCGTACCCGGGGGGCTCCGAGGCGCGGCCTCACTGGTAAAGGACGAAGCCGGGATGCGGCTTGAGGCGACTGACCCGATCGGGCGTTGCAAGCGGCCGCTCGTCAAGCCGATAGAAGATCGTGAAACCGTTGACGAAGTGCCGATAGGCAAGGGCGACGTAGCCGCTGAACTTGGCGGCGCGAGTGCCGATACCGTCGTTCGAGAAGGCGATCTCGACGTTGTCGCGGTTAAGGATCCGACCGTCGCCGACCGAGGCCTCGCGGAACTGATGGATCACCAGCATCCGTGGCCGCAACTTGCGCTCGGCGATGAACTGATCGAGCCAGCCACTGAGCCGGTTGACCTCGGCGGCCTTGATCGATCCCTGATCCTGACCCGGAGTCCCATGCGGGCCGACGTTCCACTCCGGATCGATCGCGATATCGACCCGGGTTTTGTTGAGGAACGGCTTTAGGTTCTTGATTTCATCGATCAAGCGAGCGCGGCCGGGCTGGATATCGAGGACCAGTCGCGCCTGTTTGCCGAGCTTCTTGCGGACCAGCGAGAGGTAGCGGTCGATCAGCCGCGACTTGAGCCGGGCCCGGTAGAGCCCCGATCTGCCGGGGTCGGCGGTCGCGAGCGTGGCGACTAGGTCGAACGCCTGAACCACCCGCGGGCCGCGGCGAGAGCGGTAGCGGGCGGACTGACGACGAAGCCGCTTCGTCACCTCACCGGGACCGAGCCGCCCGACAATCGTGCTCGGCATCGCAGGCGAGCCATAAAAGGCGACGACCCGACGATTTCTGAGCGGCGTTGCCGAAGCTGCCGAACCCCGGCCGGGGTTGTGATCGCGCCGGCCGTCAGGACGAACCCGGGCCCGCGGTGCCGGCGGGTAGCGGGCCTGCCACCGCTTCGCCCCTGCGGCGGCCGCGCTGCTACTCGGCGGCAAGGGGCGCGGCGCGGCGCTTTGCTGGGCGAGCGCCGGCGCCGCCTCGGCGCACAGCACAAGCAAAAGCAACGCGATCAGCCGGGCGGCGTGGCGCATCGCACCATCCCTGCCGATTCGACGCCCACCTCGAGGCGATCGATCCCATACGCCGCCGTCGGGCCGAGCGCGCCGTCCCCGTCGACACCCCCGCTCAGCGCCTCGATCGCCGCCCAGGCCAAGAACGCCGCCGTGAAGGTGTAGCCGTTGACCCCCTGAAGATGAACCTCGGCGAGCGCCTCGCCGCTGCGATCGCGGGCCCTCGCCATCACATACGACCCCGACCCGGCCCGCGCGGCCTCATCCGGGCCACCGCTGGAGGGCTTGGCCGCCCGCCCAACCAGGGCGCCGATTCCGGCCCGGGCACCCGGAACCCTCGCGAACAAATCGATCGCCGCCGAACCGATCTGGAGCGGTCGGCTGTTCGAGCCGAACCAACCGAGAAAAACCTCAACGTCGCGCAGCTCGGGAAACTGCGGCGGCAGCGCGAAGTGCTCCGACGAAGCGATCGAGACCGCGGGTCGGCTGCGGCCGCGCAGCTCATAAGTTCGGAGATGTTGGGCGTTGCGCCGCCGTCGAATCGCTCCCCCCTCGAACCCGAAACCGGGCTCGGTCATCGAGGCGAGGGTTGACGCCATCGTGCCACCGCTGTAGCCGCCTCCGCCGCCGGTCAAGAAATATGCGACCTCGACGGTGCTCGCTTCCCCGGCGGCCTCTCGGACCGCCAGGGCAGCCGCCAGGTTGCCGGGGACCCAGTCGTATCCCATCGCGGTCATCAACGGCACCCCGGCCGCGCTCGCCGCGGGCCCGTAGTGCTCGAAGACGCGGCGGATGAACCCCGGCTCCCCCGTTGAGTCCAGATAAGCAACCGAGCCCGCCTCGATCGCCGCCTCGATCGCGGGCCCACCCCAGTGGGTAAACGGCCCAACCGTGCTCAACATCAGATCACCCGGGCGCAGCAGCGCCCGGACGCTCGCCGGATCGGCAATGTCGGCGCCCGCGCACTCGAGGTCGCAGCCGAGTTCGTCGGAAAGCGCCCGCAGGCGCTGGTGGTTGCGTCCGGCCAAGACGGGCCTGGCGCCGCGCCTCACCAGCTCTTGAGCGGTCAGACGACCGGTATAGCCGGTAGCGCCAAACAGGACGATCCGGCCGTCGGGTTGCTGTTCTCCCATGCCCGCAGGCTAGATGACGAGCCGCTGCGTCCAACTCCAAGCCGTTCCCTAAAGCCAGCGGACGGCAGCGCCGACCCTAAAAGCGATGGCTCCGAAGGCTCGTACCGCATCGACCCTGCTCGCAATCGGTGCGCTGACTCTCCCCGCCCAGGAGGCGCAGGCCGCGCTGGTAGACGCGGGACTCGATCCCGTCGGCAACGGAGGCGCGGCTGGCGCGCAACTCGACGGCACCGCCGGCGCCCTCACTACGTCCGTCGGCAGCGCCGTCGACGGGACAGACCATGTCGTTGAGCGAACCCTGAACCGGGTCCTGACCGGCGGTTCTGACCCGCCGCCGCCCGACGACGGTGGCGATGACGGTGGCGATGAGAACTTTTTGGGATCCAACGACCCCGACCCGGTCGACGACAGCCTCGCCGCCTCCCCGATCAAACAACTGGCCGGCCGCAACCTTCGCGAGCCGAACGGGCAGCGCCGGGGGTCGGCAAGATCTAGCGGTACGACCCACGCCGCCGACCGAACCGAGGGCATCGCGACGCTCGCAGCCCGATCGCAGGCCGCGAGCGTTGCGCAACCAAGCGCACCGGGCACCACCGGGCCGGGATCGATCGGGCGCAGAGTGACCGACCTGCTCCAGAACGCCGGTTCCAAACTTGGCGACACCGTCGTCAAGATTGCTGGCTCGAAGATCACCGGCGTGCTCGCCGGCCTACTCCTCACCTGGGGCCTGCTGCTCGAGGTCTCGCGCCGACGCGGCGGAGCTTTGCGACGGCGCGCGGCGCTTTAAGCCAGCTCTCAGCCGAATCGACAAAGCCGAGGTCCACCGAGCAGAGTTTGGGGCCCCCTACCGGGGGGCCCGACGCCATGCAGCCGGGTCCAGAGGTGCTCAGATATCGAGCGAATCGGCCCCAGATCGGTGCTGCGCGTAATCGCATGAACCCCGGTCAGCCAACTGGCGCGCCGCCCGCACCACCTCGACCCCAAGCGAGCGAAGTTGCTCCGCGACCGCCGGATCGGTGATCGTGCCATCGCGGGCGAAAGCCTGCGAGGCGCGGGCGACCGGAATTACGAGCGGAACCGACCAGCCGCGGAGGGCGCGAACCACGAAGTCCATCGTATTGACGGCTTGCAGGCCCTGGACTCCTCCGGCTGTAGCAATCAGCCCAATCGGTTTGCCGCTCAGGTAAGGAGGATCGCGGTCGGCGATCAGTTGCAACCAATCGACCGCGTTCTTGAACGAGCCGGAAATCGAGCCGTGATAGAGCGGACTCGACCAGATCAAGCCGTCGGCGGCTGCCGCCGACTCGGCGAGGCGAACCGCGTCGGCGGTCGGCTCGATACCCGGTGCGTAAAGCGGCAAGTCGAGCGACCCGATCCGCAGAATCTCGGTCTCCGCACCGGCCTCACGACAGGCCGCAAGGGCCGCTTCGAGCGCCGACAGGCTGCTCGAGGGCTCCTTCAGCGAGCCACCGAGCCCGACGATTCGCGGTTGGCGCATCGTCGGGTTCTACCAGCCGCGACGGCGCCGACCCGACTTCGTCAGCGCGGTCGCGCTTGAATGCGCCCACTGATGCGAATCGGAATCGTTGCCTACTGGTTCAACCGAGGTCAAGGCGTGGTCGCGCGGCAGCTCCGCGGCGCCCTCGACGAACTCGGTCACGACACCTTCGTGCTGGCCCGACCGACCCGCGCGACCAACATCCGCCCCTCTTGGGTCGACCGCTCCGATGTCTGGGACCAGCCGGGAGTGAGCGAGGCATCCGCCTACGAGATCCCCTGGGACGACTATCAACGATGGTCCGATGCGACCCGCCCCGAGATCGTAATGTTCGATCAGAACTACGGCTTCGAGGAGGTTGAGCGACTGCGTGCGAACGGAATTCGAACCATCGGACGGTTTGTCTGGGAGCACTTCTCGGCGCAACACGTTGAGCCCGCCGGACGCGCCTTCGAGACGATCTACTCGCTGACCGGGTGCGAGCGCGAGCGCTACGCCGAGTTCGGGATCGAGAGTCCGCGAGTCCGCTGGGGGTGCCACCCGTCGCCCTTTGAATACGCCGAAGACGAGCGACCTCGGCGGGCACCGATTCGGTTCACCTTCCCGGGCGGATTTATGTCGAAGCGAAAGCCGTTCGAGCAGGTGATCGCGGCCTTCTCGTCGGTCAAAGGCCGCGACATTCGCCTCACCTTCAAGGCCCAGGTCGAACGGCGGCGCTGGGAGATTCGCAAGCTGACCTGGCGCGACAGCCGGATCGAGGTGATCTGGGATGACCTGCCGACCGATCGACATCTACGCGGCTTCGCCGCCTGCGATGTCTGCCTGGCGCCGTCACGTTGGGAGGGCCTCGGGCTCCATCTCTACGAGGCGACGGCGCTCGGACTGCCGATCATCTGCAACGACAACCCGCCGATGAACGAGGTCGTTCGCGACGGCGAAAACGGCCTCCTGGTTGCGGGCATCGCCGACGGAACCGCTCGCTCCGGGATCACCGGCTTCCGGCCAAACGAACAGGCGCTGGCGGCGGCGATCGCGCGGATTCGAGATCCCGAGCTGCTGAGCGAGCTCAGCGCCGGAGCCCGCGCTGCCCGCGAGCGGCTCGCCTGGTCAAATACGGTCGCCGACCTTGACGCGCTGCTGCGCCCCTGATTGGATCCACCGATGAAGCCGACCACCCGACGAATCTTCGACGCGACATCCGGTCGGGTGATGGCGTTTACCTACGACCGGGTGATGGACCGAGCGCAACGGCGCGGCCTCACCGAACTCCGCGCCCGAACCCTCGCGCCAGCGACCGGGCGGACGCTTGAGATCGGCGCTGGCACCGGGCTCAACCTCAGCCTCTACCCGGCAACGGTCACCGAGCTGGTGTTGAGCGAGCCATTCGAGCCGATGGCGGCGCAGGCTCGAACTCGAATCGAGGCGGAGCGATCAGCCCAAGCCGCCGGGTCTGCCGCGACCGTCGCGACCCTGATTGGAGCCGACGCCGAGGCGCTGCCGTTCGATGACGGCCACTTTGACACCGTCATCGGAACCCTCGTGCTCTGCACGATCGAAAATCCGGCGGCGGCGCTGGCCGAGGTAAGACGGGTCCTGCGACCCGGCGGCAACTTCTTATTCTGCGAGCACGTCCGCTCGGCCGACCGGAGGCGGGCGCGCTTTCAAGACCTTCTGCACGGACCGTGGTTCGTTTGTGGCCACGGCTGCCACTGCAATCGCGACACCGCGGCAACCATCCGAGCCTCGGGACTGGAACTGGCCGAGTTGACGACAACCGAGCTGCCAGCGCTGCCTCCGATCGCCCGCGAATTGATCATCGGAATCGCAGTCAGACCGGCGAACGACGACCCCGGCCTCGCCGACCCACTCGGCGTCGCGCCCAAACAGTAAACTGACGACAACCAGCACCCGCCCAGCGAAGGAGTACGTGATGCCCAACTTCATCTTGCTGACCCGGCTCACCGCCAACGGGGTCAAGACCCTGAAAAACAATCCGGGGCGTGCCGCGGAAGTCAACCGCGAGGTCGAGCAGCTCGGCGTCAAGGTTTTGCAGCAGTGGGGGACCCTGGGGCAATACGACTTTGTCAGTGTCGTCGAGGCGCCCGATGCCGAGACGATGGCCAAGGTTTCGATCGAGCTCGGCTCACGTGGCACCACCGTCAACGAGACGATGTGCGCGATCCCGGTCGAGCGGCTTGCCGACCTGATCTGAGCGCAGCCGTCAAGGTAGGCGGGCATGAAGATCCTCGTCGTCGGGGGCGGGGGTCGCGAGCACGCGATTGTCCGCGCTCTCTCCCGCTCCCCGAAAAACCCAGAGCTGCTGTGCGCGCCCGGTAACGCCGGGATCGCGGCCGATGCCCGCTGCCTACCGCTTGACCTCGCCGACCCGGCGGCAATCGTCGCGCTGGCCCGCGACGAAGCGGTCGACCTAGTCGTGATCGGTCCCGAGGGGCCACTGGTGGCGGGCGCAGTCGACGAGCTCGAGGCGGCCGGGATCGCGGCCTTCGGCCCGGGCGCGGCGGGCGCGCAACTCGAGGGATCGAAGGCGTTTGCCAAGCGGGCGATGCTCGACGCGGGTGTACCGACGGCCGACTACCGCGTGGTGCGAAGCCTGGCCGAGGGAGAATCGGCGCTGGCGCAGCAGAGCTACCCGGTCGTATTGAAAGCCGACGGCCTGGCGGCAGGCAAGGGCGTGATCATCGCCTCCGATATCGCCGAGGCCCGCGCCGCCCTGGCGGTCTTCTTTACCGAGCGGCGGTTCGGCCCGACCGAGGTCGTGATCGAAGAACACCTGGCTGGCGAGGAACTTACGCTGCTGGCGTTGTGCGACGGCAAGAACGTCGTCCCACTCGCCCCGGCGCAGGACTACAAGCGGATCTTCGACGGCGACGCCGGTCCTAACACTGGCGGCATGGGCAGCTACTCGCCGGTCCCCGGGGTCGATCCGGCGGCGCTCGAGCGCCTGACCGACCTCATCCATCGCCCAATCGTCGATCTGATGGCGAGCCGCGGCACGCCGTTCCACGGCGTCCTCTACGCGGGTCTGATGCTGACCGCCGACGGTCCCAAGGTGCTCGAGTTCAACACTCGCTTCGGCGACCCCGAGACGCAGACGGTGCTGCCGCGCTTGCGCTCCGACCTCGTCGCCCTCTGCCTGGCATCGCGAACCCCGGGCGGCCTCGCCGGCGTCGCGGCCGAATTCGACGATGACTGGGCGGTCACCGTGGTCTTGGCCTCGGCCGGATATCCCGAGTCGGGATCGAGCGGTGACCCAATCAGCGGCCTCGCCGAGGCGGCGGGCCGTGGTGCCGAGGTCGTGCATGCCGGGACCGCCGAGCGCGACGGATCGATCGTGACCGCGGGCGGGCGCGTCCTCAACGTGACCGCGCTCGGACCCGACCCGGCGTCCGCCCGCGACGCCGCCTACGCGGCGGCAGCGCTGATCAACTTCGAGGGGCGCCAGATGCGCACCGACATTGCGGCCCGCGCCGTCGCGCGGCACCGCGAAGCCAGCCAAGAGAGGAACCCACAGTGAGCGAAGCCGAAGCCAACCCGGGGCTTGCGACGATGCCCGATGTCGAGACGATGTTTGCCGAGATCGAGGTCGACTCACCGCTGGTCGGGATCATCATGGGTTCGGCCTCCGACAAGGCGAAGATGCAGCCCGCCGGAGCGGCGCTTGCCGATGCCGGGATCACCTACGAGGTCCGAGTGATGAGCGCCCACCGCACCCCCGACACCGTCGTCGAATACTGCAAAGCTGCCCAGATGCGCGGCCTCCGGGTGATCATCGCCGGTGCTGGCCTCAGCGCCGCCCTACCCGGGGTCGCCGCCGCCCACACGGCGCTGCCGGTGATCGGGGTCCCGATCGCCGCCGGAACGCTCGGCGGGATCGACGCGCTGCTCTCGATCACCCAGATGCCACCGGGGGTGCCGGTCGCCGCGGTCGGGATCGACGGCGCCAAGAACGCCGGCCTGCTGGCGGCTCGGATCATCCAAACCGCCTGATGATCGACCGCTACACCCGCCCCGAAATCGGGGCAATCTGGACCCAGCAGCGCAAGCTCGAGGGCTGGCTCGCGGTCGAGCTCGCAGTGGTTGACGCGCTTGTCGGCGAAGGAATAGCGCCCGCCGAAGCGGCCGTCGAGTGCCGAGCCCGGGCAAGCTTCAGCGTCGAGGCGGTCGCCGAACGCGAGCGGATCACCAACCACGATGTCGCCGCCTTCGTCGACACGGTGCAGGAGTCAATCGGCGACCAGGGCCGCTGGCTGCACTACGGACTCACCTCCTCGGATGTCCTAGATACCGCCCTCGCGGTCCAGCTGGTCGCCGCCGGGAAGTTGCTCACCGCGGGGGCGCGTGGCTACCGCGACGCCCTGATCGAGCAGTCGCTACGGCATCGCGAAACGGTCTGCATCGGGCGGACCCACGGGATTCACGCCGAGCCGACCAGCTTCGGGCTGCGCCTCGCCGGGTTTGCCTTCGAGGCCGACCGCAACCTGAAGCGGCTCGAGAACGCCTTCGCCGAGGCGGCGGTCGGGAAGCTTTCCGGCGCGGTCGGCACCTACGCCTCGCTGGGGCCCACGATCGAGGCGCGGGTGATGGATTCGCTCGGCCTGCGTTGCGAGAACGCCTCGACCCAGGTGGTGCCACGCGACCGTCACGCCGAGGTCCTGAGCTGCTGCGCGCTCGCAGCGGCCGGGTTAGAGCGATTTGCCACCGAGATACGCAACCTGCAACGGACTGAGATAGGGGAGGTCGAGGAGCCGTTTGGGAAGGGGCAGAAGGGCTCCTCGGCGATGCCCCACAAGCGCAACCCGATCACAACCGAGCGAATTACCGGGCTGGCGCGGGTGATGCGCGGTTACGCCCAAGCGGGACTCGAAAACGTCGCTTTGTGGCATGAACGCGACATCTCGCACTCCGGCGCCGAGCGGGTGATCCTGCCGGACGCGACGATCGGCCTCGACTACATGCAGCATCTCGGCACCCGGGTTGGCACCGAGATGATCGTGCACACCGAACGGATGCGGGAGAACCTCGGGCTCACCTACGGCGCTGTCTTCAGCCAGCGGGCTTTGACCGCGTTGCTCGACCGCGGGATGAGCCGCGACGACGCCTACCGATTGGTCCAGCAGAACGCCCAGCGCGCCTGGGATCAGCGCAGCGACTTCCGAGCCCTGCTGCGCGCCGAGCTTGAAACCGCCGCGATCAACCTCGATCTCGACGCGGTCTTCGACCCCGCCGCCTACCTGCGCAACGCCGATGTCGTTTTCAAACGGCTGACCGCGCTGGCAGAGTAGGGCCGAATGTTCGAGACAGCGCCGGGATCTCGGTCGCGGCGGCGGCCTCGTGGAGGCGGCTCATCTCCTAGCCGGGGGGCCGGGCGCCTGGCGCCGCGATCCCAAACCGGGCCATCCTCTGTGCGCGCGGATGACTCCAGTCGCCGAGGTCGGTTGCGGTGAGGTCGGCCCGATCGGCGGCCCAGGCGAGGACATCGAAGGGGTAGTGGAAGGGGTCGGAGTCCATGCACGTGGAGATCCCGCCGGGGTGGTGCTCGATCGTTCCTAGATAGCCGACCCCGCGGTCATTGGGGAGGTAGGTCGCATACAGCGCGCCGCTCGGCTCGAGAACGGCGCGGACGTTGATCAGGCAGCGAAGCACGCTATTTAGCGGCAAGTGGGTGAACACCGACTGCGCGAGTGCGAAGTCGAACTTGCGGCCGAGCGATGGGAAGTCGAAGTCGTCCATCACCTCGAGTCGGCAGCGCGACGAGTCGAGCCCGGCTGCCGGCAGCTCGACCTCGGCGCCAGCCTTGATCAGGCCTCGGTCGCGATCGATCCCGGTGTAGTTGCCCGGCTGGAGGTAGCGAATGAAGTGGATCCCCCCGCGAAGGCTTCCGCAGCCGATGTCGAGCAGGCTGTGGTGCGGCTCGAGCCCGGCGGCGCAGAGTTGTGCGAACTGCAGCTCACCGAGCTGCTCCCACATCCCGCCGACGGCCGCGCGGTGCCATCCGACCCGCCGACGCTTGCCTCTGCCCGACGGCTCCGTGTTCTCCTCAGCCCCGATCCTGCCACTCTACTGGGCTCCCGCCGCGGCTCAGACTACATGCAGCATCTCGACGCCCGGGTTGGCACCGAGATGATCGTCTCGACGCGGCCTTCGACCCCGCCGCCTACCTGCACAACTCCGATGTCGTTTTCAAACGGCTGGCCGGTCTGGCAGAGTAGGGCCGAATGTTCGAAACAATTCAAAACGAAGACAAGTTCGTTCTCCGCCAGAAGTTCACCTTGGTGATCAACCGCTACCAATTCTCGATCCCACAGGGCGAGGACGACGACGGCACGCCGTTTTGCTTTGTCGAGCAGGCGCGCTTCAAGTTCAAAGAGGACATCCGCTTCTTTGCCGACGAGAGCAAGCAGCAGGAGCTGATGCGAATTTTGGCCCGGAGCCGGTTTGACCCGCGCGCCCGCTACGACGTCACCCTGGCGGACGGAAGCAAGCTGGGCGAAATCCAAAAGGTCTTCGGAAAGTCGCTGCTGCGCTCGACATACACGATCTTTGACGGCTCCGGGACCGAGGTCGCGACCGCCCGCGAGCACAGTCTGGGCAAGGCGCTGTTTCGGCGCTTGGTCGGATTCGTCCCCTACATCGGCGACTACGCCGATTGGCTGCCAATCGCCTACGACTTCGAGTTCCTGCACGGCGAAGAGCAGATCGGGATCAACCGTCGACGCCGCTTCAAGCTGACCGACATCTACGAGATCGACCTCACCGCCGACCCGACACGAGTGCTCGACCGCAGACTGGCGATCGCCTCGATCGTCGGAATGGACGCGTTGCAGGCGCGTTAGCACTCGCGCGAAAATAACGGCGCGAGCGGTCGGGAAGCGAGCGGGGCGGTGACGACGGGAGGCCGGAATAGCGCTGCTATTGCGGGCTTGCGGCGGCGGCGCATCCGCGACTGGAATCGGCCCCGTATGCCCGCGGTTATAGTTGCTCGGGCTCAAAGTCGGACCTGCGGAACGTCAGTTAGAGGAGTCGCTGGACCCGATAGGAGCGGGTCCCGCGCGGAGTTTCGACGCTGACGGTCTCCCCGACCGCTGCACCGGCGAGGGCGGCACCGACCGGGGACTCGATCGAGAGCTTGCCCGCCGCGAAGTCGGCCTCGGCCCGACCGACCAGGGTCCAGGTCTTGGCTTCGCCGCTTGAAGCCTCTACCACCTCGGCGGTGCGGCCGAACCCAAAGCTCTGCTCGGCGGCGTCGACCTCGACCACCACCGCGTTGCGCAGGCGCTGCCGCAGCCGCTTGATCTTGGTCTCAAGGTGCGCCTGATCATCCTTGGCGATGTGATACTCGGCGTTCTCCTTCAAGTCGCCGAGTTCACGCGCCGCCTTGATCCGCTCCGCCATCGCGCGGCGGCCAGCGCCCTCAAGCTCCTCAATCTCGCGGCGCAGCGCCTCCAAACCCTCCGCGGTTACCGATTCGCCACCGTCAACCCGCTCACCACTCATCGCCACAGCCTCGCAGATCGGCGGATCATCGCACCGGCCGAACCCGAACCCCATCGCGCGGGGCGAAGGTGACGTTGCGGCGGACGATCGCCTCCTCGGGGCCAAGCGATTCCAGCTCGATCGCAGTGAACAACTCGCGCAAGACCACCCGCATCTCGAATTGCGCGAAGGCGGCGCCGAGGCAGCGGCGAGTGCCGCCGCCAAACGGAATCCACGAATAAGTCTCGGGAGCGGTGTCAAGGAAACGCTCGGGACGAAACTGATGCGGGTCGGGAAAGACGGCCGGATCGGTGTGAGTCAACCAAATCGACGGCATCACGTTGGTCTCGGCGGGGAGGGTGCGACCGCCGATTTCCATCGCTGCTTGGATGCGACGACCAACCATCGGGACGACCGGTCGCAGCCGCAGCGCTTCATTGGCGAGCGCGTCGAGGTAGCGATCGCCGTCGGGCGACGCCGCCGCCGCCCGCGCCGCCGCGTTGACTTCGGGGCGATGCAGGGTCAGATCGAGCGTCCAACTGAGCGCGGTCGCGGTCGTCTCATGACCCGCCAGCAGCAGGGTGACGAGTTGATCGCGAGCTTCGTCGTCGGTGATCGCGGTGCCGTCCTCGAAACGGGCGCTCAGCAGCAAGGCCAGGATGTCGTCACGCTCGTCGAGCTTGGGGTCGCGTCGGGTCGCTGCGATCAAGTCGAGCAGGAGCGCGTCGAGCCGGGCCCGCAGCGCAAGCACCCGGCCGTAGGGACCGAAACGCCCGAAGCGGCGGCTCGCGAGCGCCGCGACCTGGACCGCGGCCGACTGGGTGAGTTCCAAGACCTCGACCAAGAGCGCCCGTAGCCGCTCCCGCTGTTGCCCGGCCGCGACTCCAAAAACGATCCGCAAGATCACCTCGAGGGTGATCGCTTGCATCGCCGTGTGGAGGCGGAACTCCTCGCCCGGCGGTCGAGAAGCCAACTCCTCCCGGGTGATCGCGCCCATCTGCTCTCCGTAGGCGCGCATTCGCTCGCCATGAAACGGCGGCAGCATCAGCCGACGCATTCGCATGTGTTCGGGCTCCTCAAGCACCAAGACCGAGCGGCGGCCGAGCAACGGCTCGAGCACAACGGCTCGCCCCGGCGGCAACTCGTTTTCGCGATCGGCGCCAAACAGGGTCTTGATCGATCCCGGATCGGAGACGATCACGAGTTCGCCCGCCCGGGCAACCCGAACCGTGAAGGTCGACCCGAAACGCTGCCGCGACGCCTCTAAAAAAGGGATCGGTCGGCGGAGAAGCTCAAGGGTCTGGCGGGGCATCGAGATGGCTGGACCGGGCGGGAGTGCACTCATCGGCTCGAATCGTAGTTCGAAGCGCCTCGATTGCTAGCGTGGCGAACCGATGGACGACGGAACTCAAGACCTCGAGCTGCTCGCATCCGGCAAGGTTCGCGAGATTTACCTCGATCGTAGGAGCGGCGAGCTGGTGATGGTCGCCTCCGATCGCATCTCGGCCTATGACGTGGTGATGCCGAACCCGATTCCCGACAAGGGACGGGTCCTGGCGCAGCTGTCGGTCTTTTGGTTCGCCGAGACCGCCTCGATTGTCCCGAACCACCTGATCTCCCAGGCGGTACCGGAGTCGGCGGCGGGGCGGGGCCTGCGGGTGCAGAGACTGACGATGTATCCGGTCGAGTGCGTGGTTCGCGGTTACCTGTCCGGCTCGGGCTGGAAGGAGTACCAGGCATCGCAATCGGTCTGCGGGATCGCACTGCCCGACGGACTAACCGAGTCATCGAAGCTGCCGGAGCCGATCTTCACCCCGGCGACGAAGGCCGAGGTTGGCGATCACGACGAGAACATCGACTTTGAACGGGCCTGCGAGATCATCGGTTCGCGACGACTGATGGAGGAGCTGCGCCGGGTCTCAATTGCGCTCTACAGCCATGCCGCCGCCCACGCTGCCGAGCGCGAAATCATCATCGCCGACACCAAGTTTGAGTTCGGCGGCGCCCCCGATCAAGAGATCGTCTTGGCCGACGAAGCTCTAACCCCGGACTCGTCGCGGTTTTGGCCCGCCGCCGACTACGAACCCGGCCGCGGCCAAGCCAGCTTTGACAAGCAGTTCGTCCGTGACTGGCTCGATCAGGCTGGCTGGGATCACTCCCCGCCCGCCCCGCAACTGCCCGACGAGGTCGTCGCGGGGACCCGGGATCGCTACCTCGAAGCCTTCGAGCTCCTGACCGGCTCGCCGCTCGCCTGAGCACCGGTCATCCCGAACCGATCTCCTAACCTGCGCACGAAGATGACCCTCTTCATCCAGGGAATGCGCCGCTCCGGGACCACGATCCTCTACGACGCGCTGGTCACCGACCCGGGACTGCACTGCTTCTACGAGCCGTTTCGTGAGGAGAAGGACACTCCCGGCGGCGGCAGTGGAGCCCGCCAGGAGGACCCGTTCAGCGAGACTCGGGGGTTACGCGCCGCCTACGCCGCCGAGGTCCACCCCGAACTGTCGCTCGATCAGTTCAACTGGGGTGGCCCGCGACGGCCCCGACTTGAACTCGAACCAAACCTGCCAGCGCACTGTCGCGGCTTCCTCGATTCGCTGTTACGCAGCGACGGCTCGAAACACGACCCGGGTGCGGGGGGTACGCGTCGTCCTTGGGCTGGCGAGGTGGCGATCAAGTTCACCCGGATGTCGGCCAAGATCGCCGACCTCAAGGAAGCCGATCCCGGTGCCCTGCTGATCCACATGGTTCGCGACCCGCGCGCGGTCGCAGCCTCGATGATGCACGGCCGCGGATCAAAGCGGGAAGGGCGCTACCCAGAGGCCGACCAATTCTTCTCCGAAACCGAGAAGCGCAAGCTGTGGTCGAGCGGCCCGCTCTCAGACGCGCTCGGGGCCCGCCTATCCTGCCCCAACCATGAGCGGATTCTGATGGTCTGGAAGGAGAACTTCGACTCGACCCACGTAGCCGGACAGCGCCTGTTTGGCGAGCGCTATCTGTTGGTTCAAAATGAGCAGTTGCGGGTCGACACGCTGGGGGTCCTACGTCGGATCTACGCCGCCCGCGGGATCGAGCTGCCAGCCGCGGTGGCTGAGTGGGCGGCCGGGAAAGTGAAGCCCCTAGAGCAGCCTTATTCCGCCGAGGACCGGCGCTGGGCGGAGGCACTGCGACGGCTCGACGCGGGCGGGTCGGTGGCGGCGGCCGGCTACCCGGAGTTGGCTGAGGCGGTCGCGGCGGCGGGGCCGGCTCGACTGGCTGCGGTAGCCCGATGGCGACGCGGCGGCAAGCGCTAATCGGGGGCGCGCCGAGCGACGAGCCGGGAGGCTAGATTTCTCGCTGTGAAAGCGCGGGTGCTGATTCGACCGAAGGACGGGATCCTCGATCCCCAAGGCAAGGCGGTCGAGCGAGCGCTGCCAGCGCTCGGCTTCGAGGGGGTCCACGATGTCCGGATCGGCCGATTGGTCGAACTTGAAACCGACGACCTTGCCTCGCTCCCCGAACTCTGCGCCAAGCTACTCGCGAACCCGCTGATCGAGGACTACGAGATCCTCGGCGAGGACGCCTAAGTGCTCCCAGCCACAAGTTCCGTCGATCATCGAGCGAGTCAGGCGGGTGGATGACAAGCGCGCGAGCGAAGTCGATGCAGCGCATCGGCGAGCATCGTGGGCACAGTCAGGCGCGTTCGGGGCCGCCCGATAGCGACGGAAATTGTGGCGGGGAGCACTAAGCGCGACGGTGCGCTACGGGATCCTCCAATTCCCCGGCTCGTGTGACGAGCGCGACGCGATGGCCGCGGCAACCCGGGTCGGCGACGCCGAGCTGATCTGGCACCAGCGTGATTCGCTCGGCGACGTTGACGCGATCATCGTCCCCGGCGGGTTTTCCTACGGCGACTACCTCCGCTGCGGCGCGATCGCGCAGTTTGCGCCGGCGATGCGGGCAGTGGCTCGGTTCGCCGCCGACGGCGGCCCAGTACTCGGAATCTGCAACGGCTTCCAGGTTCTGTGCGAGGCGGGCCTGCTTCCCGGTGCCCTCCTGACCAACAGCGGACTACGTTTCCTTTGCCGCCAGGCCGAGATCGTCGTCGCGTCGAACGCTTGCAGTTGGACCGCCGGATGTGCCACAGGAGAGCGCCTCTCAATCCCCGTTAAGCACACCACCGGCCGATACTTCGCCCCCCCTGAGCTGCTCGAGCGAATCGAGGCAGCGGGCCAGGTGACATTGCGCTACGCCGCCGATCAGAACCCAAACGGCTCACTGAATGAAATCGCCGGTATCTGCAACCGCGCCGGCAACGTGATGGGCCTGATGCCGCACCCCGAGCACGCCGTCGACCCTCTGACCGGTTCGGTCGACGGACTGCGGCTGATCGGCGCAATCGGCCAGCCGGCGGCCGCGGGCGCTTGACGCCTGTGTCGGGAGTCAAAGGTTCAAATGCGCCTCGCGACAATCGATACGCGAGGGGAACTCACTTCCTTGAGCGCGTTCTCGGCTGGGATCATCTTCCGTTTCTATCCCGCAACGCAAACGGCCAAGGGGCGCTAGAACAGTTTCGCGAACGGATAACGAGCGCGACAGCAAACCAGCCAGATCAGCCAGATCAAGCCGATGATCCGACGCGACGCGACGCGCGGCCAGAACCTCCGGTCTAACCTTTGCGCCGATGCGAATCGGAATCTGCGCCTTTTGGTTCAACCGCGGCCAGGGCGTTGTTGCTCGCCAGCTCAGGGCGGCGCTTGATCAGCTTGGTCACGAGACCTTCGTGCTTGGTCGCCCGACCAAGGAGAGCTTTCCGATGCCGCAGGAGGCGCGCCGAGACGATGTCTGGGACCAGCAGGGAGTGCGGTCTGCATCGAGCTTTTTTATTGCCGCCGAAGAGCTGGTCGGCTGGGCAACGGAAAACCGACTCGACGCCTGCTTCTTTGACCAAAACTACGAATTCGACGCGATCGAGGCGCTGAGCAGGCGCGGGGTTCGGACGATCGGGCGATTCGTCTGGGAGCGCTTCTCGACCGAGCATGTCGCCGACACCGAGCGCGCCTACGATTTCGTTTATTCGATGACCCGAGCCGAGGTCGATCGCTACGCTGGCCTCGGAATCGATGCCCCGTTCTTGCGCTGGGGGATCCACCCCGATTACCTCGCCTACACCCCGAATCGATCCGACGATGGCCGCGTCGTCTTCCATTACCACGCTGGCCTACTCGGCAAGCGCAAACCATTCAAGGAGATCATCACCGCATTCAGCGCCGCTCGCGGCGACCAGCTGCGACTGATAGTCAAGGCCCAGATCGAGCGACGGATGGGGTTCTTGGAGACAGCGGCAGCGAGCGACCGGCGGATCGAACTGGTGCTCGAGGACCTGCCGACCGAGCGACACCTGCAGATGTGCGCCGACGCCGACATCTGCATGGCGCCCGCTCGATGGGAAGGTCTCGGCCTCCATCTCTACGAGGCGATCGCGTTCGCCCAGCCGATCGTTTGCAACGACGATCCGCCGATGAACGAACTGATCGAGAACGAGGTCAGCGGCCTCTTGGTCGCGTCACATCACGACGGCGAGACCAACTCCGGGATCGCGGCAAAAACCGTCGACATCCCAGCCTTGACCACCGCGATCGAGCGGCTCGCCGAGCCCCAGCTTCGCTCCACCCTCGAGGCCGGGACGAGGCGCATGCGCGAACAGCTTTCGTGGCAAAAAACCGTCGCGGCGGTCGGCGAGCTTCTCGCGTCGAGCCAGCTCGATCTGCCAACCTGAGCCGCGATGGCCCTGTTTGGACGCACTCGAGGCGGCAACGCCGAGCACCCCGCCTTCCCGGTGATCGTCGGCGTCGGCCGCTCCGGCACGACGATGCTGCGCCTGATGCTGGACTCGCACCCGGCGCTGGCGATCCCGCCAGAGACCCACTTCGTACCGGACCTGATCGACGCGATCGGCGGCGGCGCCGACCCGGCGGCGGCGGTTGAGGTGATGCGATCGGTTCGACAGTGGGGAGACCTCGGAATCGAGCCAGCCGAGGTCCTGGCGCGGTTCAACGCGCTGCCGCGGTTCAACGCCGGCGCCGCGCTGCGCGCCTTCTATGCGATTTACGGCGAGCGCCAAGCCAAGCCGCGAACCGGAGAGAAGACCCCAGCCTACGTTCGCAACATGGCAAAGATCGAGCAGGCGCTCCCCGAGGCGCGCTTCATCCACGTGATTCGCGATGGCCGTGACGTCGCCTTGTCGCGTTGGAAGCGGACCCTCGGCGACGACGAGCGGGCCTCGGCCGAACAGGTTGCGACCGGTTGGGCACGGCGGGTTCGGCGTGCCCAAAGACTCGGCCGACGACTCGAGCACTACCTCGAAATCCGATACGAGGACCTGGTGATCGAGACCGAGCAGAACCTGCGCCGGATCACCGCGTTCTGCGAACTCGACTGGGACTCCGGAGTGCTGAGATTTTACGAGCGAGCGGCCGAGCGGATGTCCGAGATGGCCCGCGATCTGCCCTCGACCGACGGCAAGCCGGTGCGACCCGGCGAAGAGCGGATGCAGGCGCACGCAATGACCCAAAAGCCGCCTGATCCAAGCGCGATGTATCGCTGGAAGGAGCGGATGTCGCCTGCCGACATCGTCGCATTTGACGGTGCTGCCGGTGACCTCCTCGGCGAGCTTGGCTACGAAGCGGGAAGCGCGAAGGAACGCTAAGCCTGGATCGACCGAAACGGACGAGTGAATCCGCTTTCGAGGCCAAGTTTGGCGTCGATCGTGAACACCCGCGGGGTGGCACCCGGGAGGTGGGCGCAGATCGGCGCCTGGCGCCGGGATGGGGGCGGATTCGCCGGTCGGTTCGGGTGGATTCAAGCTAAGCACCGGCCGATGCGCATCGGAATCGTCTCGAAGTGGATCGCCAGCGGTCAGGCCGTGGTGGCCCGCCAGATCCGCTCGGCGTTGGACGAAATGGGGCACCGGACCTTCGTCTTGGCGCGGCCCGGGTCGGGGCCGCGCGCCCAGGCGGGAGCCGCGATCGAGTCGGGCGACCCGGTCTGGAAGCAGCCCGAGCTGACCGCGGCCTCAGCCCACAAAATCAGCGCCGACGAGTACCTGCGCTGGGCGCGAGTAAACAAGCTCGAGGCAATCTTGTTTGACGAGAACTATCAGTTCGCCGAGGTCGAGCGGCTTCGAGCCGAGGGGATCCGGACGATCGGCCGCTTTGTCTGGGAGTACTTCGGCGCCGAGCACGCCGCCCCCGCGAGCAAGGCCTACGAGACGATCTACTCGCTGACCCTGGCCGAACAGGCGCGCTACCGCGGCCTCGGGATCGAAAGCCCCTACCTACGCTGGGGGATCCACCCGGAGTTACTGGGGATCGAGACCGCCCGCTCGGGCGAAGGGCCGATCCGCTTCTACTTCCCGGGGTCCTTCCTCGGCAAACGTAAGCCGGTCCGCAAGGTAATCAGAGCCTTTGCGGCCGTCGAGGACCCGGACCTACGGCTTCTGATCAGCGCCCAGGTCGACGACCGCGGCGAGCAACTGCGACGAGCCGCTGACCGCGACCCTAGGATCAGCCTCGAGTTGGCCGACCTGCCCGAAGCCGAGCACCGGGCGATGGTTGCGGGCTGCGATGTCTGCATCGCTCCGACCCGCTGGGAGGGCCTTGGCCTGCCGTTGTTCGAAGCGATCGCTTTTGGCATGCCGATCATCACCAACGACAAACCCCCGATGTGCGAGCTGGTTGACGACCAGATGAGCGGAATCCTGGTCGGCTCGCACCCGAACGGCACCACCCGCTCGCTGCTGACCGCCTGGGACCCCGACCCGGACGAGCTGGCTGCAGCGATCAGCCAGCTAGCCGACCCGGACGAGCTGGCGCGGCTGCGCGCGGGGACGGCGGCGCTGCGCGAGCGGCGCACCTGGTCAAACACGATCTCCGATCTGCGCCGCTTGGTCGAGCGCGACGCCGACTGAACGATGCGGGTCGGGATCGTCACCAAGTGGTTCAACCGCGGCCAGCCGGTGGTCGGCCGCTACATCCGCTCGGCATTCGAGGCGCTGGGGCACGAGACCTTTGTCCTGGCGAAGCCGCGCCGTGAGAAGGGACCGAAGCCCCGAGCTCTGGAAAGATCGGGGATCTGGGACCAGCCGCGGGTCACCGAGGCATCGAGCTTTGCGACCCCGCTATCGGAGTACCTCGAATGGGCGCGTCAAAACTCACTCGACCTGGTCCACTGCGATCAGAACTACCAATTCGACGAACTGGCGGAGTTACGGCGGCAGGGGGTCAGAGTGATCGGGCGCTTCGTTTGGGAGCACTTCGCCGCCGAGCACCTGGAGGGGGCGCGAAAAGCCTACGACATCGTCTACTCGGTGACCGAATGCGAACAACGCCGCTACGCGGGCTGGGGAATGGAAACGCCACGGGTGCCGTGGGGAATCCACCCGGAACTACTGGCCGTCCCGATTGAGCGGCCCGACGACGGCCTGGTCAGGTTCGTCTTCCCCGGCGGCTTTATCGGGCACCGCAAACCACTTGAGCCGGTTGTCGAGGCGTTTGCGCAGACCGGCGTGGCCTCGCTGCGGCTGCTGGTCAAGGCGCAGGTCGAACGCGATCGCCTCGGCGCGGTCGAGCGCCTGATCGCCGACGACACTCGGATCACCCTTCACCTCGCCGACGATCCGTGGCAACAGCACCTGCGGATCATCGCGGGCTGCGACGTTTGCATCACGCCGTCACGTTGGGAAGGGCTGGGACTGCCGCTTTATGAGGCGACAGCGTTTGGTCAACCGATTATTTCGAACGATGATCCGCCGATGAACGAGGTCGTGCGTGACGGTGTGAACGGGCTCCTGGTTGCCTCGCGGCCGGATGGGACCGCCCGATCGGGGATCGCGGCGCGCCGACTCGAGCCAGCGGCCCTGGCGGCGACGATCGAGCGACTCGCCGATCCGTCGCTGCGTGCCGAACTCGCCGCCGGGGCGGCACGGCAGCGCACCGAGCTGAGCTGGGATCGGACGATCGCCGCCCTCGGAGCGCTGCTTTAGGGCTCCCGAAAGAATAAGTGCGTCATTTAGGCGGTCGAGGAGCGAGCGGGGCGGTGCCAGCGTGAGGCCGTAATAGCAGCGCTATTGCGGTCTTGCGGCGGTGCAGCATCCGCGACGCTGATCGGCCGCGTAAAGGCGCAGTTATTTTTCCGGGAGCCCTAAGGCCCGCGCGAGGATAAGGGCTCGATCGCAACGCGAACCCGGCTCGATACAATTTCGCGCCCCAACCCTCCGGAGTCGACCGCCAAAGCGATCGCATCGGCGGCGGCGTTGGCCGAGCCGACCGCCGGACTGGAACGGCGCTTACGGCAGACTGAGCTGAGATGGCGGCGCGAAGCCCACAAAAGATGCTGCGAGAACGGCGCACCCACCGCGAGGCGAGGCGTGGCGGTGAGCACCTGCCGGCGCCCTTCGTGGTTGGGGTCAACCGCTCCGGTACGACCCTGCTGCGGATGATGCTCGACGCCCATCCGGAGCTGACGATGCCGCCCGAGACCCACTTCGTCCCGGCCCTGATCGAGGCCTGCGAGCAGCCGCAGGCGAGTCCCGAGTCGATCCTGGCAACAATTACCGCGCAGCGTGAGTGGGGCGATTTTGGGCTGACTGAGCAACAGCTGCTCGACGCTTTCGCGGCGCTCGACCCGCTCAGCGCCGGCGACGCCCTACGGAGCTTTTACGGCGCCTACGCTGAGCGGGTCGGGAAGCCGCGATGGGGCGACAAGACCCCGATCTACGTCAAGTCGATGCGGAAGATCCAGCGGGCGCTACCGGAGGCCCGGTTCGTCCACGTGATCCGCGACGGTCGCGATGTCGCGCTCTCGATCCGAGATCGCGCGGTCAAGGACCACCCGATCGACAGGATCGCCGAACGCTGGGTCAGGAGGATCAGCCGGGCCCGTGAGCAGGCAACTGGCCTCGACCACTACCTCGAGATCCGCTACGAGCGCCTGATCACCGACAGCGAGACGGTGCTGCGCGAGATTTGTGACTTCTACGAGCTGCCGTTCGCCGCGCAGCTGCTCGACTACCACGAGGGCTCGGCCGCCCGACTGGAAGAGATGAAGCGCGACCTCCCGGCCGACGGCAAACGAACCACCCTGAGCGTGGAGCGACGGATGGAAACCCACGCCCGCACCACTCAGGCTCCGGACGCCTCGCGGGTCAGCCGCTGGCGCGAGCAGATGGCGCCGAGCGACCGCGAACTGTTCGAATCGATCGCTGGCGATCTGCTGGCCGAACTCGACTATGAGGTGGGGTAGGTTGACCACGCCGGGTGGCAACGGGGCTGGTGATCTGCGGCCCGACTCCGTCAAGGACGAACTGTCGCGCCGCGAGCTGCGTCGCAAGCGCGCCGCGGGCCGGTTGCCGGTGCCGTTCATCGTCGGGGTCAACCGCTCCGGGACGACCCTGCTGCGGATGATGCTCGACGCCCATCCCGAACTTGCGATCCCGCCCGAAACCCACTTCGTGCCGGACCTAATCGAACTTGCCCACACCCCAGGGGTCAGCCCCGACGCGTTGACCGAACTGGTGACGGCGCATCGGCGCTGGGGAGACTTCGGCCTCGGGGCCGAGCAGCTGCGGGAGCGCTTTGCGACGCTTGATGAACTCCGGCCTCGACTCGTGGTCAGCGCCTTCTTCGAGCTCTACGCCGAAGGTCAGGGCAAGAGCCGCTGGGGCGACAAGACCCCGAACTACATCAAACAGATCTACGCGATCCAGAAGGTCCTGCCGGAGGCGCGGTTTATCCACGTAATTCGCGACGGCCACGATGTCGCGCTCTCGATCGAGGAACGAAACCCGGGAGAGTCGTCAATGCAGCGGCTGGCCGAACGCTGGGTGCGTCGAATCGAGTGGGCGCGGCGCCAACGCGACCAGGTCGACCACTACCTCGAGGTTCGCTACGAGCAGCTCGTACTCGATCCCGAATCGGTCCTGCGCGATGTCTGCGGCACGATCGAAATCGGCTACGAACCGGCAATGCTCGAGTACTACCGCCGCGCCCCGGCACGTTTGCGTGAACTCGCCCGCGACCTTCCCGCCGAGGGTGGCCGACCGGGCCGGGCCGCCGACGAGCGCCTAGCGGGCCACGCAATGACCGCATCGCCGCCTGATCGCTCCCGGATCGGGCGCTGGCACCATGAGATGGCCGAGCAAGACTGTGCCGACTTCGAGGCGGTTGCGGGCGCGCTTTTGCGTGAGCTCGGCTACGAGACGCGGGAGGGACGGTGAGTGCGCCGCTGATCGACCGCCTGCGCTCGCGCCGCCGCGTCGAGCGGCCGCCGGCTCCTTTCATTGTCGGCGTCACTCGCTCCGGGACGACCCTGCTGCGGCTGATGCTTGACGCCCACCCCGCGATCGCGATCCCGCCGGAGACCCACTTCGTGCCGCAGCTGATCAACGCGGCGCGCGCCCGTGGAGTCAGTGGCGAGGACATGCACAATCTGGTCACCGGGCATCGTCAATGGGGTGACTTCAGCCTCGACTCGGCGGCGCTGCTGCGGCGCTACCGCGAACTCGAGCGAATCGACCCCGAAAGCACCGTCCGAGCTTTCTTCGAACTCTACGCCGAGGGCCAAGGTAAACAGCGCTGGGGCGACAAGA
>JAHEXU010000193.1 GCA_023251975.1 bacterium | reverse complement strand
AAGGTCAGCTACGGTCGCGACGCGGTCGGCAACCCGATCGAGATCACCGACGCCCGCGGCAACTACGCCAAGGCCGAGGGCAAACCGGCGCTCTACCGCGCCCACAGCTTCAAGAACCGCTTCTTTGACTCCGGGATGCTCGCCGCGACCCGGCGCCCCTCGTGGTGGGGGTTGGACTGGAGCTCGCCGCACGGCTCACCGGGCGCCGGGCGCGCCTACCAAGAGCAGGCAAGTGGCGGCGCCGTGCCCGATCTGATGATCCCGCCCGGTGGCCCGGTGATCGCCGAGAACCCGGGCGGCGGCTCCGGCGGCGGCGGTTCACTCGGCCTGCCCGGGCCCGGCGACTTCGGCGGGGTCGCCCCGCAGGGCCTGCCCGGGCAGCTGGCTGCCGCCGGTCTGGTCGAGCTGCGCTACGACGCCGAGATGCGGCTGCGCCAGATCACCCCGGCAAAGATCGGCAACTCCGAGCGCTCCCGCACGATCGCCTACGACGCGATCGGCCAGATCACTGAGAAGCGCTGGCCGCGCGGCTTCGGGGTTGCCCCGAGCACCCACCGCTACCAATACGACCCCGACGGCAACCTGACCGCCTACACCAACGGCCGCGGCCACCTCACGAGCTTCGCCTACGACGGCTTTGACCGTCGCGCGAGCGAGAGCGCCCCGGGCTCTTACTCCTCGCCCGGCGATGCCGACTACGACGCCGAGATCACCCGTTATGGCTACGACCCCAACGGCATGCTCGAGCGCCGAACCACCCCCGAGGGCACCAGCTTCAACTTCACCTACGATGGCCTGGACCGGCTTCGCACCGAATCCAACCCGAAGGACGAGACCTGGCTTTACGCCTACGACGCCGCCGGTGCAACGACCGCCGAGATCGGCCCCCGCGCCAGCCTCAGCCCCGACCCCTCCGCCGCCACCAGCCCCCGGCTTTTCGAGACCACCTACTCCTACGACACCGCCCAGCGCCTGAGCGAGATCCACGCCCCCGAAGAGCGCGACAGCTACCTCTCATACGACAACGAGGACAACCTGACCAAGCTCAACTCTCCCGGCACCGAGGGCGATGACGCCCGGCGGATCTCCACGACCAGCTACGACGCCCGCGGCTTGCCGTGGCAAACGACGATTGCCGCCGGCACCCCTGAGGCCCGTACCACCGTGACCGAATACGACCCCGACGCCAACCTGATCCGGACCGTCAACCCGAAGGGCGTCGACCCCGAGACCGCCCTCCCCTACAAGCGCCTGGACCCGCTGAAGGCCGCCTATGACCCCTCGATCGGCTTCGACCACGCCAACACCGCCGCGCTGTCGGCCCCGACCCGCCACGCCACCGTCAACGTGATCGACCCCGACGGCTTGGTCCGCGATGTCTATTTGCCCCACGCGATCGGCGCCGCGGTCGAACCCCGCCGAGCCGATCGCCGCTACCGCCAGCGCTTCCACTACGACCGCCGCGGCGAGGTCGCCGCGATCGACTCCGCCTATGACTTCCAAGCTCGCCACGGCGCCTTCGCCGGCAAGACCCGCCGCACCGCCTACACCTACCTGGAAACCGGCTGGATCAAAAGCCAAACCGACTCGAAGCTCGTCAACCCGACCCAAAGCGGCGCCGGCCTCCACGACACCGAGGTCCGCTACGGCTATGACCCGGAAGGAAACCAGCGCTCCTGGATCACCGAGGGCTTCTTCAACTCCTCCGCCCGCCCCGAGAAGGGCCGCAAGATCACCCGCAGCTTCTACCCTTCGGGAATGCTCGCCTCGCGGACCGGCAAAAAGCACACCGACCCCGACACCGTCGCCTCGCGAAGCTACTCCTACTTCTACAACCAAAACCGCTCCCTGATCGAGACCTACGACTCCTTCCCCGACTACTTCGACGCAATTCCCGGCTCCGCCAAGGTCGAGCAGCGGACCAAGATCACCCGGGACGACGCCGAGCGCGAGCGCTTCGTCGACGAGCGCTGGCGCGGCGGTACCGACACCGGCTTCGGCTACGACGCCGCCGGCAACCTGACGACACGCCGCAGCGCCGGCGAGTTCCAGACCCACTCCGGCGACCCCTGCGACCCGAGCTCGGGCTCACCCACCTGCTCCTATGCCGAGGGCCTGACCACGAGCTTTAGCTACGACCACGCTGAGCGCGAGACCAAGACCTGCGTCAACGACGCCACGGGCGCGGCGGCCGAGACTGAGACCGCGACGGGGGGAGACTCCTGCGAGCGCTCCTGGGCCACCACCTGGTTCGGCTCCGACCAGCTGCGAAGCCGCGAACGCTCCAACGGGGTCACCGAGACCCGCGCCTACCTCCCGACCGCGATGCTCTCCAAGCGCACTCGGTCCGGCCCCTCCGGCTCCGAGACCCAGGGCTACAGCTACGACCGAAACCTCAACCGAACCGCCGATGAGCGCGGCTACCACGCCTTCAACGCCCGTGACCAGCTGACCCGCTGGTATCGACCCGCCTCACGACCCGGCGAGGCCACCGAGGTCAGCTTCTCCGACCCCGGCGCGATGGACCTCAGCGGCTCCACCACCTACAACCTCGACGCAACCGGCCAGACCCTCTCCTCCCACGCCACCGAGCGCTTCACAATCGACGAAAACGCCACCGCCACGACGATCACCACCGACAGCGCCTACGACTACACCGATCCTAAAAGCTCCGACCGAGACGGCTCGCTCAGCTCGGTTCGCACCCAGATCTCCGCCACCGGCCCCTCGGCCCCCCCGGACACGACCACGACCGACCGCTTCTACTACGACGATCTCGGCAACACCACCCGGATCCGCCACGACCGCCCCGACGGGGGGCGCCCCGGCCAAAAGCCCCCGCAAAGCGCCGAGTGCGACAGCTCCGCCTGGAAGGACACCCGCGGATCGACCTACTACTGCTTTGACGAGTTCAGCCGCCTCGTCGCGACAGCCGGCCCCGACTCCCGGCCCGCCAGCTCCAACGACGGGGTCGAGATCTACATCTCCGACGGCCTCGATCGCCGCCAACTCGTGATCTCCTTCGATCGGGGAACCACCCACGTCCTGGAGCGCGGCTACATCGGGACCACCGAGCTGTTGGCGTCCGAGCGAACCCGAGACCCCGAGACGGGTGAGCTGGCCAGCGCTCGCTATGACTACGACTCCCAGGGGCTACGCCTGGGCCGAAGCGAAGCCTCCCGAACCGGCGAGGGCGCCACCTACTCCTTCTACGCCCACGACGCCAACGGCTCGGTCGAACTGCTCGAAGACGAAGACGGAACCGTTGCGAGCGAAGACGGTGTCGAGGCCCGCTACTCCTACGACCCCTACGGAAACGCCGAGCACCCCGACCCCACCAACCCCGATCTGATCGACAAGAGCCCCGAACAGGCCCTTCCCGAGATCGCCCAAGACAACCGCTTTCGCTTCGAGGGCTTCTACTACGACTCCGGAATCGCCTCCTACGACATGCAGGCGCGGGAGTATCGCCCCGACCTCGGCCGCTTCCTCTCCCAAGACCGCTTCGAGGCCGCCGGTCTCGACCTGACGCTGCAATCGGACCCGCTGACCCAGAACCGCTATGCGTTTGCGGGTGGGAACCCGGTCTCGAATATCGAGTGGGATGGGCACCACGAGCGCGCAGGGCGAACCGAGAATGGCATCGAGCGCTCCGCGCAACTGATCGAGAACGGCCACCTTCGCCGTGGCGTCACGGTGATGGTCGCCACGATACAGGCGCTCGTGGCTCACCTCGAACGCCACAGCGTCCAAGCGGACGCGATCGCCACGATCGAAGCAACCGGGGTCTATCAGGCCGCCTCGGAGGAATCCCACGCGGGTGTCGCGGCTCTCTCCGCGACGGTTGCAAACAACCGCGAGCTGCGCGGCATGGCGGAAACATTCGCCGGGCTGCAAGACCAGGCGGACACGGCCGAGGAGGTAGCCAACTACGGGGTTTGCGACAACCTCCCCTGGATCGGCGGGGTTATCGAGGGTGCGTGCAACCTGGTTGATCCCGACTTCGTCGAGGCCGCGTACAAGGGCGATTTTGCGAACGCCGCAATCGGTGCGATCGGCATCATTCCAGTCGGGAAAGGCTTCAAAGCGCTCAAAGGCCTGAGGCGCGGCGCCTCCAGTGTTGACGAGGGTGCGGCGCTGGTCGACGATCTGGTGGCTGCGGCCTGCAGCTTCTCAGGCGCGACCCCCGTTCTGATGGCCGACGGCTCGAAGCTCGCGATCCGCAAGATCCGAGCCGGGGACCGCGTCTTGGCGACCGATCCGCTCAGCGGCGAGACGAGGATCCGGAAAGTCACGAGGGTCTGGGTCCACCGCGATCGTGTCGTTCGCTTCGGTCTCGCCGACGGTTTCATCTGGACCACTCCGGACCATCCGTTTTGGGACGCGGGCGCGGAAGCGTGGCGCCGCGCCCGGGCTTTGGGCGCGGGAGACCTTGCGCTCTCGGCAGACGGACGCCGGGTTCGCGTCGACGGGCTCCTCGGCGACCGTGTTCGCGAGGTGGCGGCTTACAACCTGACGGTCAGGGGCATCCATACCTATCACGTCGGCCAAGCGGCGCTGCTCGTGCACAACACGTGCGTGGTTGGAGGGGTTGCCGCAAGGGGGGCAGACGACCTCGTCGATCTTGCAAGCACAGCCCGGCGGCGCCACATCCTCTACGGCGACAAGACCGGTGGCGGGCATCTGTATCCGGGGCTCCCTAGCAAGACCCCTTTCCCGCGTGGCTGGGACGCGGACCGGATCATGCATGAGATCTCTGACGTGGCGACCGATCCGGCCTCTCAGGTCCTGCGTCAGTCCGGTGGCCGTACGGTTCTTCAGGGGACTCGCGGTGGGGTCGATATTCGCGTGGTCACGGACGGCTCAGACATCATCACCGGCTACCCGACGAACCTTTCGAGGAACCCATGAACTCGCTCTCGCGGGAGTACTACGAGCAGCTAGAAGCGCGCTTGGTCAAGGTCGTTCCACGGGTCCGATGCCTGGCGAGCGACGCGGACGCCGATTGGTTTGAGGAGTTTATCAGGGCCGGTGAATACGGGCTCGCCGTGGAGACGGCGGCGGGGGTTTTGGATGCCTCGATGCCGGGGGAGCCGCTCAGGGCACTGAGCTCACGCCTGCTCGCCGAGGCACGACTGATGCAACTCGACTCCGAGCTTCTACAGAAGCTTGAAGAGCTGTCGGGGTGTCGGGGGGGGGGCTTCCTAGATGAGTAGTTCCACGAATCCATCCCGCTAAAGCGGCTCCCAGGCAGGAGAAATAGGCATGCAGGTCGAAGTCGTCGGTGCTATCCGGCACGACGACCCACAAGGAGCCCCGATGCCCGCCGACCTCGACCTGCTGCGGACCTATGTTTTCTGCGCCGCCGACGATTTCCTTCCCCGACCTGACCAGAACGCAAGGCGGATGGTCACAGACACCGAGATCCTCGCCCTCGCCCTCGCCCTCGCCCAGTCGATCATGGGCATCCCGTCCGATCACCGATTTCTAGCGGTCGCCTCAAAGCACCTCATCCACCTGTTCCTAAAAGCTTCCCCAGCGCCCCGGCTATTACAAGCGCCGACGCCGGCTGTCCGATCAGATCAAGGCGCTGATCGATCATTTCGCGCGCAGTAGCCCGCTCTACACCGACGATCTTGTGCTCATCGACTCAACGCCGGTCGAATGCGCCCGCTCACGCGAGACCGTCAAGCGAGGCGGCGCTCAAGCCTTGCCGATGCGATCTCCGACGCCGCTGCCTGCGGATTCTGCGCCAGTCACAGCCGTTGGTTTTCCGGAGTTCCGCAGCTCGTAGGTCCATGGACTGGTCCCCGGACACCGTTTTACCTGTAAAACGGCGGTTTCACGGCCTGAAACGGTCCAGAAGGTGTAGGCACACAAATTTTTGCTTTCGCGCGCATTATCTGGGCGCATACGTATCTCCTCGACTTTCGCAACCTACGCCGCCCGCACTGCGCAGCCCTGCTGGACGCCCGGTATTTCTCCTAATCGAGGCCCCTCCCCCGTACCCGCCGAGTATTCCACCCGGATCATCTCCCGCCTCAGCGCAGCAAGGATGTCGGCCATCGAAGGATCACGT
>JAHEXU010000192.1 GCA_023251975.1 bacterium | reverse complement strand
CCGCACACCTACGGCGACGGGCTCGGCGCCGGGCGCGGCCACCAGGGCCAGGATGTTTTCGCCGACTGCGGCACCCCGATCCACGCCGCCCAGGGGGGCAAGATCATCAGCAGCACCTACCAGTCGGCGGCTGGCTACTACATCGTCATCCGCGGCAAGGGCAGCGGCGACTACTACGCCTACATGCACCTCGCCGAGCGCGGCCGCGTCAGGCGCGGCAAGGTCCTGACCGGCGAACGGATCGGCTACATGAGCGACACCGGCGACGCCGATGGATGCCACCTCCACTTCGAGCTGTGGTCGCCGCCGGGGCCGTATGTCGGCGGCTCGCTGCTCAACCCGACCCGGCCGCTCAAGCACTGGGACTCCTACAGCTGATTGAGCCCGAGATGACGAGGAGCGCCGACCCCCTCGGGGGGCGCTACTCCCACTCGATCGTGGCGGGCGGTTTCGAGGAGATGTCGAGGGCGACCCGGTTGACGCCCGCGATCTCGTTGATGATCCGATTCGAGGCCCGCTCGAGTAGGTCGTAGGGGAGCCGCGCCCAGTCGGCGGTCATCGCGTCGTCGGAGGTGACGGCGCGGATAACGATCGGGTAGGCGTAGGTGCGGCCGTCACCCTGAACCCCGACCGAGCGGACCACCGGGAGGACGCAAAACGATTGCCACAGCTCGCGATAAAGACCGGCGGCGCGGACCTCTTCTTGCAGGATCGCGTCGGCGCCGCGGAGGATCTCGAGGCGCTCTCGATTGACCTCGCCGCCGACGATCCGGATCGCCAGGCCGGGCCCCGGGAAGGGTTGGCGCCAGACCATCCGCTCCGACAGGCCGAGTTCACCAGCGACCTGGCGAACCTCGTCCTTGAACAGCATTCGCAGCGGCTCAACCAGCTCAAACCTGAGATCGTCGGGCAGGCCGCCGACGTTGTGATGCGACTTGATCGTCGCCGCGCCGGTCCCGCCGCCCGACTCGATTACATCCGAATAGAGGGTTCCCTGGACGAGAAAGCGGGCATCGGCCAGCTTCGCCGCCTCCTCCTCGAAGACCCGGATGAACTCGCTGCCGATGATTTTGCGCTTCGTCTCAGGGTCGTCCTGCCCGGCTAGGCGCTGCAGGAAACGCGCTTCGGCGTCGACGTGGATCAGCTTGATCCCGAAGCCGTCACGGAAGGTCGCAACGACCTGCTCGGCCTCATCCTTTCGCAGCAGCCCGTGGTCGACCAAGACGCAGGTCAGTTGATCTCCGATCGCGCGGTGGACCAGCGCGGCCGCGGTCGCCGAATCAACCCCGCCGGAGAGACCGCAGATCACCTCGCCGTCCCCAACCTGGGCGCGGATCTTCGCGATCTGCTCGTCGATCACCGAGGCCGCCGACCAGTGCTCCCGCAAACCCGCCGACTCGCGCAGAAAGCGATCGAGGATTGCCTGACCATGCGGGGTGTGGACGACCTCGGGATGAAACTGGATCCCGTAGAGGCGGCGCCGATCGTTCTCGAAGGCGGCGACCGGCGAACCGGGGCTGGAGGCAAGCGCTGTGAAGCCGTCGGGGACCGCAAAAACCGCGTCGCCGTGACTCATCCAGCAGCTTTGTTCACGCGGCAGGCCGCCCATCAGCCGGCCGCCATCGCCACTCAGGGTCAGGGTGGTGCGACCGTACTCGCCGCCATCGGCCCGATCGACCCGACCGCCGACGCTCAGCATCATCGCCTGCATTCCGTAGCAAATCCCCAGCACCGGGATCCCGAGCCTGAGCAGCTCGGGGCGCAGCTTCGGGGCACCGGGCTGGTAGACCGAGGCGGGGCCGCCCGACAAGATCAGCGCTTGCGGGCCCGCCTGCTCGATCCGCTCGATCGCGACATCGTGCGGCAACAGCTCGGCGTAGACGCCGCACTCGCGGACCCGGCGCGCGATCAACTGGGAATACTGGCCGCCGAAATCGAGGACCAGAACCCGCTCGTGCCCGACCCGCGTCGTCGCGGGCTCGGAGGCGACCGGCGCCGAGACCGCTTCAGTCATCGGATACGGCGACCCCGTTGGCGACCGCCGAGCGACCGTTCGAGCCCATCCCAACCGACTGGGTGCGCTGCAGTTGCTTGCCCTCGGTCATCAGGGCTGGCGCGACCATCACCTCGGCGCGATGAAACGACGGGATGTCCTCGTATCCGGTCGTCGCCATCGAGGTGCGAAGCGCCCCCATCAGGTTGAAGGTGCCGTCGTTCTCGTTCGCCGGGCCGAGCAAGATCTGCTCGAGCGTGCCGTCCTGCGTAGTGGTAACCCGAGTGCCGCGCGGCAACGAGGGATGGAAGGTCGCCATCCCCCAGTGGTAGCCGCGACCGGGCGCCTCGGCGGCGCGGGCCAACGGCGATCCGATCATCACCGCGTCGGCGCCGCAGGCGATCGCCTTCGAAACGTCCCCCCCGGTCCGCATCCCGCCGTCAGCGATCACGTTGCAGTACTGACCGGTCTCGAGCATGTGCTGCGAGCGGGCCGCCGCGACATCGGCGATCGCGGTCGCCTGCGGAACCCCGATCCCAAGCACCCCCCGAGTCGTACAGGCGGCGCCGGGCCCGACCCCGACCAGCACCCCGACCGCGCCGGTTCGCATCAGGTGCAAGCCGGTCGAGTAAGAGGCGCAGCCGCCGACGATGCACGGGACCGGGCAGTCGGCGATGAACTCCTTCAGGTTGAGGGGTTCGACCGACTGCGAGACGTGCTCGGCCGAGATCACGGTTCCCTGGACCACCAGGATGTCGAGCCCCGCCTCGAGCGCCACCTCGTGATACTCGGCGACCCGCTGCGGGGTCAGCGAGGCCGAGGCGACCGCGCCAGCCGCCTTGATCTCGGCGATCCGAGCGGCGATCAGCTCCGGCTTGATCGGCTCGGCGTAAATCTCCTGCATCAACCGGGTCGACTCCCCGGGCGCCGAGCGGGCAATCCGTGCGAGCTGATCGTCGGCGTCTTCGTAACGCGACCAGATCCCCTCCAGGTTGAGGACACCGAGGCCGCCGAGGCCGTGGATCGCGATCGCGGTCGCCGGGCTGACCACCCCGTCCATCGCCGAAGCGAGCAACGGCAGCGTGAATCGATACGGCCCTAGGTTCCAGGTGATATCGATGTCATCGGGGTCGCGGGTTCGCCGCGACGGCACGATCGCGATGTCGTCGAAACCGTAGGCCCGCCGACCCTTCTTACCGCGTCCGATCTCTACTTCCATCCGCCCACCTCGTTCGATTGCTCGCTTGATCGCACCATGAGTGCTGAACGGAGCAGTTTAGGCCGCCCGGCCAGACGCCCCCGAACGAGCGTCGTCCGCAATCCGCAAACTGGGTAGATCAGCCGCCGACCGGTTGCTCTTCGAAGCTTCGAACCACGACCAGATCAAGCAGGCGCTCGGTGGCGGCACGGTCGACCACCCCGGCGCCGATGTGCTGGGTTGACTCGGCGCCTGCCGCCACCCCGTAGGCGAGGCACTCCTCGACATCGCGATCGCGATAGCGGGCACCGAGGTATCCAGCGACGAAAGCGTCGCCCGAGCCGGTCTTTGAGATCGGATCAAGCATCTCGATCGAAACCTCATAGGCGCGGCGTCCCCCGATCGGTCCGGCGATCCCGACGCAACCGTCGGGCCGAGTGATCAGCGCCTCGCGCGCCCCCATTTCGACCAAAAGCGCCGCCCCGGAAAGCAGCTCGGCGGCCTCGCCGAACTCGTACCCGACCACCTGCTCGGCCTCGGTGCTGTTCGGCGCGACAACCTCGGGGCCGGCCCGCAGCCCGAGCCGCATCGGCTCCCCGTCGGTGTCGAGCAGGACCTTGACGCCGAGCCGTCGCAGCTCGCCGATCAGGCTCCGGTAGGTATCGGGCTCGAGCCCCGGAGGCAGCGAGCCCGCGATCACGCAGTACCGCGCGCCCTCGGCCAGGTAAAGCAGCCGCTCGCTGAATCGCTCCATCTCGGCGGCGCTCACTCCGGCGCCGCGCTCGTTGATCTCGGTCTGCTCGCTCGAGGTCGGATCGGCGACCGAAATATTGGTCCGCGACTCGGCCTCGATCCGCGTGAAGTCGTGCAGCACCCCCTCCGCGGTCAGCTCGTTGCGGATCCGCTCGCCGGTCGAACCGCCGATGAATCCGGTCGCGATCACGGGGTGCCCGAGCAGCTTCAGGGCGCGGGCGACGTTGATCCCTTTGCCGCCGGCGACGGTCCGCGACTCGATCGCGCGATGGCGCCGCCCCGGCGCGAAGCGCGGCACCGCGATCGTCCGATCGAGGGCCGCGTTCAATGTGACAGTGAGGATCATCGGTGATCGCCCCGCCGCAATCTAGCGCGGTTTGCCGGTCTCGTCATCATCTTCGATTCCGGCGCGCCGACGTGCCATCGCTCTGGCCTCGCGGCTTTTGAGCTGCCGCTGCTCGCGGCGCGATCGATAACGCAGCCACCACAGGCACAACAATCCGGCGGGAACGCCGAGGGCGATCGCGAGGAATCCGAGGATCCGCCCGTGGCGATCGAGCAACCCGGGGGCCTCGACAGCGGCGGCGGCGACCAGCCCGACGGTGGCGATCGGGGCGTCGCGACCATCGATTCGCAAGCTGACACTTCCGATTCGCTTGCCCGGATCGATCGGCCCCTCGACGACCGCCGGGATGTCAAAGCTGCGGGTGATCCGCTGGTCATCGCGCGCCCGCACCTGCAGCGAGTGCTCGGGCCGAAGCTGTAACGGCTCATCATCGCGGTAGCGGACCGCCACCGAGGCGACCGGCTTGCTGCGGTGCAGCGGGGTCCGTTCGCTGTAGCGGCCAAAGCCCCACTCCAAAAGCGCCAGCGAGTCGGCGTCGCGAGCGGCCTCGGTGGGGGCGTCGAGCACGACCGAGATCAATTCGACCCCATCGCGTCGGCCCGAGGCGACCAAAACGTTGCCCGCCCCCGCGGTATATCCGGTCTTGACGCCGTTGACCCACGGATAGCTGAACAGCAGGCTGTTACGAGATTCGATCGTCCGCGGATAGGCGCCGCTTTCGAGGGTAATCGAGGCGGTGTCGACGATCTTTCGAAACTCCCGATCGCGAAGGTCTACCCGGGCCAGGCTCGCCAGGTCGGCGGCGCTCGAGTAATTGCCGGTCGAGTCGAGACCGACCGGGCTCGCGTAGTGGGTGTCGTCGAGGCCGAGCCGGCTCGATTCGTCGTTCATCGCCCGCACGAACTGCTTGACCCCGCCGGAGGCGCGCTTTGCCAGCGTGAAGGCGGCGTCGTTGGCGCTTGGCAGCAGCAGCGCGTAAAGAAGGTCGTGCACGGTGATCCGCTCGCCCCGCTGCAGGCCGAGCACCGATTCGCCGATCCCGGCCTCGTAGCGGGTCGCGGTCACCTCCTGCTCAAGCTTGAGTTCGCGCAGCACGATTCGCGCCGTCATGATTTTGGTCGCGCTGGCGATTGGGACCGAGTCGTGCTCGCGCGAGGCGGTCAGGACGGCGCCGTCGGAGGCGTCGATCACGATCCAGGCGGCGGCGTCGAGCTGCGGCGGCGCCGCTCGCGCCGAGCCCGCAACCAAAAGCAGCGCGAGCAGGGTTGCGGGCAGCACCCAGGCATGTCGCGCCGTCGGCTGCACCGGCTACCTGAGCTTGAGGACCTGGCCGGCGTTCAGCGTTTGCGGGTCTACATCCTTGTTGAGCGCGATGATCTCGTCAACGGTGATGCCGGTTTCGGCGGCAATCGCCGTCAACGTGTCACCTTCTTTGACCTGGTACTCCTGAGGCGGCTTGTTGGGCGGATCGGAGCTGTCGTTGGGGCGATCAACCACCGCGGCGCGAGGAGCATCGCCGTCCCCATCACCGCTGTCGAGCGAGTTGCTGACGGTCGTGATCATGGCGAGTACTACCACTCCGACCGCGCCCAGCGCCAACACGCGCTTGAGGTTTCGCGATGCTGCGTCCATCCTCGTTCAATCTACGTGTTGTTGCACTTTGCGCGTTTCCCCGCAGGGCTAAACCCACTCTGAGCCCGAACCGCGATGCTACCGGGGCCGCCTCGCCAGCCTGCCGCGCGAGCCGCCGCTTGGAAGAATCGGTGCGGTGAACACTCCAATCGCGCCACTCAACGGCCAAGACCCGATCCGATCAGCCCCCGTCTTGATTTTGTGCGGCGGTC
>JAHEXU010000021.1 GCA_023251975.1 bacterium | reverse complement strand
ACCTGGACTGGTGGCTTTCCTGGGCGGCCCGATCGAGGCTGAAACCGTTCGTCAAGCTCTCGCGAACGATTCGGTCGCACCGTGAGGGCATCGTCGATGCGGTTCGGATCGGGCTGAGCAATGGCCGCCTCGAGGGCTTCAACTCGAAGATCCGTGTGCTCAGCCACCGCTCATTTGGGTATCACTCCTCGGCTCCCCTGATCGCGATGACCTACCTGTGCTGCGGCGGGATCGAAATCGAGCTTCCGGGGCGATTATGAACCACCAAAGCGAGAGGAGGACCATATCTCCGAGGCGCACGGCGTTTATGCCGCCCCAGCGATCAACCGCGTCTTCGCATCGGCGACCGGGAGTGACGATTTGGTGGCGATCGCCGAGGACAGCGGCGAGGTCGTCTTTCGGAGCCCAACCGGTGACTTTCCCGACGGGATCACCTATCAGCCCAAAACCGGTCGTGTCTTCGTTTCGGACAAGCTCGGCGGAACCGTTAGCGTCTTCGACGCCTCGGACGGCGCCACTGTGGGCAAGGTCGCGCTGGGTGGCGAGGTCGGCAACGTCCAATACGACAGCGTCGCCGGCACGATCCTCGCCAATGCCCAGGGTTCAGGGGAGTTGGTCACGATCGATCCGCGGCGGCTAACGATCGAGCGACGGTTGGCACTGCCGAACTGTGACGCCAATCATGGCCTCCTGATCGACGCCGCGCGGCGGCTGGCCTTCGTCGCCTGCGAGGGCAATGCCCGGCTGCTGGTCGTCGACCTCAAAGCGATGGCCGTGGTTGATGATCTCGCGGTCGGGGACGGCCCCGATGTGCTTGCCTTCGATCCGTCCGCGAGGCGCCTCTACGTCGCCTCCGAGAGTGGCGTCGTCTCGGTCTTCGACGAGAGCGCTAACGGCCTCGTCGCCGTTGGTCAGGGCCGATTGGATCCGAGCGCCCACACCGTTGCGGTCGACTCGGAGAGCGGCCTTGTGTACTTCCCGCTCGAGGACGTAGACGGAGCGCGGATCCTCCGGATCATGCGTCCAACGACCCCGCGGTGAGCGTTCGCCCGCTCGTGCCAACCACCCCGCGGGTGCTCACCAATCGACCCCCGACTTGGCCTGGAAAGCGGATTCACTCGGCCGGTTCGGTGGATCCAGGCTTAGACGGCTTCGTCATCCCCTTCGGCCTCGCCAACTTGATCGGGGTCACTGATTCGACGCGGCTGCCGCGCCGCCTCGGGGTCGGCACCGTGACGGATCACGCCGACGATCCCGAACAGGACCAGACCCAGCACCAAGAACGCGAAGCCGAAGCTGACGATCGTCCCGACCGTCCAGGCCGCGCTTGAAATCGAGGCGAACGTCAACGCGGCGAACCCGAACACGAACAGCATCATCACCGAGAGCACGATTCCGCCGAGGTTGTCGTTCATCAACCGACAGGGTAGGGGGGATGGGACCCGCCGGTGTCAATCCGCCGGGTGAACAACCTGATCGTCGCCAGCCCGAACAAAAAGCCGCCGACGTGGGCGATGTAGGCGATCCCGCCGCTGTCGAGGCCATCGTTGCTCAACTGCCCCAGGACCGGCAAGAACTGAAGGACGAACCACCCCCCCAGCAGCAGCATCGCTGGCACCTCGATCAGGGTGACGAAGAAGACGATTAGGACCAGCGATAAGACCTTGGCGCGCGGATAAAGCAGGGCGTAACCGCCCAGAATCCCCGCGATCGCGCCACTGGCGCCGATCATCGGTACGGCCGAACCGGGATCAAGAGCTGCTTGAGCGTAGCTGGCGATCAACCCGGCAAGCAGGTAGAAGCTGAGAAATCGGCCCCGGCCCATCGAAGCCTCGACGTTGTTTCCGAAGATCCACAAGAACAGCATGTTCCCGAGCAGGTGGACCCAACCGCCGTGCATAAAGATTGCGCTGAGCAGAGTTTGCCACCACGGCGGTGCGTCGAGATCGATCGCGCCGGCCGCGTCCCCGCGCCCGTCTCCGCAGACGTAGGACCCGACCTCGGCGCCTCCGGTTAGGAGTTCACACTCGGTCCCGGGGGAGGTGATTCGGGCAGGAATAACACCGAAGCGCAGCGATGCCTCCTGGCGCTCATAGACCCCCAGCCGGGCCAGCCGCGGCGAGGAGGCGGAGTCGTCGGGCAGGCTCAGCTGCCAGGCAAAAACAACCAGGTTGACCGCGATCAGGATCATTGTGATCAGCGGCAACCGGGCGGTCGGGACGTTGTCCTTCAGCGGCAGCACGGCTCGCAAAGACTAGGCGCCACTGTAAAGATTGTCCGATGGCAACCAGCAGCGCTTCTCGGTTGGCGATCCGCCGCGCCGATCCGTGGCGCGACACCGACGTGATCGACGTTCGGGCCCCCGTACCAATCACGCGGTTGTCGCGGTCGTCTCGCTGCTCGGGCTTGTCTTCGGGTGGCCGGCGGCCTGGGCTTTGCTGTCGGCTCAACTCGCGATCGGCCTCACCTTCGGCCGCCGTTTCTGCCTGCCCTGTCTCGTCTATTTCACCCTGATTCAACCCCGAATCGGCGAGGGCGAGCTCGAGGATTCCCGCGCTCCGCGGCTCGCCAATCGAATCGGAATGGTCGTTTTGGGCTCGGCGGCGCTGACCTGGTGGCTCGGCTCGCCGACTGGCGGCACCGTGATCGGTGCCCTCGCCAGTTCGCTGGCCTGGCTGTCAGCGCTGACCGGGCTCTGCGTCGGCTACGAGCTGTACCGGCTGATCGCGCGCCTGCGCGGCATCACCCCTTCGCACCACTCGCAGCTTGACCCGCGCGATCTCGGTGAATACGCTGGCAGCGGGCGGCTCCATGTCCAGTTCACCCACCCCCTGTGCGGCGACTGTTCACGCTGGTACGAGAGGCTATCGAGCCGCCCCGAGCCGGTTTTGGTGATCGATGTCCGAGCCCGCCCCGATCTTGCCCGCAAGTACAACGTCGCGGTCGTCCCGACCATCGTTGTCGTCGCAGCCGGTGGCGCGGTTGTCGAACGCTTGGCCTGAACCCTGGGCGGTTTAGGCCGCAGCCGCCGCTTCGCGAGCGCTGCGGTCGGCAAAGTAGGAGCTTCGGACCAGCGGGCCGCTCGCGACCGCCTCGAAGCCGAGGTCCTTCGCGGCCTCGGCGAGGGCGTCAAACTCGGCGGGCTCCCAGTAGCGGGTCACCGGTAGGTGGTCTTCGGTCGGACGCAGATACTGGCCCACGGTGAGGATCTGGACCTGGTGCTCACGCAGGATCTCAAAGGTCTCGACCATCTCCTCAAAGCTCTCCCCGAGCCCGACCATCAGCCCTGATTTGGTCAAGAGGCGATCACCGCCGAACTCCTTGGCAAGCTTGAGAACCCGAGCCGAGCGGTGGAAGTCGGAGCCCCGGCGGGCCCGCCCGTAAAGCCGCGGCACCACTTCGACGTTGTGGTTGAAGACATCGGGAGCGGCGGCGATCACCCGTGCAAGCGGCATCTCCTGACCGCGGAAGTCGGGGGTTAGCACCTCGACCTTGCAGCCCGGGGCCTGGGCGCGGATCGCTCGGATCACCGAGACGAAGGCACCCGCTCCGTAGTCGGGCAGGTCGTCGCGATCGACCGACGTGACGACGGCGTGGCGCAGCCCCATCCGCTTTACCGACGCCGCGACCCGGGCCGGTTCGAGCGGGTCGTTCCAGGTCGGCCGTCCGGTTTGAACGTTGCAAAATCCACACCGCCGAGTGCAGACATCGCCGCCGATCATGAAGGTTGCGGTTCCCATCTCCCAGCATTCCCCGACGTTGGGGCAGTTCGCCTCTTCGCAGACGGTGTGGAGGCCCTCGCCGCGAATCTCGGCCTTGAGGCGTCGATAGGTCGGGCCACCCGGAGCGGGAACCTTGAGCCAGGGCGGCTTGCGCTCGCGGAATGGGCGGCCCGCAACCTCAGCCGGATCAACCCCACCGGGGCGGGCTCGCGAGCGGGTCGCATGGACCCGAGCAGTCGCGGCGGCTGAGGGGAGCGGCTCGGTCATCCCCGCAACGTTATCGACGTAGCCAGCGAGCCCACCAGGTCGGGGTTGGGCGCAACCGCTTGCTGGCCTGTCAGCGTGCAGAAGCAGCGCTCGATCGTGTCGGCGAAATCGGCCGTCGACTGCTCGCTTCCGAGTTCTCGGGACAGCGAGGTCATCCGCACCGACTCGATCCCACAAGGGACAATCCATTCGAACGGTTGCAGGTCGTTGCTGACGTTGATCGCGAATCCGTGGGTCGTTATCCCGCGGCTCAGATGAATCCCGATCGATCCGATCTTTCGAGCCGGGAACCCGACCGGCTCGCTCGCTGCGACCACGGTTCCCTGCGGCCCGAGCCGACCGGCGAGCGGCGGATCCCCGATCGTCCAGACCCCGGTAAGGCCGTCAAACACCGTCGCCTCGACCCGGTGCTCGGCCAGGCCGGCGATCATTACCTGTTCAAGCAACCTGACGTAGCGGTGAACATCGTCGCCGTAGCTGCCCAAATCAACGATCGGATAGGCGACCAACTGGCCCGGCCCGTGGTAGGTGACGCGCCCACCGCGATCGGTCTCGCAAACCTCGATGCCCTGCATCGAGTACCACTGCTCGCCCATCGGCAAGTCGGTCGAGTCGGTTCGCCGACCCTTGCTGAGGACCGGGTGGTGCTGCAACAAAAGCAGCAGGTCGGGAGCCCGCTGAAGCCGACGCAACTCGGCCAGCTCGCGCTGCAGGGAAAGCGCGTCGCGATAAGAGACCACGCCAGCGCGAAGGCACCACAGCTCGCGATCGAGACTCACCTGGGGAGTGTCGCAGGCGACGCCTTTACGCTGTCGGCCTCGGGCAGGTTCGGTCGCTCCTCGGCCAGAGCGTCAGTCGGGCTGATCCCGAGTCGACGCGCTCTCGTCAGCAACTCCGAGACGCGCCCGCCCAGAGCGATTGCCTGCGCGATCGCCTCGGAGCGCCCCAATCGCCGCGCCTCGGCGGCCGCCAGGATCATCGCTCCGGCGCCGACGACCTGAGGCGGCACGAAGAGGATCTCCTCGCTGGCCGGATCGGGGGTGACATCAGAGTCGGCGAGGAAGTCCGCCGCCGGTCCACAGACGACCCGGGTTCGCAAGCCGGCGCATTCGCCGGGGCGGAGCCTGATTCCCGGGGCGCAGGGCACCAGGATGTCGCAGTCGACGAACGGAGCATCAAAGGGCTCGACCCAACGGGCGCCGATCTCTCCGGCAAACAACTCAAGTTGCGGATCGATGTCGCTGACCACGAGGTCGCATCCGGTCGCGGCGAGTTTTCGGGCAAGTGCCGCGCCGACCGCTCCGAGTCCGACCACCGCGATCCGAAGTCGGGCCAGTCCAATCGGTCCGAGCCGATGGCTGGCGGCGCTGCGGAGGGCGTGCTCGGTCCCGAGTGCGGTGATCAAAGCGGGGTTCCCCGCTCCGCCCAGCCGCCTCGGCAACCCGGAAAGGTGAACGGTCGGGCCCGCCAGGCTAACCATGTCGCCCTCGCTGACCCCGACATCCCTGAAGCCGCTGAATCTTCCCTGCAGCGAATCGATCATCTCGCCGAGGTCGTGCATCAACTCGATCCGCGCCCACTCCCCGGCCGGCTCGGTGCCCCGGATGCAAACGACAGCGGCCCCACCACCCGCATCGGCCGCCGCGATCCGCGCCGAATCGGAAGCGTCTCGCGCCAGTCGCAGTGCGTCGTCGATCGCCTCCTCGACCTCACCGTATCCCCAGACCCGCAACGGCCCAAAGGCGCGACCCCCGACCAGGTCGTGAATCGCGATCGCGACGGTCGAGCCGGTGCGTCGTCCGCGTCGCACCACCAGCTCCTGGTGTCGGAAGGCAAAACGCTCGCACCGACTCGGTCCGGGAGGTTGTCGTTCGAACTTGCCCATCAGAACTCAGGCATCCATCGACCGCCGCCGAGCTGGAATTGAGCGATCCGCCGCGATCCGCAGCTCAGACCGGTGATTCAGCGAGCTTCGGCGCGTTTTTTCAGATTCCGCAGCGCTGACCCGGCGATCATTCGGTGGACGCCGCCCCGAACCAGGGCGGCGTGAAAAGCGTGGCCTCTCCGGCCGGTCGTCTCGGCCCGGGTCTCGGCGCGGACCCGGCTACGGTCGGCGGGCAGCAGGTCGATTCGAAAGATCAGCCCGTAGCGCGAGTAGCGATGCTCGCCGAGCAGCGCAAGCATCACCGGTGGGACCGCCCGGGCAACCACGAAGCCGGGCAGGATGCCGCCGGGGTGGCGCAAATCTCCGCCGACCTCGGTCTCGACGCAGCCGAGCGAGCGGGCCGCCGCGGCGAACCGCCGGGCGCTCAGCGTCTGGACTAGAGCCGGGGTTAGGCTCGCCCAGACCGCCTCGGCTGGCGCCTCAACCTCGATTGAGCTCTCGTCGATTACGGGCAATCTCTCGAGCGGCACCTCGATGGCCCGGTGGGCGGGATCAGCCGCCCGACCTGAAGCCGCCTTCGCCTTCGCCATCGCTCAGAGCCTGAGCTCCCGTGGCTTTTCGAGCAGGTCGCAGATCGTCGCGAGGAACGCCGACGCGCCGGTCGGATCGACAACCCGGTTGTCGCAGGCGAGACTGAGATCGGCCACCGTACTCATAACCGTCCGATCGTCACAAAGGTGCGCTGCCTTGAAAGATTGGCCGATCGAGAGGGCAGCGGCCTGCGGCGGGTTGACGGCGGCGACAAAACCACCGCGGTGGCCCTCCGTGAGGACGCTGAGCGAGAATGTGGCCCCTGCGAGTTGGGGCGAGCGCAACCGTCCGGCTGCCGCGTCGGCCTCGATCAGCCGCCGTTCCAGCCCGATTTGGGCCGCTGTCTTGGTGTCCGCGTCGCTGATCGTCGCAAAGGCCGGAACCCCGTCAAACGGCACCATCAAAGCGACGTTGGCTCGCTCGAAGATCTCCAGCGCCCCATCGAGGTAGCGGCTGTTGAGGCGCCGATGACGCCGCAATCCGAGCCCACAGGCCCGAATGAACGCGTCGACCGTGGTCTGAGCGCCGTCGCTCGAATCGAGTAGCGCCAAGATCGCGCCGAGGTTGATTCGAGCGCTCAGGTAGAGATGGGGAACGATCGCCTTCGATTCGGCGACCCGGCGCGCGTAGGCCTGTTCGGCACGGCTCAGTTCGAACCGCTCGACCCTCCCCTTCGCCGTCCGCACCGACTCGGTCCGGCCCGTTTCGGCTGGCGCCCCTCCGGTCGGCTCGATCTCGGCGATCGGCGCGCCGACGACCACCAATGATCCGTCGTCGACCAAAATCGCGCTCAACCGGCCGGTCAGATCGGCCTCGTAAATCGCCTCGGCCTTGTCGGTCTCGATCGCGACCAACTCCTCACCGGCCGTGACCTCCTCACCAACCTCTTTTAGCCAGCGAACAATCGTCCCCTCGATCATTGAGTCGGACAGGCGTGGCATCAAAATCTCGCTCATAGCGGCTGACGATAAACGAGCCGAGCCGCTTCAACCGCATCGTCGAGTCGGTCTTCCCCCCAAAAAAGGTTGGCCCCGACGCTCACGGTCGGGACCCCGACGACGCCGCGCCGCGCCGCTTCGTCGGTACCGGTTCGAAGCGCGCGCTTGATCGCTTCGGTCTCGATTCCCTTCAGTAGGGCACGCGGATGGATCTCGGTTGCGGCGGCGGCAACAATCAGGTTGTCCGGGTCGCCGAGGTCGCGGCCGGCGGCAAAGGCTTGGCGAAACGCAGCCAATCCGAACGAGACGGTGCGACCGACCGATTTCGCGTACGTCGCCGCCCGCATCGCGCTCAGATAGTTGCTCGGCCATGGATCAGGCCAACGGATCGGTGGCAGGCCGATCGCCGCGCCGCGCCGCTCGATCTCAGCGACTCCGTCCGGGCGGTCCGCTCCGAGTGCCCACGAGGTTCGATCGAACCGCTTCAAAAGGGCGCCGAGCAGGACCGGCCGCCACTCCGGCTGTGGGAGCTCGACCTCTGCAAAGGCGGCGCTGATTCGCTCGGCGGCAATGTAGGCGAAGGGGCTTCCGAGGTCGAAGTAAAACCCGAGGTCCGGCGCCCCGTTTGTCGAGCGCTCAACCGCGTCACTCATTCCCGGCCGCACTCGTCGGCCCCGATTTCGCGGGCCAGCTGGTCGGCTCGATCGCCGCTGTCCTCGAGCTCGATCAGCTGCTTCGAGGCCTCGGCCAGGGTCTCCTTGTCGTGGCTGGCGGCTGCGACAACGAAGGCGTCCAGCGCGGGGAGGATCCGGCGCTTGGCAGCCCGGACAAACTGATCGCGAAACTGCTGCTGCTTACCGTCGGCGGGTTTCAGGGCCTCCATCTCAGCCACCGCGGGCCGTAGCCCGTCGCGTAGCGCCTCGATCGCCGTCCGCTTTTGGTCAAGCGAATCGATCTCTGTCGTGTCGATTTCGTCGAACCCGTCCTTGGTGTCGGCGCAGATCCGATTGGCGCTGCGAACAAACGCCGAATCGGGCTCGGCCGCGGCGCAGCCGAGCACCCCAAGCACCGCCAGGGGTAGCAGGAGCGCGGCGGCAACCGGTCGGCGAAACATCGGCGGCGCTTCGGGCAGGATTACTGGTGGGTGGCCCAGCCGTCGACCGAGCGGGCCGCGTCGAGCACCGCCTCGGAGATCGTCGGGTGCGGATGGATGATCCGCGCCAGCTCTTGGTATCCGCCTTCGAGTTCGCGGATATTGACCAGCTCGCTGATCATGTCGCAGGCGCGGTTACCGACGATATGGGCGCCGAGGATCTCGCCGTAGGCGGCGTCGACCACCAGCTTGATCATCCCGGCCCCGTCGCCGTATACCGTTGCGGCGCCGACCCCGCCGAGCTTGAACTTGCCGAGCTTTATCGCGTGACCGGCCGCCGTCGCCTGCGCTTCGGTCATCCCGACGCTCGCGACCTGAGGATGGGTGAAGGTGGCGCCGGGAATCCCGCCGTAATCGATCGGGCGGGTTGGGAGTCCGGCGATCGCTTCGACCGCCAGTACGCCCTCCTCGGAGGCCTTGTGGGCAAGCGCTGGCCCGCCGACCAGGTCGCCGATCGCATAGATACCGGCCCGGGTCGTCATCTGCCGCTGGTCGACGACCAGCTTTCGATCCTCGCCAACCTCAACCCCGGCCAGGTCGAGCCCCAGTGCCGCGACATCGGGCGCCCGTCCCCCGGCGATCACCAGGTAATCAACCGTTGCGGTTTGCTCGCCGTAGTTGAAGCTGACCGAGTCGGCGGAAGCGCTGATGTTCTCGACTCGAACCCCGGTCGCAACCTCGATCCCCTGCTTCTTGAAGGTGCGCTCGACCACCTTCGCCATCTCCGGCTCCTCGGCAGGCAAGATCTGGTCGAGCATCTCGATCAGGATCACCTCGGTGCCAAAACGCGCGTAGGCCGACGCGATTTCCGAGCCCGAGGCGCCAGCGCCGACGACCGCGAGTCGCGCTGGCAATTCGTCGAGCGACCAAGCGCCCCAGGTGTCAAGGATTCGACCGCCGAACTCAACCCCCGGGATCGACATCGCGACCGAGCCGGTCGCGAGGATGATCCCGTTGCTCGCGCCCAGCGTCGTCGGCGTTTCGCCCTTGATCTCGACCTCGCCCTCGGCGGTCAGTGATGCCTCGCCGTTTAGGTAAGTGATCCCGTTCCTTGTGAACAGTCCGGCCACCCCGCCGGTCAGGGTCGCGCGGACGCTCTCGCGACGTTCCTGCACCTTTGCCCAGTTGAGCGAGACCGACCCGATCTCGACTCCAAGCTCGGCGGCGCCGTCGCGCGCCTCGGCGTAGACCTCGGCGGCGTGGAGCAGCGTCTTCGCTGGGATGCAGGCGTAGTTGAGGCAGCGTCCGCCGTGGGTGTCCTTTTCGACACAGGCCGTTTTCAGCCCAAGCTGGGCGGCACGAATCGCGGCGACATATCCGCCGGGTCCGGAGCCGATAACAATGCAGTCGTAGGAGTCAGGCATGGTCCGACTCTAAGGGATCGCTGGCGATCAAGCCGGTGCACCCCCAATTGAGGCTGGGCCAAGGCTAGTCCCGGTCGCGTGCGGCTGGCATCTGGATCCGCGCCAGGGCTTTCACGGTGTACCAAAAGAAGCTGCCGCTGACCACCAAAACCACGATCGGCACGACAACCGAGAGCGCCGTCGATGCGCCGATCAAGACCAGCATCGCGTTGATCATGAACAAGGCCATCACCGCCTCGAAGCCGAGCACCGCCCAGTAGCGCAGATCCCACATCCCCGCCGCCATCACGAAGAAGAGAATTGCCGGCGGGATGCTCTGGAAGGCGGTGACATCGCTGCGAGCGATCCAGCCGATCAGGATCGAGATCGCGATCACGATTGAGGTGATCGCTCCGTAAACGACGACTCGCGGGCGCTCTCCCTCGGCCAGCGGCTCCAGCTCGGCCCGCGCCTGCTGGTTCTTAAGCTCGCTGCGCGACGGCGCTTTGGCGGGGTCCGCCAGCTCGGCAGCGGCGGCAAGTTCGGCGATGTCGACGGGATCGGTTTCGTCGCTCTCGCTCATCTGGCGCCGACCGCCTCAAGCGGCGCGGCGCGGCTAAGCGACGCCAGCAGTTGCGAGGCGGCATCAGCGGGGTTGGCTGCGTCACGGATTGCGCGGACAACCGCCATCCTGCGGGCGCCGATCGCGATCACCTCGGCGCAGGTACTGAGGTCGAGGCCGCCGATCGCGAACCAGCGCAGCGTCGCCTCGGTCGCCGCGTAGCGGGCGTAACTAAGTCCGGTTGCAGCCCGACCCGGCTTGGTCGGAGTCGCATAGAGCGGCCCGACGCTGATGTAGTCGGGGCGGGATGCTCCCCGGGATGCCTCGGCAGCGTCGAGTTCGGCTGGCCGGTGGGTTGAGAGGCCGACCACAGCCCCGTCACCGGCCCGAACTCGTGCGAGGGCCACCGCAAGATCGTCCTGACCAACGTGGACCCCGTCGGCACCGAGCCGCGCCGCCAGGTCGGGGTCGTCGTTGACGAAGAATAGGGCGCCGTATTCGTCGGCGAGCGCGCGCAGTTCGACTCCGAGCTCCAACAGGGCGCTGGTGGGGCGACCGCGGTCGCGCAGTTGGATGATTTCGGCGCCAGCCTCGAGGGCGCCGCCAAAAACCCGGCGTCGCTCGTCGCGGCTGCTGAGCCCGTCGCAGACAAAATAAAGCCGAGCCGAGTCCAGCCGCCGCACTCGCTCCTCGTAGCTCCGCGCCATCGCCCGCGAGTCTAGATGAGTGTCCCCGGGAGCCTGCGTAGGATCGGGGCTAATGCGCTCCAGCCAGCCGCCAACAAACCGAGCCGACCGGCAATCGCCCGACCTGATCGTGGTCGGGTCGGGCTTGGTTGGCCTTGCCTGCGCCTACGAAGCGGCGCTGGCCGGGGCGTTGGTCCGGGTAATCGATCGCCCTGGCGCGGTCGGTGCGGCGTCGCCGGTCGCCGCCGGGATGCTCGCTCCCGCCGGCGAAGCGTGGTGGGGCGAGGAGGAACTGCTCCGCTTTGGCTTGCGGGCGGCCCGCGACTATGAAGCGTTTTGCGACCGCCTCTCAGCCGACGCCGAGTCCGAGGTCCCGTATCGGCGTTGTGGTGCGATTCGGGTAGCGCTTGACGGCGACGAGGCGGCCGAGTTGGAGCGGCTGCGCCGCTACCACGAGCAACTTGGCGCCCCGGCACCTCGGCTCGTCGGCAGTGAGTGCCGCCAGCTTGAGCCGGGGCTGGCGACGATTGCGACGGCGGGCCTGTTGTTTGAGGATGAAGCCGAGATCGACCCTCGGGCGCTCGCGTCCTGCCTGCGCACCGCGGGGCAGCGGCTCGGGGTCGTCTTCGAGTCGGCCGCGGTGAGCGGCCTGATCGTCGAGCGCGATCGAGTTGGCGGGGTGCTCGCCGACCCGGGGCCGGTTCGGAGCGGAGCGGTCCTGCTCGCGACCGGTGCCTGGGGAGCTGCCGGATGGTCGGGGAGCAGCCTCGCCCTCCCGGTTCGACCCGTCAAGGGAGAGGTCCTGCGCCTCGCGGTGCCCGCCGGAGCGGAGCCGCCTTGTCGTCGGATCGTCGTCACCGAGCGGATCTACCTGGTCGCGCGCCACAGTGGCGAGGTGGTGATCGGTGCGACCAGCGGCGAGCGCGGATTCGAAACCACGGTCAGCGCCGGCGCCGTCCGCGAGCTGCTTCGGGAGGCATACCGAACCATTCCCGAGATCGGCGAGCTTGATTTTATCGAGGCGGCAGCGGGACTGCGGCCCTGCACCCCCGACAACCTGCCGATGTTGGGGCGGGCCGGTCCCGAGGGCTTGCTGGTTGCGCTTGGCCATTATCGAAACGGGGTCTTGCTGGCCCCGCTCAGCGGGCGTTGTCTTGCCGCCCTGCTGGTCGGCAGGTCGCCGCCAGCCGAAATCACCGCGTTCGATCCGGCCCGTTTCGCGACAATGGTGCGATGAGGATCGAGCTGAACGGCGAGTACGTCGAGTTGGTCGGCCCCTCCCGCCTGGTTGACGCGGTGCGCCGCGCCGGGGTCGATCCGGATACCCGTGGGATCGCAGTGGCCGTCCAAGGTGATGTGGTGCCGCGGGTCGACTGGCCGACCTTCGAGCTTTATGAGGATGTCCGGGTCGAGGTAGTGCGGGCAATCCAAGGCGGCGACGGAGCTGCCGCTACGGAACCGGATGGTGCCCTTGGCAGTGCTGGCAGCGGCCCGACCGGTGAAATGTTGGTAATTGCGGGACGCCGTTTTGGGTCGCGCCTGCTCCTCGGCAGCGGCGGTTTTCGATCGCACCGAGACCTTCACGACTCGATCGTTGCCTCGGGCAGCGAGATCGTCACGGTCGCGATGCGACGGGTTGACTCAAGCGGCGATGCCGGGACGCTGCTCGATGTAGTCGATCGACTCGGCCTGTTTGTCCTCCCGAACACAGCCGGTTGCTACACCGCGCGCGACGCCGTCAAGACCGCTCGTTTGGCCCGTGAGGCGCTGCAGACCGATTGGGTAAAGCTCGAATTGATCGGCGACGATCGAACTCTGCTCCCCGACACGGTCGAGCTGCTCGACGCCGCCGAGCAGCTGGTCGCCGACGGGTTCACCGTCTTGCCGTACACGAACGATGATCCGATCATCGCGAAGCGCCTTGAGGCGGTCGGCTGCGCGGCGGTGATGCCGTTGGGCGCGCCGATCGGGTCAGGCGCCGGGATTCGCAACCCTTACAACCTGGCGATAATTGTCGAGTCGGCGGGGGTGCCGGTGGTTTGCGACGCCGGGATCGGGACGGCGTCCGATGCTGCCCTGGCGATGGAGTTGGGCTGCGACGCGGTCTTGCTGGCGAGCGCCGTCTCGCGGGCCGAGCGCCCGGCCGTGATGGCGGCGGCGATGCGCGATGCAGTCAGCGCCGGGCGGCAGGCGCGGTTGGCGGGTCGAATCCCGCGGCGTCTTCATGCCGAGGCATCAACCAGCGATGCTGGCCTCGCCCGGCTCGACTGAGTTCGAGGTTGGGCGGGCCGGCACCTGGTGAGCGCCTCGCCCGGGGCGCGTTTCCCTACGCCTGCGGGATCAGGGGCGTGGTGCAGTGGCTGCAGCGCCGCGCCGCGATCGGAACCGACGAGAGGCATTCGGGGCAGTCCCGTCCGCTCGGCGGTTCCCCCGTGGCGCGCTTTTCCTGCATCCGGTTGAGCGGGACGATCACGAAGAAGTAGATGGTTGCCGCGATGATCAGGAAGTTGATCACCTCGGTCAGGAACGAGCCGTAGAGGAATTGAGTGCCGCTGATCGTCAGGACGAGGGCGCTAAAGCTCGGTTTGCCGAAGATCAACGCGATCAACGGGGTCAGCATCCCGGCAACAAACGCCGTAATAACGGCGCTGAAGGCGGCGCCGATTACGACCGCAACCGCCAACTCAACGACGCTGCCGCGGCTGATGAACTCCTTGAATCCCGCCAGCGCCTTCTTCATCGTCGGCGACCCTAGGTGAGTCGCGTTTTGACAACGGCCCAGGTTCTCGCTGTAAGCGAACATTCCGGCCCTCTGGGAGCCGGTTTGCAAGCAGGCTCGTCGGGCGCCGGTCTACGCCTTCGGCCGGTTACCCGCAGGGCCGGTCACGCCCCCCGGATGGGTTGAGATGGCCGCTCCCCGCCCATCTAGGACCAAGAAATCGCCGCCGCCTCGACTGTCGGTGCGAGCAATCGCGCCGGACGGGAACGCTCAGGCTCAGGGGTTGACGATGTGGTGAGCGGCGCCGGGAAGGATCTGGCCGAGCACCTGGCTGAGGCCTGGGCTGACCGGCGTCGCCGCCGTCGCCGCGATCCCCTTCGGACCGCGGGGAGGGGTCAGTTGGATCGTTGTCGGCCCGCCGCCGGGCGGGGTCAGAGCGCCGGGATTCGGGCCAGCGGCGGCTGAACTCGCGGTTGGGCCGACGGAGTGCGACGGCGCCTTGACCACAAAGGTCGGTGCGGTCGCTGCGCTTTTCGCGAGCGGTGCGCCGGTGCCGCCGCGTCGACTCGATCCGACCTGCCCCAGGATGCCGCGCCGCTCGAGACCGGCCCGCCGCTCGACGGCAGTGGCCCGGCGTGGAGCGCCTCGCGCCCGCCGCTCCGGCCAGAACCGGGAACCGTGAAAACGGCTTGCGGGGTGCCGAGTCGCAGCCGTAGCTGCGGTTACCGGCGCCGGTGTCCCGGGCAGGGTGTCAGCCACCTCGGCGTTTTTTGCCTGCGGTGTTAGCTCCGAGGCGCCGATTGCGACCGCGCTGACGGCGCTGATCGCGGCGGCCAGGCGGCCCAGCTTCGAGGTCAGGGCGCGGCTCATCACCGCTGGGATGCCGCCACCACCGTTACCGCCGCGTCCAAGGATCGCGTCGAGTAGCGCGTTCGCGATTCGTGGGCTGAGCGGAGAAGCGAGGCTGTGCAGGTCGGTGTAGCGCTCCTCGATCGAGAAGCGGAACGCCTCGCACTCACCGCAGTCGGCGAGGTGGGCGCGCATTCGCCGCGACCGCAGGCGGCGCCCGTCGCGCTCCGAAATCGCCCCACGTACCACTTCGCAGGGGAGTTCCCGCCCCTCTTGCATCTCATACATAGCCCGGCGCGATTCATGGACCGCCTGCCGGGCAGCGGCGGGGCTGAGCTTCAGCGCCTCAGAAATCTCGTCGTATGAGAGGCCGTTCAGCTCTCGCATCACCAAGGCGGAACGCTGGCGCTCCGGTAGCACCCGCAGATCGCCGAGCAACTCGGCAAAGCGCTCGCGGCCGATCAGCTGCTCGTCGGCGGCCTCGGCCTCGGTTGGGTGGGCGAGGTCCGGCGAGCTGCGGCGGCGCACAAGGTTGAGCGACTCGTTGTGGGCGATTCGATAAAGCCACGGTCGGAGGCGAATTTCGCGTTGCTCTCCGGTGATCGCGGCGAGCGCCTTCATCATCGTTCCCTGCAGGGCATCGAGGGCGTCCTCGGAATTGCCGAGGAGTGAGACGCAGTAGCGGTAGAGCGGCTGGTGGTAGCGGTGGTAGATCGCTGTGAAAGCGCGCTCGTTACCCTCGGTGGCGAGCTTAAAAAGGGTCTCGTCGCGGGCCAGGCGCAGAATGCCTGCGGCGCCGTTACCGGCGAGGATCCGCTCCCGTCTGACTGACACCCCATCCATGCGCGCTCTTCGAGCTTATCGGGCACGCCGACTCGGCTTTGCCGCGCCGGAGAAACTGCCGCAAATCGCCCGCTCGCGAATTCGGGACGGCGGCGTTGCCCCGACGCGGACCCCGAGTCGAGGGGCGATCTCGTCCCGCAATGGGACGAGGTGTTCCGAATGCCCCCCGATCTCGGGGTCGCGCGAGGCAGGGATCCCGCCAAGGGATAGGAGAGGTTTGGCCTCGGCGAGCCCTTTCGATACGGGCCGGTGACCACCCGGCTCCTCCGTTTCCGGGGAGACGGCGACGATGTGCGGATCTACCGACCTCATACACACCTATAACGCGCGAGCGGCCCGATTTGTCAGGGTCTATCTCCACAACTCGTCTCCCAGCCGACAGATCGCCAGCCGTTCAGGGATAATTCGGCGATGAGCGAGCCGCCCGATCCGAACCAGGAACGTCACCAACGCTGGGAGGATCTGATCGAGCGGCGGCGGCTCCGCTACGAGGAGCTGGAGCGAGCCGAACGTGAGGCGGCGCGGCTCGGAAAGCCGCTGAACGAGCCGTCAAAGCTCGAGGGCAGCGTGCTCGAAAAGCTTCGCGCCTCGGAGGGCGCCGAGATCAACGAGGTGCAGCGGCGCGAGATCGAGGAGGCGCACAACCGCTCGGCGGCGCGCAGTCAGGCACAGCGCGGGCTCGCGGTTCTAACCGCGCTGCTGGCCGGGGCCGCGACGGTATTCATCCTCTCCAGCGGCGCCGATTACCACGTCACCGCCCACTTCGCGAGCGCCGCCCAGGTCGTCGGTGGCGAGCAGGTCGTTGTTGGCGGCGTCCCGATCGGATCGGTCGAGAACGTTTCGCTCGGCGCCGACGGCGAGGCGCTGCTCGAAATCGGGCTCAGCGACAAGACGTACGTGCCGCTGCGCGAAGGGACCGTCGCGACGATCCGCTCGACCTCGCTGTCGGGGATCGCAAACCGCCAGATACAGCTCACCCTCCCTTCCGAGCAAAACGCCGGTGGCGCGATTGAGGATGGCGGCGAGATGTCCCAGGACGAGACGATCTCCGAGGTCGATCTCGATCAGCTCTTCAACACCCTCGACGACAAGACGGCCGCCGACTTCAAGAAGGTGATCCAGGGGTTCGCGCTCTCCTACGAAGGGGTGGAGGGCGAGGCCAACCGCGGCGTCAAATACCTGAATCCGTTCCTCTCAACTTCGCGCCGCGTCTTCGGCGAGCTGAACCGCGACCGCCAGACACTCGCCGAGCTGCTGGTCGATTCCGACCAGTTGACCGGCGCCCTGGCTTCTCGACGCGACGATGTCGCGGCGCTGGTCGTCAACCTCGACGGGATGATGGGAGCGCTGGCCCGTCGCCACAATGAACTCGCCGAGACGGTTCATCGGCTCCCCGATTTCATGCGGAATTTCAATACGACCGCGGTCAACTTGCGGGCTGCACTCGACGATGTCGATCCTCTAATTGAAGCTTCGAAGCCGGTTGCGGACCGGCTCGGACCGTTCTTTCGCCGCTTGCGCGGCGCCTCTGCCGGGCTGGTCCCGACCCTCAAAGATCTCGACCACACGATTTCCGAGCCCGGTAACACCAACGACCTGGTTGACCTGACCCGCCTCCAGAAGCGGCTGACAAAGGTCGCGGTAGGGCCGCTGCGGGCGAACGGGCAAATCCGCAGCGGCGCCTTCCCGGAATCGGCCCGCGCCCTCGCCCGCTCCCAGCACCAGCTTGCGTTCTTACGCGCCTACACGCCCGAGCTGGTCGCCTGGTTCAACGACTTTGGCAACTCCGGGATCAACGACTTCAACGGCGGGATGGGTCGGATCGAAACAACCTTCGGCGTCTTCTCGGCCAACGCCAACGGGGTTCCGGTGATCAGCGACATTTTCAACGTCGGCGGCTCGGTGCTGAGCGCGTCCTCCGCCTTCGGCTCGATCGATCAGGGCAACACCCGCCGTTGCCCCGGCTCGACCGAGCGTCCCGCCGCCGATGGCTCTTCACCCTTCACCGAGGGCGGCACCCTGGACTGCGATCCAACCCAGCTTCCGGTTGGCCCGTAGCGGTTCGACCCGGTTGCCGGCCTCGCCGCGCAATCCGATCCGCCATAGTCCAGGGCAGCGCCCCTGTAGCTCAGTTGGTAGAGCAACGCTCTTTTAAAGCGTCGCGCGCTGGTTCGAGTCCAGCCGGGGGCACTCGGGCTCAGATCAGCAGCCGCGAGCCCCCGCTTGTTCGTAAGTGCCCCGCCTCATCGCGGAAAATCGAGATCCGCCCGGTCGTGATGCTCGATCAGACGCCACGGCGATCGGGCACTTGGTTCGGATCATCGCGGGCGCAGCACCGCCAAGCCCTCGAAGGACACCGATCAGTGGCGGAAGTGACGGCGGCCGGTCAGGACCATCGCGACGCCCGCCGCGTCACAGGCGGCGATCACTTCCTCGTCGCGCTTTGATCCGCCGGGTTGAACGATCGCTTTGGCTCCAGCCCTTATCGCCTCCCCGGGGCCGTCGGCAAACGGGAAGAACGCGTCGGAGGCGACGACCGAACTGGCCAGCAGCGGCGAGGTTGCGGGGTTTTCAGTCGCCTTCTCAACCGCGATTCGGACCGAGTCGACCCGGCTCATCTGACCGGCACCGATCCCGATTGAAGCGCACCCGGAGGCGAAGACGATCGCGTTTGACTTGACGTGGCGGCAGACGCTCCAGGCGAACAGCAGATCCTCCCACTGCTGCTCGGTCGGTTCGGAGGCGGTCACGACCGTCATCTGATCGCGCAGGTCGAGCGAGCGGTCGAGGTCTTGGACCAGCATTCCGCCGCGCACCCGCTTGACATCGACGCTGGCGTCGTAGCTCCGCTGCTCGGTGTCGTCAAGGATCCGTAGCGCCTCCTTGCGGCGCAGGATCTCGAGCGCGTCCTCGTCATAGCCGGGCGCGATCAGGACCTCGATGAAGTTCGCTTGCAGGCGCTCGGCGAGCGCCGCGTCGACGCGGCGATTGAGCGCGATGATGGCGCCAAACGCCGAGACGGGGTCACAGCGCAGCGCCGCCTCGTAGGCATCGAGTCCGGAGTTCGCGACCGCGGTCCCACAGGGGTTGTTGTGCTTGACGATCACGCAGGCCGGGTCGGAGAATTCGGCGAGTAGGCTGCGCGCCGAATCGAGGTCCAAGACGTTGTTGAAGGAGAGCGCCCGCCCGTGCTTTTTTGCCACCTTCGAGAGGACGTGGGAGCGAGCTCCGACCTCGGTGTAGAGGCTGGCCCGCTGGTGCGGGTTCTCGCCGTAGGCGAGGTCATCGAACTTCTCGTAGGCGACCACCCAGTGCTGCGGGAACTCCTCGTAGCGGCGGCCGAACCAGCGGCTGATTGCGGCGTCGTATCCCGCGGTCATCGCAAACGCCTCGTTGGCAAGCCAATGCCGGGTATCGAAAGAGATCGTTCCCTCTGACATTTCAAGCTCGGCCAGGACCGCGTCGTAACTTTCCGGTCGAACCACGACCGCAACTCCGAGGTGGTTTTTGGCGGCGGCGCGGATCATCGTCGGGCCGCCGATATCGATGTTCTCGACCGCGACCTCGTCGCTGACATCGCGCCGGGTCACCGTCTGCTCGAACGGGTAGAGGTTGACGCAGACCAGGTCGATCGCTTCGATTCCCTGCTCGGCCAAGGTGGCGAGGTGTTCGGGGTCGTCGCGCTTTGCCAGCAGCGCCGCGTGCAACCGCGGGTGCAGGGTTTTGACCCGGCCTCCGAGGATCTCCGGGGCTCCGGTCAGCGATTCGACGCTTGAGACCTCGAGCCCCGATTCGCGCAGCGACGCGGCGGTGCCGCCGGTCGAGACGATCTCGACCCCAAGCTCCTGGAGGCCGCGGGCGAAATCGAAGATCCCGGTTTTGTCGGCTACCGAGATCAAAGCCCGGCGAACCTTCAGGGGCTCGCCGCCCGAGCTTGGCTCCCCGTCGCGCGGCGGGCTGGTCGATGGCCAGCTCACGAGTCGACCTCGGTGATCCGGACCAGCCGTGGATTGTCGCGATCGATCGAGACGGCGCCGGCGGCGATCAACTCGATCGCCTGTGGCAGCAGCCGGTGCTCGATCGCGCGAATTTGCTCGCTGATTTGCGTTGACTCCACGGACTCGGCAGCATAGGCCAGCCTGACCGGCTCCTGCAGGATGATCGGCCCGGTGTCGAGTCCCTCGTCGACAAAGTGCACCGTCACCCCGCTGATTCGAACCCCGTGGCGCTGCGCCTGCGCGACGGCGTCGAGTCCGGGGAACGCCGGAAGCAGCGATGGGTGGACGTTGATGATCCGCCCCGCGAAGCGGCGGATGAATGACGGCGACAGCAGCTGCATGTATCCGGCCAGCACGACCAGCTCGACGCCTTGATCGACCAGCCAGCCGGCGATCGCCGCGTCGCGCGACTCGCGGTCCCGGTAGCCGCCGCGCTCGAACACTCGAGTTGCGATCGCGGCTCCGGCGGCGCGCCCGAGGGCGGCCGCGTCGCGCTTGTCGGAGCCGACCGCGACCACCTCGATCCGACCCCGCCCATGCAAACGGTCGATAATCGCCTGTAGGTTGGAGCCGTTCCCGGAGGCGAGCACGGCGATCGCGAACGGATTCGGCACAACCGGAGCGGGGGCTTAGCGACCCGAAGTCGGCAGCGTCGCGATTTCCTCAAGCGCGAACTTGCCGTCCGCCGCGCCGTCATCGCCGAGCGGGTAACGGCCGGTGAAGCAGGCGTCGCAGTGGTCGTCGGGCCGCGTTCCGATCGCCTCGTAAACACCGTCGAGTGACAGGTAGGCGAGCGAGTCAGCCCCGACGTGGTCGGCAATCTCAGCGATCGTGCGCCGGTGCGCAACCATCTCCTCGCGGGTCGACATGTCGACGCCGTAGTGGCAGGGGTGGCGGATCGGTGGCGCCGAGATTCGCAGGTGGACCTCCTCGGCGCCCGCATCGCGCAGCATTCCTACGATCTGACGGGTGGTGTTGCCACGGACGATCGAATCGTCGACGACGATTACCCGACGGCCGCCGATGATCTCGGGAATCGGGTTGAACTTCATCTTCAGGCCATGGCGGCGCAGCTCTTGGCCCGGCTCGATGAAGGTGCGGGCGACGTAGCGGTTTTTGATTAGCCCGTCGTCGCGAGGGATCCGGGAGGCCTTGGCAAACCCGGCCGCGGCGGCGTTGCCGGAGTCGGGAACCGAGATCACGAGGTCGCCGTCAACTGGCGATTCGCGCCACAGGATCTCGCCCATCCGGCCGCGTACCTGCTGCAAGACCCGGCCCTCGAGCCGACTGTCGGGTCGCGAGAAGTAAATGTGCTCAAAAACGCACAGCGAGCTGCGCGGGGATCGAACCACCTGGCGGACCTCGAGCCCCTTGGCCGATAGCGAGATCATCTCGCCGGGCGCGACCTCGCGAATGAAGCGGGCGCCGACGATGTCGAAGGCGCAACTCTCCGAGGCAACCAGCCAATGCCCGTCGCTGAGCTGGCCGAGCGCCAGCGGGCGCACCCCGTTGGGGTCGCGGAACGCGACCACCCCCTGCTCGGTCAGGGCAACCGTCGAGTAGGCGCCCCGCAGCCGCTGCATCGTCGCCGCGACCGCGTCCTCGAGGCTGCCGTCAACCTGGCGCGACAGAAGCGCCGCGATAATCTCGGAGTCCGAGCTGCCGTGGAATCGGACCCCGTCGTCGCGCAGCTCGGCGTAAAGCTCGACCGCGTTGGTCAGGTTGCCGTTGTGGGCGAGCGCGACCTCGCGGCCGTCGTCGCGCCAGATTGGCTGGGTGTTCTCCCAGGCGTTACCACCGGTGGTCGAGTAGCGGACGTGACCGATCGCCGCCTCGCCGTAGAGCGCGCTTAGCTTCTCCTCGTCGAAAACCCGCGAGACCAAGCCGCAGTCGCGCATCGCGGTGATGTTTCCGCCGTCGCAGGTCGCGATCCCGGCTGACTCTTGACCGCGATGCTGGAGCGCGAACAGGCCGAAGTAGGTGAAGCGGGCCACATCGTGTCCGGGGGCGAAGACGCCGAAGACACCGCACTCGTCGCGGGGTCCCTCTCGGTCACTCAGCGGCTCGGCGTCGGGCATTTCCACGGCGCGTTGCACGGCAGCTGCAGGCTAGCAGCGGTCCGACCGATCGCCCCCGATCAGGCTCGGGCGCCGATTTGATCGGGCAGCGACCGCCAGGCCGCCTCGATCTCGGCGGGGTCGAGGTCGAGCGAAAGACTCCCGCATCTGATCACAAATCGACGGCCGCCAAGCTCGCCAATTGGAGTCGCGACCAGCTCGTTCGGGAGCGCTTGGTCGGCGGCGACGGCGCAGATAAAGCCGCCCGGGCCCTCCCCAAACAGACCCGCCCGCTCACAATCGTCGCGATCGGTGGGCAGGTCCGCCTCCAGCCCGGTCCCGGATGCGATCGCCAATTCGGCAAGCGCGCAGGCGACACCGCCGTCGCTGATATCCCGCAGCGCGCGGGCGCTGCCGGACCGGGCCAGACGGCGAACCGAGTCGAGGGTGGCGCGGGCGCCAGCCAGGTCGATTTCCCCCAGCCCGAACCCCAGTTCCCCACGCTGCTTCGCCAACTCACCACCGCGTAACGAAAGGTTCGGAGTGCCGATCAGGTAGATCTGATCGCCAGGCTCCGCGGCCGAGCCCGGGCAGGCTGTCGGGTCCGGCACCTCCCCGACCAGGCCGACTACCGGGGTCGGATAGATCGGCCCCGCTTCGGTCTCGTTGTAGAGCGAAACATTGCCGCCGACAACCGGGATCTCGAGCGCCCGGCAGGCGTCGGCGAGGCCGCGGACCGACTCGGTGAGTTGCCAGGCCGCGGTCGGCTTCTCGGGGTTGGGAAAGTTGAGGCAATTGGTCAGGCCGAGCGGCTCGGCTCCGACGCAGGCGAGGTTCGCGGCGCACTCGAGCACCGCCTCGATCGTCCCGAGGTAGGGGTCGCAGGCGACCCGACGTCCGTTGCCGTCGATCGCCGCTGCGATTGCGCGGCCAGCCTGTTCGATCAGCAGGACCGCCGCCTCGGCCTGTTCGGGGCGGCGCACCGTCCGGGAGCCGACGATCGAGTCGTACTGTTCGTAGACCCAGCGCTTCGAGGCGATCGTCGGAGCCGCGAGCAGACTGAGCAAGATCGCCGCCGGATCGTCGCTTTGCAGGGTGGCCCGGTTCGGGTAGTCCCAGCTTTTTGGCTTCAGCGGGGCCAGGTCATAGAGCGGGCAGTCGTCAACCAACAGGTCGACCGGCATCTCGCCGACCACCTCGGGACCGTCAAAGACTCGGATCACCCGCTCCGCGATCACCTCTCCGATAACCGCGAAGCCGCTTTGCCACTTGTCCGCCAGCTCCTCGACCTCGCCCAACCGGTCCGGCGCGACGATTGCCAGCATCCGCTCCTGCGACTCGGAAACCATCACCTCGAACGGCGCCAGATCCGGGTTTCGAAGCGGCACTTTGGCGACATCGATCTCCACCCCAACCGCCCCCGCCGAGGCCATCTCGGATGCTGCGGAGGTGAGCCCGGCCGCCCCAAGGTCCTGCAGCGAGACGAACAGTCCGCGGTCGAGTGCCTCCAGGCACAGCTCCATCACCTTCTTCTCTTCGAACGGGTCGCCGATCTGGACCGTCGGGCGCTTTTCGTCTCCCGCCTCCAATTCGGCCGAGGCGAGGACCGACGCGCCGCCGATCCCGTCGCGCCCGGTGCTCGCACCGAGTAAAACGATCGGGTTGCCGATTCCGACCGCCGCCGCTCGGACCATCCGGTCGGTCCGGGCCAGCCCGATCGCCATCGCGTTGACCAGGCAGTTGTGCTCGTAGGGGGCCTCGAAGGCGACCTCACCTCCGATCGTCGCGATCCCGATCGAGTTCCCGTAGTGACCGATCCCGCTGACCACGCCGTCAAACAGAAATCGTGAACGCTCCGAGGTCAGCTCACCGAACCGCAGCGAATCAAGGATCGCGATCGGCCGAGCGCCGAGCGCGAAGACATCGCGAAGGATCCCGCCGACCCCGGTCGCCGCCCCCTGGAACGGCTCGACCGCCGAGGGATGGTTGTGGGATTCGACCTTGAAGGCGATCGACCAACCGTCGGCCAGGGCGACGGCACCGGCATTCTCGCCGGGGCCCATCACCACCCGAGGTCCCTCGGTCGGCAGCCCGCGAAGCAGCTTCTTTGAGTGCTTGTAGGCACAGTGCTCCGACCATAGGAGGCTGAACATCGCCAGTTCGAGATCGTTCGGGGCTCGATCCAAACCGGCGCGGATCAACTCGTATTCATGGTCGCTGAGGCCGAGCTCCCGGTGCTTGGGGGCGGCGGTCGAGGGGCTACTCACCCCTGACATTCAACACGACCGATGCGCCGAGCGGTTCAGGCCGCGGTAACGAGGCGGCGGGTCAGATCGCCACAGACCTCGTCGATTCTGGCGCGCTCGGGAGCGCTCAGCCGCTCGAGTCCGATCCCGACCGCGCCGAGTTCGGCCTCGAGCGCGCCGCGGCCTGCGCCTGCAAGCATCGCCGGGTCGTAATCAACTCGGATGAACTCGCAGACCCGCCGCAGCTCCGGCTCCGGGTCGGCGATCAGGTCCTCATAGCGAACCTGCAGGATGTGGGCGAGCCGCGGCGTGTCATCGAGCGCCGCCTCGACTCGCTTCGCCCATTTCTGCGCCATCACCATCACCTTCCCGGCCTCGATCTCGCCGGGTCGAGCCGCGATCAGGTCGTGTGGATCGCGGACGACGTGGATGAAATGAGCTTCCGAGAGCGCCCGCTGCAGCCGCCGCATCCGTTGCAGGTAGGCCCCGGTCGAATCGCCGATCCGCTCCCGCCCGGCGGCCTCGCGGGCCAGGTCGTAAAAGCTGCGCAAAACCGGTGCCGCCTTCAGGCTCTCGAGCCCCTCGAGGCGAGCCCGCAACTCGGCCTCGGTAAACCCGTAGGCCTCGACCGGCCGGGCCGCGGCGACGATCCGAAGAATTCGTTCGACGCTGATCGGCTCGGAGCGGATCGTCTCAGCGAGACCGGGAACGAACTCGGTATCACGGAGCAGGGTGAGATCGGGTCGGGCCGCGAGCATCGCGCTCAGGAGCTCGATCCCGCCCCGCGCCATCCCGACCAAGAACGGTGCCGGGGGGCGCTCCGCGGAACCGTCGCCGGTCCGACCGACCAGCCGTGCCGCGCCGAGGACCGCGCGGCGCGCCGCGCGCGCCGGGGGGCGCGATCGGGCCGGTGCGTGCAGTTGCTCGCGCCCCACCTGTGAGCCGAGCCCGTAACCGAGCCGGTCGAGCAGATCCCCGGCGATCGCTTCGTAGCGTCGCACCTCGTGACGGTCCATCTTGGTCTTCCAGCCGCTCACCATCTCCGGCTTCGGCGGCTCCAAGGTTTTGGAGTGGCTCGCCATTCGAGCCTCGGCCGACTGCGCCTCGCCGTGGCGCCGCGATAGCTCCCGGGCCTTCTCGGCAAGCCGTTCGGAGGCCCCCTCGTAGTAGCTCAACATCGCCGGGTCGAAGTCGAGCTCGATGAAGTCGCAGAGCCGCCGCAGGGTCGCCTCGGTGTCGAGGATCAGATCTTCGAAGTAAAGCTCGTGGTAGTGGCCCAGGTAGCGGGCATGGGAGCGACCGCGTTCGACTCGCTCGCGCCACCGGCCGGCTGCTGCCTCGACCGTGTCGGGGCCAAATGACATCTTCAAGACCGACAGTGCGACATCACGACCGTCCCGGATCAGGTGGACGAAACGGGCCTCCGGCAGCTCGGCCTGGATCTGGCGCATCTTCTTGACGTATCCCGGGGTCTTATCGCCCCACCGACCTTTGCCCTGCCCCTCGGCGTAAAGCGAGTAGAAGGCTCGCACCGCGTCGGGGCCGTCAAGCGCCTGCAGGGAGCGGAAGCGTTCCAGCATCGCCTCCTGGTCGAGGCGGAAGTCGCCCCAGCGGCGTCCCGCAACCATCAGCTCGGTCAGCGACTCCGGGGTCGCGTTGCGGTTGCGACAGGCGTCGAGTAGGTCTGGCACGAAGTGGGTCTCGGAGGGCAACGCGAGGTCGGGGTGGGCGTCCAACATCAGCCGCAGCAGGGTCGTCCCGGAGCGGGTGGCGCCGACGATGAACGGCACCGGGGCGACTGGGGAGGAGCGCCGTCGAGCCCGAAAACGAGTCAGCGCGCCGCGCGTTCCGATTGGCGGCGGGCTCGTCTTCGGAGCGCGTGGGGGGTCGAGTGGTGTCACCGTCGCGAGGGTCAGGAGGCGGTGATCCGGTGCTCGATCGCAGCGATCATCGCGCCCAGCCCGTCGACCGTGTGGCGCCAGCTCCAGGTTGCCTGCGAGGCGACCGCTCCGGCGCTCAACCGCTCGAGCTGCGCCCGGTCAGCGATCCGCTCGATCGCTCGGGCCAGGTCCTTGACATCGGGGGTGAAGGCCGGAATGCCGGAATCGGCGGTGCCGTCGGCCTTTGACCTAACCAGGAGGCCGTTTTGCCCGTCGATCACGACCTCGTTCATCGGCGGATCGTCATTGGTGATGATCGGCATCCCGACCGCGATCGCCTCGTAGAGGAAGAGCCCGAGCCCCTCCCAGCGGCTTGGGCCGAGGCAGACCTGGCAGTCGGCGAAAAGCTGTAGGTGGTCGTCGTGCGGCAGGTCCTCGACGATCAGCGCGATTCGCGAGTCGCGTTCGAGTGCCCGTTGTAGGTAGCGGGTGCGGCGGTCGACCTGGGCTTTGACGAGCAGGCGCAGGTGGTCGCCCTTGGCGCGGCTGAACGCCTCGATCACCTGCCGGTGCGGCTTGCGGGGACCCATCAGGGCGCCGGGGAAGTAGAAGGTGACCAGCTCCGGGTCGCGATTCGGTGTTACCTCGAAAAACTCGGGGTGACAGCCCCAAGGAAAGTACGGGCTCTCGATCCCGAATTCGCGGTAGCGCGCCTGCTCGGCCAGGGTGACCGAGTAGATCACATCGTAGGCGCGCTTTGCCGGTTCGACGTGCTCGGGGCCGAAGTGTTCCCAGACAAAGCGACCGATTGTCTTGATCCCGCTCGCTCGCAGCACCTCGACCTCGTCGAACTGGTAGCTGTTGTCGAACATCGCCGCGTCGAGCCGGTTCGCCGCGGCCCAGGAGACGAACTCCTCGCCCGGGACCTCCCACGACGACGCGATCGTCACGTTCGGCTGATCCCAGCGACCGCCGTCGTCGATATATCCGGCGATCGGGCCTTTGTCCTTGGTCGGGCGCGCCAACACGAAGGTCTCATGGTCAAGCTCCTCCAAGGCGGTGCGAAGGTGGGCCGCGACGTAGGCCTGGCCGCGGTTAAACCACTTCGTGACCAGCCCGATCCTCATCGCGCCACCTCGGCCGGCTCGCTATCCAGCGGGTAGCCGAATTCGCGCAGCAGATCGCCCGCCACCGCCCGGTAGGCGTCAAGCTCGGCGGCGCTCATCTCGCGACGCCACTTCTCGAGCTTTGCCGGGTCGAGCGGGCGGGTGGTTGGTGCGTGGTTTTCGATTCGATACCCCGCCGGCTGCTCGGTCTGGCTGCCAGCGGCGGCGAGGCCGCCTGCCATCTCGACCAGTCGCGCCGCCGCTCGCTCGTGGTAGGCCACCATCGCGGGGTCGTAGTCGAGGGCGATCAACTCGCAGATTCCGCGCAGGGTAGGTTCGGGGTCGCGGACCAGGTCCTCGTAGCGGACCTCGCGGTAGCGATCGCCGCCAAGCCTGGCGGCTTGCTCACGGGCCTTGCCGATCCGCTTCACCCAGCGCTCGGCCTGCTCGCGACGCCCCGGCTGCTGGTTTAGAGCCCGCTCGGTCTGCGACAGCGCGACATCGCGGCCGTCGCGGATTAGGTGGACGAACCGGGCCTCTGGCAGCGCCCTGCCGATCCGGGCGATCGAGAGCATGTAGGCGGGGGTCTTGTCGCCCCAGCGCCGCTTGCCCTGGGCGGCCGCATAAAGTTCGAAGAAGGCCCGCACCGCCGCACCGCCGACCCCGGGCTTGCCCGGGTCGAGCGCGGCAAAGCGCTCTCCCAGCGCCTGCTCGGAAATCGCGAAATCCCCCCAGGTTCGGTGCGACGTGCAGGCCGCCAGCAGCGCCTCTCCGTCTACCGCGTCGTCGCTCGCGGCCTTGATCAGCGCCGGGACAAAGTGGGTCTCCGGCGGTACCGCCAGCTCCGGGTGGGCGTCCAGCATCATTCGCAGCAGCGTCGTCCCGGAGCGGGTCAACCCGACCACGAAGGGTGCCGGGGTTCGGATCGCGGCGCTCATCGACTCACCAGCCCGTAGCCGAGTTCGCTCAGCAGATCGCCCGCGACCCGTTCGAAGGCGGCGTTGTCGGCCGGGTCCATGTCCGCTCTCCAGCGCGCCAGCCGGGTTGGATCGGGCGGCTTCGAGGTCAGTAGGTGCGCTTCCTTGCGGTGGTCGGCGGGGCGCAACGGCTTGCCTTGTTCGGCCGGAAGGTCGCGGTTCATCTCTTCGAGCCGCTCGGCGGCCCGCTCGTGGTAGCTCAGGATTGACGGGTCCCAGGGCAACTCGCAGAACTCGCAGATCCGTCGTAGCTGCGGCTCGGTATCGCTGACCAGGTCCTCGTAGCGGACCTCGATGTAGTGGCCGAGGCCGACGGCGTCGGCCCGCGCCGCTTCGATCTTTCGAACCCATCGCTGCGCCACCGACTCGATCGGCGGCGGCTCTTTGAGCAGGCGCTTGAAGCGCGACAGCGCCGCGTCGCGGCCGTCGCGGACCATGTGGATAAAGCGAGCCTCGGGGATCCAGCGTTCGATTTGGTTCATTCGCTTGATGTAGTTCGGGG
>JAHEXU010000191.1 GCA_023251975.1 bacterium | reverse complement strand
ATCCCCGAGCCGCCCGCGAGCGCGCCGCCGCCACAATCGCGGATCCGACCAGCACAATCCTGCTCGCCGAGACCCTCGGCGAGGGACTGATCGGACTCTGCTCCTGCTACATCGACCTGGTTTCGATCCGCTACGGTCGCCGCTGCTGGGTCGAGGACCTGGTGGTCGCTCCGCCAGCTCGCAGTCGCGGGGTCGGGGCTCATCTGTTGGACCAAGCCCGCGCCTGGGCGGGCGAGCACGGCGCAACTCACCTCGAGCTTGACTCGGCCGATTTGCGCCTCGATGCGCACCGCTTCTATGAGCGCGAGAACCCGGCCTTCAGCGGGCGGACGTTCTCCTGGTGGCTCCAACATTCGTCCAGATGGTCATAATGTTCCGGTGGGGGTAGACGACTCGGGCCGCGGCCGCAAGCGAGCACTTGGCGCACTCGCGGCGCTCGGCGCAATCGCGAGCCTGAGCCTCGCTGCCGCGAGCGCCGAGGCATTGGTCGGGTCGAGCGGCCTCGGCGATTCGATCTTTCCCGGCGCCGGCAACGGCGGCTACGATGTCTATTCCTACAACCTCAACCTCGGCTACATGCGCGACCGCACCGACCCCGTTGAAATCGACGCGACGATGCGAATCCGCGCTCGCGCGGTGCAGAACCTCGATCGCTTCAACCTCGACCTGCATGGCCCGCTCCAGGTCGGCCGGGTCAAGGTTAACGGGGCTCGGGCGACAGTCCGGCGAGTCGGCGCCGAACTACGGATCACCCCCGCACATCAACTTGAACGCGACAAGCCATTCAAGGTCGTGGTGCCCTACCACGGCGTTCCGACACCGCGCCGCGGGTCGTTTCCACCGAGCGACGTGATGCCGCCGCGCGACGGTTGGCAGACCAGCGATGACGGGACGATTGTGATCGCCGAGCCCTACGGAGCCTCGACCTGGATGCCGGTAAACGACCACCCCCAAGATGTCGCGTTATGGCGAATCAAAGCCACCGTGCCGAGCTCGCTGGCGGCGATCTCAAACGGCCAACTGCGATCGCGAGTCCGCCACGGGAATCGAACAACCTGGTCGTGGCGAACCGACCAACCCCGCCCGATCTACCTGGCGACGCTGGCTGTCGGCCACTACCGAATCTTTGATCAGCGGGTCGCCAAGCTGCCCACGATGATCGCGATTGAGGACGCGGTGGGACGTTATCCGGTCAAGCGGTTGATGCACCAGATGACCGCTGCGATCGCGCTACTGCGGAGGGAACTCGGTCCGTTTCCCGCCATCCAGACCGGCGCAATCGTGCAGACCGTCTTCGAGGACTACATATTCGAGACCTATACGCGGCCGACCTACGGGGAGCACCCCCCAGAGAAGTGGCAGGTGGTTCACGAACTTGCCCACGAGTACTTCGGCAACTCGGTCAGGCTCGCCGACTGGAGTGAGACCTGGCTCAACGAGGGTCCCACCACCTGGGCGGAGTGGCTTGATTCCGACCGCGCCACCGGTACTCGGCACCGCAGCTTCGCCAGCTCGTTCGCCAGCATCTACAACCAGCATTCCAAATCGGACCCGTTTTGGCAGATCGCGATCGGGGCTCCGGACAATGAGGTCGACCTGTTCAGCGACTCCGTTTACCTCCGAGGCGGAATGACGCTATATGCGTTGCAGCTCAAGGTCGGGGAGCCGACGATGCTTGAAATCATGAGAACCTGGATCCGCGATTACAGCGGCCAGCCGGTTCGAACCGAGGACTTCATCGCGCTCGCAGAGCTGATCTCGGGGCAGGATTTGAGCGGCCTGTTCAACGATTGGCTGTATACGCCCGCGAAACCGCCGGACCCACGACCCGCGGTTCAACGGTTGAGGTCTGAGGTGACGGCGCGCCTATGTCCGATCGCCGGGATTTCGCGCGCGGTCAACGATCTGGTGTGTAGCTTGAATATACCGCCGTATTTGACGCCCGACGGCGCGGGTTAGGCAGGTCGACCCAAGCGCGGAGACGCGGGCGAGCGCGGAGACGCGGGCCAAAAGCATCGCCGACTCGCTGTTGGTTTACATAACATAGATTATCGAGCACAGCTTCCGGCAAACGCGCCCGGCGCGGTAGTCGTCGCCGATCGCCGAGCCGTCGCCGATCGCCCCGTTAGACGGCAGCCGGTCAAGATCGGGCGTCGCATCGATCCAGCGCTCGGGTTGCTCGAGATCATGATCGGCCGCGGGCGTTCCATCCGGCGGGGTGTTTCATGCACGGCGCATGTGCTAATGTGGAGCGCATGACCAAGATGATCCAGGTTCGAAACGTGCCTGATGAGCTGCACCAAACGCTCAAGGTGCGCGCTGCGCAGAATGGGACGACCCTGTCGGGCTACCTCCTCGATGAGCTGGAGCGGATCGCAGACAAGCCGAGCTTGGCCGAACTCGCGGAGCGAATCGCGCACGCTGAGCGAAGCGAGATCGGCGACTCGGCAGCGGAGCTGGTTCGCGGGCTTCGCGGCCCCCTCCCTTGATTGTTCTCGACGCGTCCGCCGCAATCGACCTGCTGTGTCGCAACGGAGGACGCGCGGACCGGATCGCAACGCGTCTCGCCAGCGAGCGCACCGTTCACGTACCAGCGGTGTTCGACCTCGAAGTCCTGCACGCGTTGCGCGGCCTCGAGGCCGCAGGCAAGCTGCGGCCAGACATCCTTGCGGCCGCGCTCCGCGACCTCGCTGAGCTCCGCGCTATTCGCTACGGCCACGAGGCCCTCCGCCCCCGCGTCTGGGCGCTACGCCACAACCTAACGGCCTACGACGCCGCCTACGTCGCCCTGGCAGAGCTGCTCGCGGCGCCCCTTTTGACCTGCGACCGCCCGCTGTCGCGCAGTTGCGGACATACAGCCCGGATCGAGCTCCCCGGGTAGATCGAGCGAGCGGCTTTGGCGCGGCGGTCGAGGTTTCGGATCGGATCGTGTTCCCCGATGCGAAAGAACATCCCGACCGACGGGTCGCGCGTTAGGATGGCTCAGAACCGATTTCCCCCAACGCCGGGAGGCCCCAGAATGACCGACTACTCCGACCTGACGGCGCTGTTCATCAACTGCACCCTGAAGCGAAGCCCCGAGGCCTCGCACACCCAGGGCCTGATGGATATCTCGATGCAGATCATGCAGACCAACGGGGTCGAGGTCGACTGCATCCGCGCCGCCGACCACGAGATCGCCACCGGAGTCTGGCCGGACATGACCGAGCACGGCGCCGATCGCGACGAATGGCCGGAGCTGTTTGAGCGAGTCAGCGCCGCCGATATCTTGGTCCTCGGCTCGGCGATCTGGCTCGGCGAGAAGACCTCCGTCTGCACCCGGGTGATCGAGCGCCTTTACGGCAACTCCCACCTGCTCAACGAGGCTGGCCAGTACGCCTATTACGGCCGGGTCGGCGGCTGCCTGATCACCGGCAACGAGGACGGCGCCAAACACTGCGCGATGAACATCCTCTACTCGCTGCAGCATCTCGGATACGTGATCCCGCCGCAGGCCGATGCCGCCTGGCTCGGCGAGGCAGGCCCCGGTCCCTCTTATCTCGATCCAGGCTCCGGCGGCCCCGACAACGACTTCACGAACCGAAACACGACCTTTATGGCCTGGAACCTGCTCCACCTGGCCCGGATGCTGAAAGACGCCGGTGGGATCCCGGTCCATGGCAACCAACGCTCCGCTTGGGACGCCGGCTGTCGGTTCGACTTCGTCAACCCTGAGTACCGCTGACCCGGCGACGCCGATCCTCGCGACCTCGAGATCGAATCGATCGGGCCCGCTCGGCCCGACTCGATCCCTACGCATAAGCTGGGAGCCGTAATGGGGCGAGTAACGGACGTGGCCGAGGACCAGTTTCAGACCGACGTGGTCGAGCGTTCCGACGACCGCGCGGTGGTGGTCGATTTTTGGGCCGAATGGTGCGGCCCCTGTCGGACGCTCGGGCCAGCGCTGCAAAGCGCGATCGCAAAGCGCGGCGACCAGGTCGAGCTGGCGAAGGTCGATGTCGATGCCAACCAGGGTCTCGCTCAATACTTTTCAATCCAGGGGATTCCGGCGGTCAAGGCGATTCGCGACCGACGGGTGATCGCCGAGTTCAGCGGCGCCATCTCGCCAGCCCAGATCGAACAGTTCCTCGATTCGCTCGAGCCCAGCGAGGCCGACCGATTGATCAAGCTCGGCGATGTCAAATCGCTGCGAGAGGCGCTCAAGCTTGAGCCGGGACGACTCGATGCGACCCTGCTGCTGTCACGAATCCTGGTCGGCGACGGTGAAAGCGCCGGGGTTGCCGAGATGCTGACGCCGCTGCGCGCCAACTTTTCGGCTGCCGGGATACTCGCGCGGCTCGAACTCGGGATCGACGGCGAACTCGCCGAGGCCTACCAGGACTGGGATCGTGGCCGCTACGAGCCAGCGCTGCAAAAACTCGACGGGGAGCTGACGGCGTCGGCGGACGATCCGCAGCGGCTCGACCTGCTGCGCCAGGTGATGGTGGCGATCTTTACCGAACTCGGGGCCGACCACCCGCTGGCGAGGGAGTATCGCAAGCGTTTGGCGGCGGCGCTTCCGTAGCGCGAGGGTACCCCGGTCCGCTCGGGACCGGCCCGACCGGGACCGGCACCTCAACCGGCACCTCGACCGGGCTGCCGATCGCCTCGGTCTCGTCGATCTCGACCCCTCCCCCCTCTCGCGAACAGACGATCCGAAACCGGCCGGTGCCGAGTTCGGCATCGGGGACGACCGGGAGACCGCGAATCTCGTCCCAGCCGAGTCGTTCAACCTCGTAGGGGTTCATCCGGACCTCGGATGCCGGAAACGGGCAGCTCGAATTGTGTTGATCGATCGCCTGCGAGATCGCGGCCAGGTTCTTCGCGTCAGATCCGCTCACATCTTCAACCTAGCAGTCGATCCGTCGGACCAAAGCCGTAGCATCGAATCCGGAGTGGAACAGATGTTCGCCCCCGAAGCAACGACCGAGATCGCGGCGGTCGAGTCGGCGCCGCCGTTGATCGCGCACATCGATATGGACGCCTTCTTCGTCTCGGTCGAGCTGCTCCGACGGCCGCAGTTACGCGGCAAACCGGTGGTTGTCGGCGGCAGCGGCCCGCGCGCGGTCGTCGCCGCCGCCTCCTACGCGGCCCGCGAGTTCGGGGTGCGCTCGGCAACCGCGATGGCAAAGGCCCGCGAACTCTGTCCCGGCGCGGTCATCCTGGCGCCCGACATGGCCGCATACCGAGCCGCCTCCACCCGGGTGATGGCGGTCCTCGCCGAATTCTCGGAGACGGTCGAGGTGCTGGGACTCGACGAGGCCTACCTCGACCTCGGCGACTGCCCGACCCCAAAGTCGCGAGCCAGGGCGATCAAGCACGCGATTCGCTCCCAAACCGGGCTGGTCTGCTCGGTCGGGATCGGCCCGAACCGGCTGATCGCCAAGATCGCCTCCGACCTCGACAAGCCGGACGGCCTTTGTTTGTTGGTGAAGGAGCGATTCCTCGACGCGGTCGGAGAGCGACCGGCGCGGCTCTTACCCGGGATCGGCCCGAAGACGGCGGAGCGAATCGGCGCGATCGGGATCACCACAGTCGCCGAGTTGGCGGCGGTTGAGTTCGAGGCGCTGGCCGCGATCGTCGGTCACTCGCAGGCCGAGGCGCTGCGCGCTCGCGCCCGCGGAGAGGGCTCGGCCGAACTCTGCATCGCCCGCAAACGCAAGTCGGAAAGTCGCGTGCGAACCTTCGACCACGACCTCACCGACCCGGCCGTGATGCACCGAGAACTCACGTCGATGGCCGAGCGGCTGGCCGCGGACCTCCTCGAAAATGACCGCCGCGGTCGCACCGTCACCCTGAAGATTCGGCTGCGACCGTTTCGAACCTTCAGCCGCTCCCGCACCCTTGCCACGGCGACCAACGATCGGGCGACGATCACCGCGGCGGCGCTGGCGCTGTTCGACGAGTTCGAGCGCGACGCCCCGGTGCGCCTGCTCGGGGTCGGCTTGGCTGGGCTCGAGGTCGAAGACGAAAACGGCCCCGCCCCCGAGGCTGCCGCGAGCGGCAAGCCGGGGACGAGGCCGATTCAGTTGACCCTCGTCGATCTCGACGGCGAAGGTCGCGACTGCACTACTTCGAACTGAGCACGGTCCCGGTCGAGCCGAAGCC
>JAHEXU010000190.1 GCA_023251975.1 bacterium | reverse complement strand
CGACCGAGCCGCTCGTCATACATCCGCCCGGTCATCTTCGGGAACCAGTGGTAGAGGCCGGCGAAGATCGTGAAGACCGAGCCGCCGAACAAGACGAAGTGGATGTGGGCGACGATGAAGTAGGTGTCGGAGACATGGATGTCGATCGGGACCATCCCGAGCATCACCCCGGAGATCCCGCCGATCACGAAGGTCAGGATGAAACCGAGGCTGAACAACATCGAGGTCGCCTCGATATGGAGGACGCTGTTATACAGCGTGCCGATCCAGCTGAATATCTTGATCCCGGTCGGAACCGCGATCAGCAGGGTCGTGATCATCATCGGGACGCGCAGCCAGTCGAACATCCCGGCGACGAACATGTGGTGCGCCCAGACGGTGTAGGAGAGAACGACGATCCCGAGCAGCGCCATCGCCATCAGGCGATATCCGAAGATCGGTTTGCGGGCGTGGGTGGCGATTACCTCGGAGATAATCCCGAAGCCCGGCAGCATCATGATGTAGACCGCCGGATGCGAGTAGAACCAGAAGATGTGCTGGTACTGAACGACATCGCCGCCGCCAGCGACCTGGAAGAACTGGGTTCCGATCGCGCGGTCGAACAGGACCATGAACTGGACCCCGGCGATGAACGGGGTTGCCGCGATCACCAGCAGCGAGGTTGAGAAGTTGGCCCAGACCAGCAGCGGCATCCGCCAGAAGTTCATTCCGGGCGCCCGCATCGTGATGATCGTGACGACAAAGTTGAGCGCGGTCGCGATCGACGAGGCGCCGGCGAACTGAACCCCGAGGTTGAAGAAGGACTGGCCGAGCGGCGCCCCGGTCGAAAGTGGCGCGTATCCGGTCCAGCCAGCGTCAAACGCGCCGCCGGGAACCAGATAGCTGCCGAGGAAGAGCATTCCAGCCATCGGCAGCATCCAGAAGCTGAGCGCGTTGAGCCGCGGGAACGCCATATCCGGCGCACCGATCATCAGCGGCAGGACATAGTTCGCGATCCCGGCGAAGATCGGGATCACGAACATAAAGATCATGATCACGGCGTGGGTCGAAAAGAGACCGTTGAAGGTGCCGGGATCGACGATCTGGGTGCCGGGCTGGGCGAGCTCGGCGCGCATCAGCATCGCGAACAGGCCGCCGATCAAAAAGAAGCAGAAGGTGGTGCAGATGTACTGCAGGCCGATCACCTTGTGATCGGTGTTGAACTTGAAGTAGTCCTTCCAGCTGAAGGCGCCGTGCTGGGAATGATCGTCGGGGATCGTCGGCTTGCCGGCGGCCCAGCGGAACCAGTAGTCAAAGCAGCCGAGGCCAACCAGGAAACCGAGCGGGCCGGTGATCCCCGGGACAATCACGTGCGGGTAGCCGGTCTGTTCGGTTTGGAAGATCTCGAGCCCGCTGATCGCACGCAGCGCGACGACCAAACCAAAGCCGAACCCGGCGCCGATCAGGAGGCCGAAAACGGCTCGCGGCATTCCCGGTTTCTTGAACTCTTCAGGAAGCATTTTCTACCAACCTCAGTCCGTCGTCATCCGTCGATTACTCAGCGAGCGTCCCGGCGCCGCTGCCCCCGGCGAGGCCGGTTGAGACATCGTTTTCGCCGCCCGGTATGTCCTTCTGCTCAGCCAGCCAGGCATCAAATTCTTGCTGGGTCTCGACCACTGCGACCGCCCGCATCGAGCCGTGGGCGACCCCGCAGTACTCGGTGCAAACAACCGAGTAGGTGCCGATCTCGTCGGGCGTGACGACAAAGGTATCGTCGACCTCGTCGCTGCCGGGACCCTGGGGGACCAGATCACGCTTGATCCCCCACTCCGGGACCCAGAAGGAGTGAAGGACATCGAGCGCGTGGGCTTCGATGTCCAGGGTGGTCCCGACCGGAACGTGCAGCTCGGTCGAGGTCTTGCCCGCCTCAACATAGTCAAAACGCCAGGCGAACTGCTGCGCCGTGATCTCCATCTTCTGGCCCGGACCGCTCGGTTTGGCCTCGATGTCGTTGAGAACCGTCAACGAGTAGCCAGCGGCGAACAGGACGATCACGGTCGGGATCGCGGTCCAGGCGAACTCGAGCCTCGAGTTGCCATGAATCGGCTCGCCGTCGGACTCGTCCCCGGGCTTGGCCCGGTACTTCCAGACGGCATATAGCGCCAAAACCGCCACCACCGCGAAGACGTAGGAGCTGAGGACGATCATCACGTTGAAGAGGTAATCGATGGCGTCGCGCTGGACCGACGCGTTCTCGCCGAACCAATCCGGCTGGACCGCCACCGCGGCGGTAATCGTTCCGAAAACAACCATCGCTACGACCAAGCGCATCACTGTCTGGGGGCTCAAGCGCATCGCGGTCGGATTGTATTGGCTGGCCGGACGGCGGTGGCGTCAGGGTAGCGGCGGCAGTCCGTCGAGCCGACCGGCGGAGGCGGAGATCACCCCTCGGGCAACCCCTTCCCAGCCCCACTTCCGAGCGGCAACGGCGCGAAGCGAGCGCGCAACGGCGGCCCGATCGGCCGCGGGAGTGGCGAGCCAATCGAGCAGCCGTGAGGCAATGGCCTCGACGACCGCGCCGTCGAGTCGGAAGCTGAGAAGGGGAGCGACGGCCGGATCAAGCGGTTCGACGAGGCCGGCGACGACCTCGCTGATCCCGGAGTGATCGGCGCAGATCGGCAGCGCCCCGGCGGCGGCGGCCTCGGCGGCGACCATCCCGAAGGCCTCGGGGAAGGTGCTGGGAAAGACGAGCGCGTCGGAGGCGCCGAGCAGCGGGCCGACCTCGTCGTGACTCAGTCGGCCGCTCAGATCGACCGCATTCGCGGCGGCTGGCGCGGCGGCGAGCCAGGCGTCCGGCGGACAGGCAAGAAACGCGCTCAGCAAAGGCAGCGGCGCGGCGCGACCTCCCTCCGCGCCGCGCCCCTCGGCGGCGAGCGCCCGCAGCGGAGCGAGGTCGGCGGCGGCAAGCGCCGCCACGATCCGCTCAACCCCGGCGCGGTACTCGCCAAAGCCCGCCAGCAAGAGGCGCGCGCCCGGGTGGGCGGCGTGCACGAAAGGCCAGGCGGCGAGCAGGAGATCAACCCCTTTCGAAACGATCAGCTTGCCGACGAACGCGACCCTTGGCCCCTCCGCGTCGGCGTAGCGACGAAGCGCCGCTGCGGCGCGAGCGCCGTCGCGACCGAATCCGGCCTCGCTCGAAGCCTCGGCTCGCTCGGCCAACCGGTGCAGGGCGCGGCGGCGCTGGGGCGGCGCGACCGGGGCGAACAGCTCGGTCTCGACCCCGGGAGGACCGAGCCGCGTCTTGGCGGGGAGTTCGGGTAGGTCCGGGTAGGTTTCGAACAGGCTGCGCGCGGTATGCCCGGACCCAACCAGAACCCCGCGGGCGCCGAGGAGCCCCTCGCGCCCGTAGGGGCCAAAACGCTTTCGATCCGGCTTGACGGTGTAAGAAAGGGCGCTGCCGTGGATCTTGACCGCATAGGGCAGACCGGCGCGCGCGCAGATCAGCGGCCCCATGATCAGGTGGTTGGCGAGCGCCGCCTCGATCGGGGCATCATGCGCCAGGGCGGCTACGGCGCCGACATTGGCCTCTATATACGTGGCAATCTGTGAATCGCTGAGGCGCGGGTAGGCGCGCGCCTCGAAGTGTTCGTAGTGATCCTCGACGTAGACCGGCAGCAGGCGCCCGATATCCGGGGTATGGACGGTGATCAGATCGGCCCGCTCGCGCAGCCAGTCAAGCTCCCGCCAGTCGCGCTCCTGACAGACCAACTCGACTCGGTGCCCGAGGTCGGCCAGGGCTCGAGCGAGGTTGGCGTTATAGACATTCGAACCGGTCCCGCGCAGCAGGTAGCCATGAAAGATCGCGACGCGCAAGCCGCCAAGCCTAACGGGCTCCGCCAGTTCGACCGAAGGCGAACCGCCCCGCTGACGAATCCATTACCCTTCGCCGCGATGAGCGAGCAGAAGTACAGGATGCGGGCGTCGGCCTCGGGACGCGAGGCGATTCTCGCCGTCCGGCCCGGCGGAATCTACGTCGACCGCGAAACCGGCGAGGAGCTGCGGCCCGTAACCGCCACCCTGCCACTGGCCGAGGCCGATTCGGCGCTGCTGCGCCGCCCCGAGAACCTTCGCTTCTGCGATCGTTGCGACCAGATGATCGGGATCGACCTCAGCGATTGCCCGCACTGCGGCAAACGCCAGTAACGCCGGTCCGGAGGCCGCTCAGCCCCTCGGGGCCCAAAACGCCCGGTACAACATCCGCTCGCCGTCGAGCTTGCAGCCGTATCGCCTGGTCCCACCGATCTTCTGTTGTGGCTTGGCGCCGAGGATATCCTCGGGGAGGCTGGTGCATTCCTCGGGTGTGCGGCTGGCGACCATCAGGTTACGGCGGGCGAAGTTCCCTTCGTCGGCGCAGCTGAAGCCGGTATCGGTCTCCTGGATTGGGCAGTAGTAGCTCGGAGCCCAACCGGGGAGGGTGAGCACGACAACGTCACCCTTGCGCGCGTTCAGAGGCTTCTTCAGGGTCACGATCGGCTTGCTCCCAAAAAACGGCTCGAGGGCGATCTTCGGCGACTGGCGCAGCAGCTTGAAGCGATCGTTCCCTTGCGGTTTGACGACTCCGATTCGGGCGCTGGCCGGAGCCTTAAAGCGGGTGTCACCGGTAAAAATATCAGCTTGATCGCCGGTTATATCAGCGAGATCGAGGCTCCAGGCATAGATCCGACCGTCTTTGGGCAGCTTGTAAGGCGAACGCTCGCCATCCGCGGTTCGCATGAACAGGCTCACCGTGCCCTGCACCATGCAGTGCTCGGGGCAGAGCGGAGGCGGGGTGTTTTCGGTCTTGCCGAGGACCATCGCGTCGGTTGCGACCGCGACCGCTACCCCGAGCGCGGCAACCGCGCTAAGGCCGACAAGAACGGCAGCGAGCCATCGTCGCTTCGTCGGCCGTTGCGGTAGACCGGGGTTACCGCCAGTCTCGACAGCGGCGGTGGCTTCACTTCGATCGATCATTTCACTCATCAGATTAGGCACGGACACAAACACCGGAAGGGCGAATTAGTTGCGATCCGACCCTAACTCGTCGGAGATTAGGGACCGAACCGGGTTGGGACCGAACTCGCCGCCGCGCCTGCAAGAATCCGCACCGTGCGAGAATCCAACCCGAGCGAGCAGACTGACCAGACCGCGCCGTCAATCGAGGCGGTCGGCCTACAGCGCCATTTCGACAGCGGGATCCGGGCCGTCGACGGCGTCGACCTCCGGATCGAAGCGGGCGAGATCTACGCTTTCCTGGGTCCGAACGGGGCCGGCAAGACAACCACGGTCCGGATGCTAACTACCCTGCTGCGCCCGACCGGCGGCCGCGCCGCCGTCGCCGGACACGATGTCTTGAGCGAGGCCGCCGCGGTGCGGCGAGCGATCGGGGTTGCGCTGCAGGAGTCGGCGCTCGACCCGCTGATGAAAGGCCGCGAGATGCTGCGCCTCCAGGCAACCCTGCACTCGCTGCCGAAGGCCGAAGCGATCGAGCGGACCGAGCAGTTGCTGCGCCGGGTCGGCTTGGTCGAGGCGGCGGATCGGAGGATCGGCACCTACTCGGGCGGGATGCAGCGCCGACTCGACCTGGCGGCGGCGCTGATCCACCGCCCCAGCGTTTTGTTCTTGGACGAGCCGACCACCGGCCTCGACCCGGTGTCGCGAAAGGCGATCTGGGAGGAGGTCGAGAAGCTCAACAGCGACGGCACGACGGTCTTTTTGACCACCCAATACCTCGAGGAGGCCGATCAGCTGGCCGACCGGGTCGGGATCATCGCGGGCGGCAAGATCGTCGCCGAGGGGACCCCGACCGCGCTCAAGGCCGAGGTCGGCAAGCCGCGAATCCAAATCAGCGTCGCCGCCGGGTCGCCGCAGTTGTGCGACGAGGTGCTGGGCCGCTTCGGCGCGGTCCTGCCCGCGATCGAGGGACCTGGCGGCAGCTTGGTCCACGTTGCCGAGCTGGCCGAGGGTGCGGCCGCAATCGCGCCGGTGATCCGTGCCCTCGACGAGGCGGGGGTGATGGTCGAGTCGCTCGATCTGCTCGAACCAACCCTCGAAGATGTCTTCGTCGCCAAAACCGGCTACCACCTCGAGGGCGACGAGAAAGCCGAGATCGAGGGGGCCGAGGTATGAGCCGCGATCTGC
>JAHEXU010000189.1 GCA_023251975.1 bacterium | reverse complement strand
TAATTGCTCGCATCGACGCAGACTTTATGGCGCGGCGGTAGTTTTCGTCGCTCTACAGGCCCCGAGAACGAGGAGATGGCCAACATGGCTGAGGTTTCAAAGGCAGTCCTGATCACCGGCTGCTCGTCCGGGATCGGGGAGCAGACCGCAATCCGGCTGGCAACGGCTGGCTGGAAGGTCTACGCGACGGCGCGCCGACCCGAGTCGATCGCCCACCTGGAGGCGGCGGGATGCCAGACGCTGGCGCTGGATGTCTGCGACGAGCAGTCGATGGGCGCCGCGGTTGCAGCTGTCGAGGCGGCCGAGGGCGCGGTCGGAATCCTGATCAACAACGCTGGCTATAGCCAATCCGGCGCGATCGAATCGGTCGCCCTCGACGAGGTGCGTCGGCAGTTTGAGACCAACGTCTTCGGGCTGGTCAGGATGTGCCAACTGGTGTTGCCGAAAATGCGCGCCCAGCGCTACGGCCGGATCGTCAACATCAGCTCGATGGGCGGCGAGCTGGTCTTCCCCGGCGGCGGCTTCTACCACGCGACCAAGTACTCGGTTGAGGCAATCTCCGAAGCACTGCGCTACGAGGTCGGCGGCTTCGGAGTTGAGGTCGTGGTGATCCAGCCGGGTCTGATCATCACCGAGTTCGGCGAAACTGCCGGCGGATCGCTGGCCGGAGCCGAAGCGGGCGATTACGCCGCCTTCAACGCAGCCGTCGGCAGCCTCACCGTAAACGCCTACAAGGGGCCGATGAGCAAGCTTGGCGGCGGTCCCGACGCGGTCGCGGCAAAGATCGAGAAGGCGATCGGATCGAAACGCCCGCGCACCCGCTACAAGGTGACCCTGTCGGCCGGCGCGATGATGCGGATTCGAAAACTCGTCACGGACCGGATGTGGGACCGGATGATGAGTTCCAACTACCCGCGCCCGGGGGCGTAGGGCTGGCCCGAGACCGCCGCGGCAAAGCCGGCCGCCGCCCGAATCCCCGGACCACGCCGACGAACCGCTACGCTGCCCCGCCCATGGCACTTCCCAATCCCGATGAAGCAACCACCGCCCTTGTTACCGGAGCCTCAGCTGGCCTCGGGGTTGAATTGGCTCGCAGCCTCGCCCGTCGCGGCTACGGGATGACCCTGGTCGCACGCCGCGCCGATCGACTCGAAGAGCTAGCCGAGGAATTGAGAGCGGCGCATCGAGTCCGGGTTGAGGCAATCAGTTGTGACCTCGGTGATCCCGAGGCGCGTGATCATCTCGAGGCCTCGATCTCCGAGCTGGGGCTGACGGTTGGGATCCTGATCAACAACGCGGGCTACGGCAGCGGCGCACCGTTCATCAAGCTGCAGCGAAGCTCCGAGGCGGCGATGGTCCGGCTCAACTGCGAGGCGGTGGTCGATCTGTGCGGTCGCTACGTTCCCGCGATGGTCGAGCGCGGTGTGGGTGGGATCTGCAACGTCGCCTCGGTGGTGGCGTTCCAGCCGGTTCCTCGCCAGGCGACCTACAGCGCCTCGAAGGCGATGGTCAAGGCCTTCACCGAGGCGCTTCACGCCGAGCTTCGTAGTAGCGGTGTCCACGTCAGCGCGCTCTGTCCGGGTCCGATGAAGACCGAGTTCGTTGATGTCGCGGCGATGAACGAAGCCGTTGCGGGGGTCCCGGATTTCGCCTTCAAGGCGCCGTCGCAGGTTGCGGAGGCGGGGATTCGCGGCCTCATCGAGAACGACCGAATCGTCCTTCCGGCGATCCTCGACAAGCTCAGTGCCGGGGCTGGCGCCCACGCTCCGCGCGGCGCCGTGCTGCGCGCGATCGAGCGCTTTTACCCGGTCGGCCGCCCCTCAAGCGCGGCCGACCGCGTCTAATTTAGTAAGGTGCGGCTCCTTTGAAGGGGCCACCAAACCGCATAACCATGCGGCAAACCGCTCCCTCCCCCGGCCTGATCACACCAAAACTGCCCGTTTGACCCCCGCCCGCTGCTCAATCGGCCCGATCCGAGCCCGTTCAGCCGGTACGAGCGCAGGCAGCGACGCCGAGGTCGGATTTCTAGGCCTACCGGGGGCCTCCACCTGGCAGCCGAGAAAAGGGCTCTACGGCGCCGTTTGGCGGTTCGGTCGGGGTGATTCCGGGTCGGCGGAAGGCTCCCGTGGTGATGGTCCCTTGAAAGGAGTCGCACCCAATTAGTATCAATCCCTTCGGACTCGTGGGCCGCCGACTCGTGGGCCGCCGCCCTTCACGAATCCGCGGCGAGGGGCCGTGACCCACACGGAACGGCGGGCGACCCGATTTGTCGCAAGGACCAACTTTAGGCGTCAACAATGCCCCGGTCAGCCCGCCGCCTCAGGCCGCCGACCGGTGGACGCCGAGCCGGGTCGCAGCGGCCTTCAGGCTCCGGTCATAGGTCAGCAGCATCGACTCGTGCTCTAGCGCTGTCGCCACGACGAGTGCATCCGGCAGCCGCAGGTCCTTTTCCGTCGCCCGGATCGTCGCCGCCCGTGCTGCGATCTCCTCGCTCAGGACGACTGTAGCGATCCCCATCGATGCGATCGCCGCGCGGGCGTGTTCGACCATACCGGCGCGTGCGAAGGAGACCAGCGTCTCGCTCAAGGCGGTTGCCGGAAGCAGCAGATCGACGCCGGTTGAGTCCGCCGCCGCAACTTCGTCGACCGCAGATTGATGGTGCGGATCGCGGCGATCGAGTAGCGCGATCGCAACGCAGGCGTCGAGCGTCAGTCGCGCCATTCTCGGCGCAGACGCTCGAGTTCATCGAGGCTCGTAATCCCGTCGCAGATTCCGGCGTGGCGTCGCACGCGTGAGCCGCGCACGGCGATCTTGAGTTCGCCGATAGCGATTGATTTCACTTCCACCTCGTCGCCAGGCACAAGCCCCGCCGCTCGAACTTCTCGGACTGGGATTGTGATCTGGTTCTTGGACGACAATCGCGGCATCCCTTTACTTTACTCCATGAAAAGAAAAGGCACCAGCTCCTGGCGCAGCAGATTGCACCCAATTATCGGGCATTCGAGCCTTGACGCCCCTGCGATCGACACGCACCCCCGCTGGATTCCCGGATTTCGCCTTCAAGGCGCCGTCGGAGGTTGCCGGGGCGGGGATTCGCGGCCTCATCGAGAACGACCGAAGTCCTTTCGGCGATCCTCGACAAGCTCAATGCCGGGGCTAGCGCCTACGCTCCGCGCGGCGCCGTGCTGGGCGCGATCGAGCGCTTTTACCATCGGTCGGCCGCTCCTCAAGCGCGGACGACCGCGCCTGACATAAGGCCCGCCTCGAACCGGTAATTGCGGCCCGCCACCAGTTCGAAGCGATGGGATGTGCAATCGCCGTAGCTTGGTCGGGAGGGGCAGCGGCAATCGAAACGGGCAGGTGGCGGCGCTCGGCAACCTGCCTGAGCGATCTCAAGAGTACGTCGCCGCAGCGGCCGTGTCGCGAGGCAGAGTGCGAGGCAGAGTGCGAGGCAGAGTGTATTCAGCGGCTGCCGAGGGGCAGTTCGATTTAGGCGCTTGGATTGACGACCCAGCGCATCCAGTCACGGGGCGGTGCGGGGTTTCCCAGCTCGCACCGGGCCAGCTTGATGTCGCAGAGGACCAGCGCGTTCTTGTAGGCAGGCTCGTCGGTCGTTGGGCCGCGGGGTTCCCCTACATCCGCCCAGCCGACAATCCGATGCTGATCGATGAAGTGGGGCTCGTTGATGGCGTTCGGGAGGCTCGGTGGCAGCGCCGTCACCGCCTCCACCCGCAGCGCGTCGCCGACCTTGAGCAAGACGAGCCCGCGATCGGACGCGAGTACCACCCGGTCTTGGTACCAGTCGCCGCCACCGGTCAACGCGCTCGAGATCGAGGCCCGAGGGAGGCCAGGAGAGCGCAGGCGACCGCGGGGCAGTGAAGCGGTGATCGCGGCGTCTTTGATCCGCACCAGTTCGAGCCTGCGGCCGCCAACGCTGAGCAAGACCTTGGTGGCGTCGGGCGAAATCGCCAACGCCTGCGCGTCGCGGGCCAGCAGATGCGCTTGGCCCGGTCCCATATAGGCGTAGAGGTCGGCTGCCTCCGAGTCCGGGAGGGATCGGTAGGTGAGCAGGGTTGAACCTGCCCACGCATACGGGAAATATCGGGCCGAATTGCTGGTCCAACTCGTTGGCGGCGAACTCGGCGACTTCCTGACGATGATGTTTCCGACGTACTCCAGGTTCTGTCGCACGATCGGCGAATCAGCTTGGGTATAGGCAAGACGCCCGTCCAGGGCCACCGCCGGTGAGTACGCTCCTTCGGCTACCTCTGCGTCCCGATCGGTTTCGGTGTCGAAAATTCGAACGCTCGGAACGCCGACCGGATCTCCGACCCTGAGGCCCTGGCCGACCCCCCGTTTCGGGTCCGAAGGCCGCGGGTCCGAGATCTGCTCCCACCCTTGGTAGACGATCGCGCGCGCGTCGCTGTCAGCCGGGATCGCCACCGGGCTGAGCGTGCCCGAAACCGCCGCGATCACCTCAAGACCCAAGGCAACCGGCGGGGAGGACCTACCCCGATAGACGAATCGACCCGCCGTGAGTGCGGGGATTTTGGTCGTCGGCGCGGCTGCGTTCGACCTCGTGAGGATGAGCCCGGCGCTGGCGGACGGCTGGTGCGAAACCGCGGCCTCATCGGCGGCGGCTCCGCACCCGACAAGCCCTGACGCCCCGAGCGGCGCAACTATCGAGGCGCCGATCGCAACAGCCAACTGCGAGCGCCTTTGAGCATTTTTTCGAACTAATTTGCTGATCGGTCCTCGGGCGTTCGAGCCTTGACGCGCCTGCGATCGACCCTACACTCACCCCCACTGGATGTCAAAGGGTCAAGCGCCCGCCCGCCCAGGTGCGCCGGCGGCGGTGGCGGCCCCGCCGAGCACCGCGTCGACCCGGGCGGCCGCGTCCTACCCCGACATCAGCGCCCATTGAGACCGGGGACGCGGTCGAGGGCGGGGATGCGGTCGAGGGCGGAGGCATCGTGGATTCGCGAGCTGCGGTCGAGGCCACGCTGGTAGAGCTCGATTTGATGAAACCGCCCGATCGGCAGAGCCGGCACCGATTCGGGCCAGCGCATCACCGCCTGCTGCTCGAGGTCGTCGGCGAGCGGCCCGTGGTAGCGCTCGGCGATCGAGACCGCGTGTTCGAGCACCTGCGGGTCGCTCAGGTGCTCGCTCGACTCGAGGTAGCGATAGCTCAGCAGCACGCTCAGCAGCCCCTTGCCCTCGGGGGCGCGGCAGCGGGCCTTGTTGTGGTCCGGCGACCACCGCGATCGTGTCGGGGGCCTCGCAGGGCGGCGCCAGCACGTAGGCCACCGGGTCTGAGGGTCGGGCCGACAGCCCCAGGCTGAGGCAACCGAGTCGGCGGTAGCAGGTGCGCTGGTAGAGATCGCGCGTGTTGGCATCGATCTCGGGGCAGATCGCGAGGGCACGGTGTACCTGGGTCGCCACCAGACAAGCGTCAAAGCCCTCGGACTGCTCGGGTCCGGCGCTCGCCCGATAGGTGAGTTCAACCAAGCCGCCGTCGTCGCGCACCTCGACCACCTCGTGTCCGGTCCCGGTCTCGACCCGGCGCGCCAACTCGAACGGCAGCGCCGCGATCCCCGTGTCGAGGTTGTCGATGTTCGCCACCATCAGGTTGCGAGCGGTCCACAGGCACAGCGTCAGCGAGGTATCAGCACCATTGGCAACCCAGGCGCCGCTGACCAGCTACCGGGCGCGCGAAGTACTCATGCAACTCCGGGTCAAGGACGCAGCGAGCGTACTCGCGGACGGTCTCGGTGTCATTTTTGGCGAGCCCGGCGTAGCTGTCGTAATCGAGCCGGTCCACGAGCGCTCGAGCGGTAGCGCGAGCCGGGCCAGCCGCAGCTTTGCCCCGCTCTAGACTGAAGTTTTAGCCGCCGACTGGCCCGACTTCGCTCCAGCAGCGGGATCGGGCCTTTTTAGGCGGGTAGGTGTAGCCAACGTCGTGCCAGTGCTCTGGCGCTGGACCTGCTATCCTCAAAACATGCCAAGCCGACGAGGAGCAGTTCACGTAGCCAAGATCATCACCAAGGGCGAGGGCGGCAAGACCTACACCTCGCACCTGCTGCGGCGCAGCTACCGCGAGGGGGGCAAGGTTCGTCACGAGAACCTCGGCAACATCTCGCACCTACCCGTTGAGGCGATCGAGGCGGTTC
>JAHEXU010000188.1 GCA_023251975.1 bacterium | reverse complement strand
AAACTGGAATCCGAACGCCACCGGCTTCGGCTACAGCACCTGCGGCAGCCGCCGCTCGCTGTGGATCCGCGAGGTGCTCGATGTCGGTTGGGGAGACACCTACACCCAGGCGGTTGCCGGGCAGGCGCTCAATGTGAGCGACCTGCCAAATGGCAGCTACCTGCTCGAGGTCAGGGCCAACCCGACCGGGCTGCTCTACGACGCCGACGCAAGCAACGACACGATCCGTCGCCGAGTCGAACTCGGCGGCATCGCCGGCGACCGAACCATCTCGGTCGATCCCTGGGACGGCGTCAGCGACTGATATCAACCGGCTGATTCGGTAGGCGTCGGCGAGATTGGCTCATAAGGCCCTACGCCTGACGGCGGTACTCGGGGCGATCGGTTTGATCGCGTTTTCGGCCACCAGGCATTCGGCGGATTCAGGTGGCACCGGCGCGGTCGCTGCGCCTGGCGCCCCGGCGCACTGCCGCAGCGGCGTTGACTCGCCTGAGCCCTCAGTCCACCAATGGCTCGCCAACCATGACGCGCAGCGGGGTGTCCATGCGCTCGGCAAGGTGCTCGCACGGGCAGCCCCGAGTTTCGGGCACAACGTCGTCTCGCAACTTCAGTCCGGACTGATCGGCTCATACGCGGACGACGATGCGCCGCGGATCGTTGTTGTGGTCGACCCGACGATTCTCGACCCCGCCGGGTTACGGGCGGAAATTTCCGACGCACTCGACCCGACCAGCGCCTTGGCGGTGCGGGTTGAGTCCGGATGCAACACCGCCGAGGCGCTGATCGCGGCCGAAGCGGAACTGCACGATGGGAACAAACCGGCGGTTCTCGGTTTCGGCCTCGATGCCGAGACATCAACGATCAGGGTGACGATCCGGGCCGGTTCCCCGGCTAACCAAGCGTTCCGAGACGACCCGCGGTATTCGATCAGCCACGTGATTTTTCGACCGGCCGACTGACTCCCGGGGCGATGGCGCTCAGCGACCTCGGGCGAGGGCGCGGAACTCGGCGCGGCGCTCGGACTCGGCCTCAGCCAGCAGCGCCTCGACATCGGACGAACAACCGCCGCAGCCGGTTGCCGCCTTGGTCGCGACCATCACCTGCTCCAACTTGGTCAGGGCGCCCTCTCGGATCGCCTTCTGAATTGTCGCCGCATCGACGGCGTTGCATGAGCAGACAAGTTCGCTGCCATCGGCGTCGCAGGGCGGCCCGGTGGCGAGGCCGGCGACCAGGGCGCCCATCAGATCATCGGGAATCTGATCGCCGCTACGGGCCAGCTCGCTGAGGCGTCGCGAAGCGCTGAGGTCGCCGAGCAAAATCGCCCCGACCATTCGGCCGTCGCGGATCACGATCTTGCGATACGCACCGGAGCGACCGTCGGCGATCACGATCTCGTCCTCGTCGTCGTCGTTGGCGGCGGGCCGGCCGGCGCAGTAGAGGTCGACCCCCATCACCTTCAGGGTGGTCGCGGGCAGAGTCGCGTTGAACGCCGCCGGATCGCCGGCGATCGTTGCGCCTGCCACCTTCGCCTGCTCCTGCAGCGGCGCCCAGAGGCCGTAGACGTTACCGCGATGCTGGGCGCACTCACCAACCGCCCAGACCGAGGCGGCGCTGCTGCGCAGCTCATCGTCGACCACGATCCCGCGCTCAACCTCGAGCCCGGCCGCCCGCGCCAACTCGACATCGGGCCGGATCCCGGTCGCGACCACAATCAGGTCGGTCTCGATCTCGGTCCCGTCGCGAAAACGAACCCCCTCGACCTTGCCGTCACCGTAGATCTCCTCGGTCAGATGCTCAAAGCGAATCTCGGCGCCGAGCTCGCGAATCCGTCGCGCCACCAGGCGGGCAGCCGCCGGATCAAGCTGCGTCTCCATCAGGCGGTCAAGCAGGTGGACGACGGTGGTCGGACGGCCGAGATCGATCAGGCCGCGGGCCGCCTCAAGGCCGAGTAGACCGCCGCCGATCACGACGGCCCGACCGTGGCTGACGGCCGCGGCGCGGCGCAAGATGTCGGCCGCGTCGGCGGCGGTACGGAACGCAACCACACCGGGCAGGTCGATTCCGGGGATCGGCGGGGCGGCGGGTTGTGACCCGGTTGCTATGACTAATGCGTCATAAGATACCGTGGACCCATCGTCCAAGGCGACCGTTTTCGCCGCTGTATCGACGCCTTTCACCTCGACCCCGGTGCGCAGGTCGATCGCGTTTCGCCGATACCAACTAGGGGTCTGTAGTTCGATCGCCGGCGGCTGCTCCCGGGTCAGGAGCCGCGACAACATGATCCGGTTGTAGGGGGGCTCGGGTTCGCGGCCCAGCATCGTGATCTCCCAGGCGGAGCGATCGGCGCGCTCGCGAACCGCCTCGACAACCGCCAGTCCAGCCATCCCGGTTCCGACCACGACCAGGCTTTTTGCCGCGGCGGACCCCGCAGTGTCGGCGCTGGCGCGCCTCGCCAACGGCGCCCCAACCGGCTCGACCCGAACCGCACATGCCTTCAATTCGGGCTGGCGCGAGATCGGGTCAATCGCCGCGATAGTGGTCTGGTTCAGCGTCCCGGCGCCGGGGTCGGTGTGGAGCGCCCCCCAGTGAAACGGCGCGAATGCGACCCCTTGCCCAATCGTCGCGTCAAAGCGAGCCTTGACGATCGCGCTACCGCGCCGCGAGACGATCCGAAGCAGCGCCCCGTCGCGCACCCCCCCACGGCGCCCGTCAATCGGGTGGATCTCGCAAAACGGCTCCGGGTCGGCCGCCAACAGCTTGCGCGACTTGCCGGTCCGGGTCATCGTGTGCCACTGCCCGGCAACCCGGCCGCTGGTCAGGGTGAGGGGGAACTCTGGGTCGGGCATCTCAGCCGGCTCGGCGTGCTCGGTGACGGCAAAGCGGGCGCGACCGTTCGGAGTCGGAAATCGCCGATCGAGGTAGAGCCGCGCCGTCCCGGCAGTCTCCTCGCGGCCGCGCCGTACCGCGGCTTGCTCGGCCGGGCAGGGCCACTGAATCGAGCCCTGCTCGCGCAGGCGACGGTGGCTGAGCCCGCTGACATCGCAGACCCGGCCCGCAGTGCAGGCGGCGAACTCGTCGTAGACGGCGGCCGCGTCGGCCCAACCGAACTGCTTTTCCCAACCCATCGCCCGTCCGACCCGGGCGAAGATCTCCCAGTCGGCAAGCGCCTCGCCGGGCGGCTCGCAGACCTTTTGGACCAACCCGACCCGACGCTCGGAGTTGGTCATCGTCCCCTCTTTTTCGGGCCATCCGGCAGCGGGCAGGAAGATGTCGGCAAGGGCGCTGGTCTCGGTCGGATGGTAGGCGTCCTGGCAGATCACCAACTCGGCGGCGCCGAGCGCCTCAATCGCGCGGGCGGAGTCGGGAAAGCTGACCGCGGGGTTGGTGGCGCAGATCCAGACCGCCTTGACCCGGCCGTCGGCCAGCGCCTCGAACAGGTCGGTGGCGCAGTGTCCGGGCGCGGGTGCAATCGCGGTACCGGCCTCGGCGCAGCCCCAGTGCGCCTCGATCGCGGCCCGATCGTCGGGATTTGCGACCTTTCGGTACCCCGGCAACAGGTGGGCCAGGCCACCGGTCTCGCGCCCCCCCATCGCATTCGGCTGCCCGGTCAGCGAGAACGGCCCGGCGCCGACCCGAGCGATCTGGCCCGATGCCAGGCAGAGGTTGTGGATCGCCCGGTTCTTCAGCGTCCCGACGCTCGACTGGTTGGCCCCCATCGACCACATCGCCAGCGATCCGGCCGATCCGGCAAACATCTTCGCCGCCGCGACGATCTGGTCGGCCCCGATCCCGCAGACCTCGCCGGCCCGCTGCGGCGTCCACTCGGCGGCGACCGCCAGGGTGTCGACAAATCCCTCGGTGTGATCGTCGATAAAGCGGCGGTCAAGCATCCCCTCGCGCTCGATCACGTGCAGCATCGCGTTCAGCAGCGCCAGATCGGTGCCGGGCTTTACCTGGAGGTGTAAATCGGCGGCCCGGGCGGTCTCGGTGAGGCGCGGGTCGACCACGATCACCTCGGCGCCGGTGCTCTGGCGGTCGCGGATCCGGGCCCAGATGATCGGATGGCAGGCCGCGGTGTTGCTGCCGAGCAAAAAGAAGCAACTGGCGGCCTCGATGTCGGCGTAGGCGGCTGGCGGGCCGTCGGAGCCGAAGCTCGCATCGTAGCCAGCGACCGCCGAGGACATGCAAAGTCGCGAGTTCGAGTCGACGTTATTGGTCCCGATAAAGCCCTTGGCGAGCTTATTGACCGCGTAATAGTCCTCGGTCAGAAGCTGTCCGGAGATATAGAACGCGATCGCCTCGGGACCGTGTTCGGCCCGGATCGCGGCGAGTCGCGCGGCCACAGTTCCGATTGCCTGCTCCCAACCGGCCTCGCGCCGCGGGCCGTCGCGGCGCTCGCGCAAAAGCGGCATCGTGGCGCGGTCGCTTGCCCGGACCGCCTCCGGCAAGGCGACCGGCTTGGCGCAGGTACGGCCGCGATTGACCGGATAGCTGACATCGCCGGAGACCGAGACGACCCGATCGCCCTCGTGATCGACCACGAGCCCGCAGCCGACCCCGCAGTAGGGGCAGAGGGTGCGGGTCCGCTTCGCAGCGGCCCCGCTCACGGACTTGCCGGGTCGACGAGCTCGGCCGCCGGCTCGAGTTCGAGTTCGAGCAACAGCTCGCCGTCGCGCTCGATTACCCGGTAGGTCCGAACCCGATCGTCGCCCTTGACGGACTCGCCGCTATCAAGGTCGATCCGCATCCCATGCAGCGGGCAGGTCACGCAACCGTCGGCGACCAGGCCGTCGGCCAGCGGGCCGCCGAGGTGCGGACAGGCGGCGTCGATTGCCCGAAAGCCGCGGGCGGTGTTGAAGACGGCGATCTTGCGACCCGCGACGGTGACGTTGCGTCCCTCCATGAAGGGGACATCCGCCGCCAGGCCGATTCGCCGGTAGCTGCCGAGGGTTGGTTCGGTCATCGCCTCAGTCATTTTGAACCCCCGCCAAAAAAGCGTCGACCGGGGTCGGCTCGGTGTCGAGGTCGGCGAACTGCTTCGGGTGCACCGGATCGTTTCGCTCCAGCCACGGATCGGGCTCGACCGCCGCCCGGGCGATCCGGAAGCGCTCCCGCAATCGGGCCGGCTCGCCGCTGGACTCGTCGAGCACGATCACCCTGATCGCCTCGATCCCGACCCGTTCGCAGTAGGTGTAGGTTCGCTCCAGGTACTCGGCGTTCTCGCGGTAGTGCTGCAGGAAGGTCACCGCGACCTCGAGCGCCTCGTCCGGGCTTGTTACCGTCGCCAGCAGATCGCCCTTGCGGACGCTGGCCCCGGAGGCACCGCCGACGTAGATCTCCCAGCCACCCTCGACCGCGACGATCCCGATGTCCTTGACGTAGGACTCGGCGCAGTTACGCGGACAGCCCGAGACCGCCGATTTCACCTTGTGGGGCGTATACATGCCCTCCATCAGTCGCTCGAGCGCGACCCCGGTCTTGATCGCATCGCCAAGCCCGAAGCGACAAAACTGCGAGCCGACGCAGGTTTTGACGGTCCGGACCGCCTTCGCGTAGGCATGGCCGGATGGCATGTCAAGCGCCTCCCAGACTGCTGGCAGGTCCTCCTTGCGGATTCCCAGCAGGTCGATCCGCTGGCCGCCGGTCACCTTGACCAGCGGCACCTCGAAGCGATCGGCGACATCCGCGATCCGCCGCAACTCGTCCGGGGTGGTGACGCCGCCGCGCATCCGCGGCACCACCGAGAAGGTCCCGTCGCGCTGAATGTTGGCGTGGACCCGATCGTTGATGAAGCGGGCGTGGCGCTCCTCGCGATGGCGGTTGTCGTTGATCTCCGAGACCAGGTAGGCGAGCGCTGGCTTGCAGGCGCCACAATCGTGACCGGTCCCGCAAGCGCCACTGACCTCAGACACCGATTCGTAGCCGTCGTCGCGAATCCGACCCGCGATCTCCTCGCGGGTCTGGCGACGACACGGGCAGAGGTATGTCGGGTCCTCGCCAAGCTCGCCGCGCTCGGCGGCCAAAAGCTCGGTCACCATCGGCTTACAGCTACCGCAGCCCGAGCCGGCCCGGGTGGTCGCGACAACCTCGGCGGTCGAGCCGAGGCCGCCGTCGCGGATCGCCGCGATGATCTCGCCCTTGCAGACGCCGTTGCAGTTGCAGATCTGCGCGGCGTCGGGCAGGTCGACCGCGCTGGCCTGCGAGGCCTCGGTCAAAAGCGCCAGCGGATCGG
>JAHEXU010000020.1 GCA_023251975.1 bacterium | reverse complement strand
AAAAGCGTTTACCTAGGCCGAAATCGGTTTCGCGGCCTTCCACAGGCCCGAATCCCGCATGAACACTAGGGTTCCGAGTCGGAAGTTGGCTCGAGACAGCGATTAGCTGCGGAACTCGGGCATGGGGGCCGAGCGATCGGCGAGCCGGTTGCGGCGTGCTTCGCCGACATGGTTGGGTTCACGAAGCTCGGCGAGGGTTTGCCGGTTGACCAGATCGGCGAGGTGACCGGGCGGTTCGCCGAGATCGTCGCCGACGTGGTCGAGCCGCCGGTACGGCTCGTGAAGCTGATCGGCGACGCCGCGATGCTGGTCTCGCGGCGGCCCGAACCCTTGCTTGAGGCGGCGCTCGGCCTGCTTGAGGCGGTCGCCGAGGAGGGGCCGGGCTTTCCGCCGCTGCGGATCGGCGCGACCTGGGGCGCGGCGATCTCGAGGGGCGGCGATTGGTTTGGCCGCCCGATCAATCTGGCGAGCCGGCTCACCACCGCCGCCCGGCCTTCCAGCCTGCTGATCGACGAAGCGCTGCGCGACGCGGTCGTCCCCGACGGCTTCGAGTTCTCCGACGCCGGTCACAAGAATCTCAAGGGCATTGGCTCGGTCCATGTCCTGCGGGTTCGCCGCGCGCCGCTGCCGAGCGATCCGTTTAGGCGTCATTAACCGGTTGCTGCGAGGCTGTGGCGGTGCTGCTCTTGGCGATACTCGCGTTCCTTTCCGGCGGGCTGACCGCGGTTTCGCCCTGCGTCTTGCCGGTGCTACCGGCGCTGTTGGTCGGCGGCAGCTCCGGCGGCGCGCGGCGCCCGCTCGGGATCGTGATCGGACTGGCCGCATCGTTTACCTTCACGGTTGCCGCCCTGACCTCGGTGATCGACGCGATCGGGCTGCCCGACGACACGGCTCGGATCGTCTCGGTCGTCGTTTTGGCGGGGTTTGGGGTCGTGATGATCTGGCCGCGCGCCGGAGATCGGGTTGAGGCGTTCCTGTCGCGGTTTGTTCGCGCCCCGACCGCTCGGGACGGCGACGGCTTCGTCTCCGGTCTCGTCTTGGGAGTCGGGCTTGGCTTCGTTTACCTGCCGTGCGCCGGCCCGATCCTGGGCGCCGTCACCGCGGCGTCGATTACCCAGGATGTGTCGCTCGCGCAGGTCGCGATCGCGGCCTCCTTCGGGCTCGGTACCGCGGTCATGCTGTTCATGATTATGCGTGCCGGCCGCACCTTCAGCGGTCGGATCCGCGCCCGTTCGGCGCTGATTGGTCCGCTGACGGGTGCGGTGATGCTGCTGTTCGCGATCGCGATCGCGTTTGACCTCGATACCCGCTTCCAACAGAGCATCAAGGACCACCTCCCCGAGCAGGTTGTCAACCCGACCCGGTTCCTCGAGGATTCGGATTCGATCAAGGACAACCTGGCCGACGTTCGGGGCAGCGAGCCACTGGTCGCGACCGCCGAGCAGGTGGCGGCCCGGGGCGGAGCAGATCCGGCCAAGGGCGCGGCCACGGGCTCCGCAGGCGATCCCTCCTATGAGAGCGACCTCCCGGTCCTGCTAGATAAAGCGCCGGAGTTCGTCGACAACCAGCAGTGGTTCAACACCCCCGACGGTAGCGCCCTCACGCTCGAGCAGTTGCAGCAGGACAACCAGGTGGTCCTGATCGACTTCTGGACCTACACCTGCATCAACTGCCTGCGAACCCTCCCCTACGTCACCGCCTGGGACCGGCGCTACCGCGACCAGGGCCTGACCGTCGTCGGCGTTCACTCCCCCGAGTTTTCGTTCGAGCGCGACCCCAACAACGTCGCCGATGCGATCACCGCCAACCGGATCGAGTATCCGGTGGTGCAGGACAACAACCTCTCCACCTGGTCGGCATGGCACAACCAGTACTGGCCCGCCAAGTACCTGATCGATGCCCAGGGTCGGGTCCGCTACACCCACTTCGGGGAGGGCGACTACGACACCACCGAGGAGGCGATCCGGTCGCTCTTGCGGGAGGCACGCGGCGGCAGCGAGGTCGGTCCCACCGCCAAGGTCGGCGCCACCGAAACGGTCGGTCGCGGAACGAGCACGCCCGAGACCTACCTCGGATCGGCTCGGGCGCAGGGCTTTATCAACGGCCGGATTCCGAACGGTCGGGTCAACTTCGGCACGGTCGGCGATCGCGTTTTTGATCGCCTCCCGCTCAACGCCTTCGCCTATCAGGGCCAGTGGGGCCTCGAAGCGGAGTCCGCGACCGCGCTTGAGGGCGCCCGCCTCGATTCCCACTTCAACGCTGGCAAGGTCTTTTTGGTGCTCGGCTCGAACGGCGAGCCGCGCCGCCTCCAGGTGTTCCTCGACGGTAAGCCGATCCCCCCCGAGCTGGCGGGCTCCGATGTTGATCCCCACGGCTTCGTCACGGTCGACCGCCAGCGCCTTTATCGGCTGGTCGAACTACCCGAGGTCGGCGCCCACAACCTCAGCCTCCATTTCGCCTCCGGCCTCACCGGGTACGCCTTCACCTACGGGTGAGGCTCTCGGGTTGGGCCATTTTGGCTCCGCGGAGCCAAAATGGCCCAACCCGCCGCGCCTAGACCAGTGGCTTGCGGGCGGTCAGGATCAGGTTGTAGAAGCAGGCGGCCGGGAGGTAGGGCTCCAGCAGCCGGCTGTCGAGGCGCTGCAGCGCGATGTAGGAGTGGTAGGCAAAGCGGCGCCATCGCAGCGGGATCTCGCTTGGCTCGGCGCTCGCTTCGATACCGCGCAGGGTCCAGCCGTGGATGTTGGCGAGCAATTCCTCGCCGCGAACCCGGGCGGCGACAAACCCGGCCCCGCGCATCAGCGAACTGAGGGCGCCCGGGTCGAAGGCGTGAACGTCAACCTCCGACTCGAGGGCATGATCGTGATCGCACTCCCAGTAGCCGTTGGCCGCCGAGGCGCCGACCGCCCGTCGCCACAGCGGTGCGATCAGCCGGGCGAAGTTCTTTGGGGCGGCGGCGAGGGCGTCGCCGTAGCGCGATGGTTCGCCGCAGAAGATGATCAGGCCGCCGGGTTCGAGAATGCGGTGAAACTCTGACATTGCGGTGGCGAGGTCGGGGATGTGGTGTAGCACCGCGTGGCCGATCACCAAGTCGAAGCTGTTGTCCTCGAACGGCAGCGATTCGGCGTCGCCGCGCACCGTCTTGACTTCGAGCCCGAGCCGCTCGGCGTTGGAGGACAGCGAAGCCAGCATCCCCGGCGAGATGTCGGTCGCGGTGGCCTCACGCATCAGCCCCTGCTGCATCAGATTGAGGCTGAAGTAACCGGTTCCCGCACCGACCTCAAGCGAGCGCCGAAACGGCATTTCCGGCCACGCTCCGAGTGCCTTGACAATCTTCATCCGCACTTGGTCGCGACCGACCTCGTCGAAGTCGATCCCCCATTTGGCGTCGTAGGACCCGGCGGCGGCGTCGTGGTAGCGGGTATTGACGTCGCGAATGTGCTCGGCGGTGGCGTCCGCGGCGGCAGGCATCGCCGCGCAGGCTAGACGATCGGACGACCCGCCGACTGATCATCCAAGGTGACGACCCCCAAGACCACCACCCGCCTTCTCGCCCGTAGCTGCGCTACGCGCTTCGAACCCGTGCGGCGCCCAGCTTGGCCGGGTCCGCCCCCGCGGCCGCGCGCTTTCGGAATCAGTCATCCCGGATGACCGCTTCCTATTCGCGCACCCCCGGATGACGGACCCGGCAGCGGCGCCGGATCACCACCCGCCTTCTCGCCCGTAGCTGCGCTACGCGCTTCGAACCCGTGCGGCGCCCAGCTTGGCCGGGTCCGCCCCCGCGGCCGCGCGCTTTCGGAATCAGTCATCTAGCTTCCCCGCCGATGGCATTCCTGCAGCGCGATCTTCCGGCCGACGTGCCGCCGTTGGAGCTGACCGGCGAGCGGACTCTGCCCGACGTTCCCGAGGAGAACTACTGGTACCGCCGCCACCTCGCCGTCTACGAGTGGATCGCGGCCCAGGTCGTTGGGCTCGCGGTGGTCGATCTGGCCTGCGGCGAGGGGTACGGCTCGGCGCTCTTGGCGACGGCTGCGGCCCAGGTCGTCGGGGTCGATGCAAACCCGGAGGCACACGCTCACGCCAAGGCTCGCTATCGCGCCGACAACCTCAGCTTCGAGCGCGATCTGGTTGAGAACGTCGATCCAGGGCACGACGCGATCGTCTTCCTGCAGACGATCGAGCACATCCACGATCCGGACGCACTGCTGGCCAGCTTTGCCGAGGCGGCGCCGATCTCTTACATCTCGACCCCGAATCGACTCACCCTCGCCCCGGCTGGCGCCGACAAGTCAGATAACCCGTGGCACCTTCGCGAGTACACCGCAACCGAGTACCGCGAGTTACTGCAGCCACACTTTGACTCGGTTGAGATCCTCGGCCTACACCACGCTGGCAAGCTCCGGCTGCACGCCTTCGCGCTATCGCTCGGCTGGGATCGTTTTCACAAGACCTTGCGCTTGACCAAGTCGTTTTACGATCGCTTCACCCCGGCAATCTCGGCCGAAGACTTCAAGCTTGATCCCCCCGAGCAGACTGACCTCGATTCGGCGCTTGACTTCCTCGCGATTTGTCGCGCCGAAGCGCGGCAGTCATGAGCCCAGCGAGGTACGGCCGTTCGCACGAGCATCGCGATGACCTGGCTGAGGGTACCCAAACTCGCTCAACAACTCAATTTACTGCTCGGAATCCTCCGGCGGACGCCTCGTTGACGGCCTTCGGGATTCAATCGTCGGGGACGCAGAAAACGGAGATCAAGCAACAGATCGAGGTCGGCCGGCATCGGGACTGCTTTTGAGGCGGGGTGGTGTATGGACCAGCCGCTGGTTGGGATCGGCGAACGTCGCCGGTGGCCCGGGGCGGCTCGGCCGACATGGCCCTTGCCGGGTTGACACACTCTGCGGATCGACGGGCATTACGACAAGAACGCGGATATCGCTTGGCTGCTGATGAGCGGCTGGGACCGTGACCGCGTCGAGGTCGAGGAGACGGAGTTCGGACTGATTGAGCGCGACCGCCGCAGCGGCAAGGTCGTTGGCCTTGAATTCTGGCGCGCTAGCGAGCGGCTCCCGAAGGCCCTGCTCGAGGCGCTACCACGGCCGCCGCCGCGAGCGATCATTGCGGGCGGTGCCGGGGATTGATCTGAACCCACTCGGCTCGACGCTTGGCGCCCCGCTGTTGGGGGGCAGCGGTCGCGGGTTGTCATGGCCCGATGCGCCGCGCTGGTTGAGGTCGGCGCCGTATTCGAGTTGACGAGATGCCGATTACTCGGGCCGTTCCGTGCCGGGCGGGCTCGCGGCTGGGATCGTGAGGAGCAGTTCACTTTGGTCGAGGACGGTGTAGATCGCCGCCGTGCCGGTCAGCTTCTCGGTCTCACGCAGGATCAGCGGCACACCCTCCCCTCGCTTTTCCATGTAAGCGCGACGACCGGTTCTGCTTGATGGGTCAATCCGAACACGTGCGAGCAGGCTCGATATCAGTTCGTTCCGGGTGAATTGCCGGAGCGGCAGAGAGTCGATGTCCATCGTGTTGGGCAGCGCCCCAGGGCTGTAGAGCTCAAGCCGGTCGTCGAACAGGAACAGGCGAATCGCCGACCCGTAAATCGAGTAGTCGCGATGCGCGACTGCATTGACGATTGCCTCGAAAATCGCGCGCTGGGAAAACTGTGGGATCTCGGTGCGCGCTGGTTCTTTGGTTGCGCCCACCGCCATCCTGCGCATTACCCAATCGACCGCCGCATCGATTTGAGCGTCGAGCGGACCGGTGATGGCGCGGGCGTCACGCTGGTAGTTGCCATCAGCCAGAACCCCGCGGTAATGAACGGCTTCGATACGGGCGGCTGCGACGAGGCTGTGTGGCGCAGCGGTACATAAGAGCACGCCAGCGACTGACAAGCGGCGGCTGCCGTCGTCTCGCTCGACCAGCAAATGTAGTTTTTCGAGCGCGGCGGCGTCGGTTTCGTCCCCGTTTGGCACAAAACGTCGCCATAGATCTGGATCGAGTGCATCGGAAAGCGCCGCGGGCACCGGCTCCTCGTCGAACCGGCGCATCTGGGACTGGCTTCGTTGTGCAAAGAGTCGAGCCAGGAAGTCTGGGGTCATCTCGCGTTTGCTGCTGCCCAATCGGTAGAAATATCCGCCGGGGGATCGGTGGACGAAAAGGCTCCGAGGCACGTCGATACGGAGGATCGCCCTCGGCGTTCCTTCGAGATCGGGAAGCCGCAACCGCTCGATCAGGACAGGAAGGGGCGGCTTGACTACGTCGTTGACGATCTGCCGCACGCTGGTTTCCACCGCGTCAAGACGCTCGTCCGGGATGCCCTCAATGTCGCGCGTTCTGCCCTCGACCCCGAGCAGGACTACGCCGGACACGAAGTTGCCGAAGGCCGCAAGTTCATCGGCGAGGTCGTCCGCCTGCGGGCCAGTCATCTTGTCGCCTGCGAATCGAACCGCCTTCAGCGCCAGATAAGAGTCCTCGCCCAAGCGGATCTTTTCGAGCAGGTCGGCGGGATTGTCAAACACGGCGCTCGCCGATCCGGGAGTAGCGTGCCTCGAATGCCGCCCGGCCACCTTCGGCGATCCGGCAGATCTCCTCGCGAACGTCTTCGACCTGGCCGTTCGCAAATTCCAGCGACACCACAAGGTCTGTATCGGCATTGACCACGATGTTGGGATTGTGGGTCGCGATGATCATCTGTCGCCGATCTCGAATGTCGACCCCGCGCTGATTTCCCGCCAATCGTCGGCTGCTTTGCGGAACTCGCCAGGGAGGCCATCCTCAGGAAACCATGCTTCGAGACGGTCGAACGTCTTGGGCTTTGCGTTCTTGAGCCGGGTCACGAACCATGAGCTAAAATCGGATCGATCACCCCTCGCGGCGCGCCGGATCGCCGCCTTCAAATCCGCGGCGCCAGTGAGGAGATGGTCGAGGTCGCCCGAGGTCCGAGTGAGATCACCGAGGAGTAGTAGTAGTAGTTCGGTCCCGGTCGCTGCCGCTTTGACCTTGTCGACCCAGTCGCCTGTCGTGGTCGGTGACGGCGATAACGTCGAGTCCGGCGCCGAGAGCGGTCGTGACCAACTCGTCGGGAGTGAACTCGCGGGTCAGTGGCCGCTCCCGGACGTCTTGCGACGCCGGTGTGTGGATGTGCAGGTCGCACCGCCACCAGCGGGCCCCGGGCCACATCCACCCGACAGGCGCACTCATGCGCCGAGTCTCTCTTCGTGCGAGCTGGTCCGGCCGAATAGGGTCGAACTCGGTCTCGAGCTGGTAAGGACTGGAGGGGCCACGCGCGTGGCGCGGCCTTGAGTTGAGGCTGTCGCGTCCACGTTTTGGGCGCACATCTAGGCGGTTGCTTGGAGTCCTCGGCCGCGGCGGCGCAGGCGGATCGGGAGGCCGTGTTTCGGGCTCAGGGTCGGCATCTGGCGAATCTGCATCTGGTAGCCGGGCTCGAGTTCGAGGTCGTAGCGCTGCAACAGTGCCGCCGCGACCGCGTGTACCTCGGTGTAGCCGAAGCGCTTGCCGATGCAAACCCGTGGCCCCTGGCCAAACGGGACGTAGGCGCCGCGCGGCCAATTCGCGCGTTCGCTCGGCTCAAAGCGCTCGGGGCGAAACGCGTCGGGCGCCTCGAAGACATCGGGCAGGCGATGGCTCGCCCACGATGAGTAAGCGACCGAGACCCCGGCCGGAACGAAGCGGCCCCCGAACTCGAAGTCGCAAACGGCGCGTCGCGGTCCGATCCAGGCGGGTGGGTAGAGGCGCAGGGTCTCGTCGATCGCTTGGGTGAGCAGCGGCAGGCTGCCGGATAGCTCCTCGGCGCTGGGCGGTCGCTCGCCGCAGACCGAGTCAAGCTCGGCCTGCAGGAGACGCTGCCATTCAGGGCGCCGGGTTAGCTCGTAGACCAAGAAGGTGACGGTCGAGGTGGTGGTGTCGTGGCCCGCGAACAACAGGGTGAGGACGTGGTCGAGGACCTGGCGATCGCTCAGGATTCGACCGTCTTGATCGGCGCTCTGAAGTAGCGAGCCGAGGATGTCCTCGCCCGCCGTCTCGCTGTTGCGGCGTCGCCTGATCTCGGCGCCGAGCAGTCGTTCGAGGTCGGCGCGGGCGCGCTTTAGCTTCGCCCATGGGGTCCCCGGCCCGATCAGCACCTGGAGCGGGAACTCGCGCTCGTGGAAGCGCAGACCACGCTCGAATGCATCGACCAGATCGGCGGCGTGAGCGCCGTCGGGGTCGAGCCCAAACAGGCCCCGCATCGCAATCCGCATCGCCAGGGCACGCTGCCACGAGAACAGGTCGACCGTCCCGCCGCCGGGCAACGAGTCGACGGCGGCGCTCGCCTCCTCGCCCATTAACTCGGTCGCGGCGACGATCCGGTCGCGGTGAAAGGCGGGCAGCATGATCGCCCGACCGGCGTCGTGGTAGTCGCCGTCGGTGGTCAGGAGGCCGTCCCCGAGCAGCGTCAGCAGATCGCCGAAGCGGCCATGCCGCCAGACGAAGTTGTCGCGGCCCGAGACCAAGACAAAGTGATTTGCCTCGGGGCCGAGCATAATCGCCGAGTAGTCGTGCATCACTCGAATTCCGAAGATCGGCCCAAACCGTGCGTAGCCGTCGAGCAACAGGCCGAGCGGGTCGCGGCGCATTCGCAGGGTGCGACGGGTGCTGTAGTTCGTCCACCCGGCGGGCAGCCTGCCGCGTCGCCGGGCCGAGCGCTCATAGCGGATCGATTCGGCGACCGCCCAAGGGCCGGGAAAGTCCGGACGCGGTCCGGGGGTGCCGATCCGGGTGGCGTGAGTCGTCATCAGGTTGGCGCGTCTCGATCGGGTCGGCGGGTCTTGATCGGGTCGGGGTAGAGGGTGTGCCAGACGATCGTGCTGAGGGTCTCGGCAAGCCGCTCAATCTCGGCTGGGCTCGCCGCGGGCGGCAGCCGGTAGCAGGCCGCCTCGATCATCCCGACCAAGGCCGCGGCGGTCTCGACCGGCGCAAGCGCGCGGGTGTTCGGTCCGGCGATCAGCTCGCGTAGCGGCTTCGTGTGGTGGTCGAGTTGGGCGATTTGGACCGCTCGGATTCGCGGGTATCTCGCCGCAGTCTCGGTCAGGGCGGCAAACACGGCGGCGTGCTCGGCGTAGACCGAGATAACTCGTCGCGCCGCTGCGCTCAGCGAGTCGCGGGTCGCGTCAGCGCCGAGCTCCCACCAACCAGCGGCAGCAGCCGCGAGCTGTTCGAGCAGGACTCGACCGAGTCGTTCGACCAACTCGCTGCGATCACGGAAATAGACGTAGAAGGTGGAGCGTGCGATTCCGGCTTCGGCGGCCAGTCGCTCGACGCTGAGTTCGGCGAATCCGAGTCCGCTGGCAAATAGCCGCTCGGTTGCGGCCAACAGCTTCCCTTCGACATCTGCCCGTCGTTCGGCCTCGGGCATCAGCCGTGGCACCAAAGTTGCCATATAACGAGCCTAGCATTTGCTCAGACACTGCGTCCGAGCAAAAGTCGCAGCTAGCGCGAAAATTGGAGAACAACCCCGCCACCGCCATCAAAGTGAGCCACCGCCGCCGCGGTTTGGCGCCGTCGCACCCGGTAGATTCCCCGCAATGCCACCCTGGAGCCGTCGACGATGAGCGGCCCGGATCCCCTTGCCGAGCTGCTCGGCGGGGAGTTGCCCCCCGGGCTCGATGCGCTCTCCCCCGAGCAGCGCCAGCACCTCGCCGCTGCGATCGAGGGGGCTCGGGCACGGCAATCGCGCGAGCTTGCCGCCGCCGCCGAAGCCTCGCTCGGATTCCTCCCGAAGCTGCTGCGCAGGGCGGTTCGGAAGGTCGTTTTCGGTTGAGCACGCCACTTGAAAAACGCGCCGAGATTCTGATCTTGGCGCGGCTTTTGAGCCGCGATCCGGATGACTTCGGTTATCTCGAGGCGGTCGATCCGAGCGCGCTGCGCGAGGTCCGGCTCCGCGCCACCGATCTGATGTATGACGGCGACCGTGAGGTGATGCGCCGGATCGCCGCCGGCAGTTCGATCGTCCCGATCGCGGTTGCGGCCTCGGTCGGCAAGCGGGTCTTCGGGCCGCTCTTGTGCGCTCGGGTGGCCGGGATGCTGCCAGCCGATCGCGCCCGCCAAATGGCATCGAAGCTCGACCCCGAGTTCCTCGCCGATGTGGCGATCGAGTTGGACCCGCGACGGGCCGCCAAGGTGATCGGAAAGATCCCCCCCGAGCAGGCGGCCGCGGTTGCCGAGGTGCTGACCGAGCGCGATGAATTCGTCACGATGGGGCGCTTCGTCGGCTTCCTCGATGCACCTGCGATCGAGGCTTGCCTGGTCGTGATCCCGGACCACAAACTGCTCCCGATCGCGTTCGTAATGGAGGACAAGTCGCGGCTCGACCCGGTGTTGAAGCTGTTGCCGCGCGATCGGTTTGGCCCCGTGATCGCGGCGGCGGCGAAGGCGGGGGAGTGGCCCGAGGCGCTCAACCTGATCACCCACCTGTCGACCGAGCTCGGCGCCGAGGCGGCGGCTCACGCGGCGGCGCAGGGCGAGGAGGTGCTGGGGAGCTTGGTCGAGGCGGCAACCGAGGGCGCGATGTGGCCGCAGGCGCTGCGGCTCGCCAGCTCACTCGACGCGGCTAGTCGGCGCACCTTCGCGGCGCTCGAGCAGATTCAGCGCCCAAAGGCGCTGAGCGCGATTCTGGCCGCCGCGCTTGATTACAACCTCTGGCTCGAGCTGCTGCCGCTGCTGCCCGAGCTTCCGGCCGCGGCCCAGCGCCATGTCGCTCGCGAGGTCGCTGGATTCGATTCGGCGGCTCTGCGCGAGGTGATCGAGTCGGTTGCCAAGGCCGATCAGTGGCCGACCCTGATCCGGGTTGCCGCCGAGCTCGACCCCGATACCCAGGGCGAGATCGCGACCCTGATTGGCGCGGTTGATGACCAGACCCTGGGCTCCGCAATAGCGGCGATTGACCGGTCCGAACAATGGCCCGCACTGGCTGAGCTCGCAGCGACGATGCCGACCGAGACGCTGCAGCGTCTCGTCGGCCTAGCCGCGTCGCAGTCCCCCGATGTGATCTCGCGCTTCTTCGAGGCCGCCGCCGAGAACGGGCTGTGGCCGAAGCTGGTCGATCTGGCCTCCGGCCTTGACCCGGCCGCCCGGGCAAGCGTTTTGGCCGAGCTCGACGCGGCGACCGAGCGCGGCGCGGTCGAGCCCCCGCCGGAGTTGCTGGCAGCGCTGCGCGCCTGAGCAGAGCCGCTCAACCCGGTCGCCGCGGGACCATGACACCGATCGGTGTATAGTTCCGGCTCGTCGCGTGCCAACCGCAGCGGCGTCCGCCAGCCACGTATGCGAAGGGTTTCAGCATGAGCATCGCCGACCAAGCCATGGGGACCGCCCTGCGCGGCCTCAGTCGTTTCGCCCAACTCGATGTCGTTGATCGACTCGGACTGCGCGATCCGACCAACCGACTCGTCTATCGCGCCACCCGCAACGGCTTCAAGGCCGCCAACCAGGCGGGTCGCAGCTTCGCTGCCGCCCAGAAGGCGACCGGGTCCGGGAAGCGGCAGGGGACTCGCAAACCGCGCCTCCTGTTCGATCTGACTCCCGATGACGAGCAGCAGATGATGGTTGAGGCGTTTGGCGACTTCGCCGCCGAGAAACTCCGCAAGGTCGCTTCTGTCTCCGATCACGATTGCGCTGCCCCGCCCGAGGTCTTGCGCCAGGCCTCGGAGCTTGGGATCACCACGCTCGGGGTCCCGGAGGAGCTTGGCGGAGCGGTCGAGGAGCGCTCGGCCGTCACCTCGGTTCTGATCACCGAGGCGCTGGCGAAGGGCGACATGGGCTTGGCGGTCGCGATGCTCTCCCCCGCCGCGGTCTCAACCGCACTCGGGTTGTGGGGCGACGCCGGCCAGCAGGCCACCTATCTCGGTGAGTTCACCGGCGATGACCCGCCAGCGGCGTCGCTGGCAGTGCTGGAGCCGCGGCCGCTGTTTGACCCGTTCGAACTCGCCACCAAAGCCACTCGCGACGGCGGCGATTACATCCTGACCGGCGTTAAGTCGCTGGTGCCGCGGGCCGCCGAGGCCGAGCTGTTCGTGATCGCCGCTGCGATCGAGGGCAAGCGCCCGGCGCTGTTTATCGTCGAGGCAAAGAACGACGGTCTGCTGGTCGAGGCCGAACCGGCGATGGGGATTCGGGCCAGCGCGACCGCTCGGATCAAGCTTGAGTCAGCGCGAGTTCCGGCGACGGCGCTGCTCGCCGCCAGCTCGCCCGACGCCTACGCCGATTGCGTCCGACTCGGCCGGATCGCTTGGTGCGCGCTCGCTTGCGGGACCGCCCAGGCGGTGCTCGAACACGTTCGCCAGTACGTGCTCGATCGCAACAGCTTCGGCGAGCCGATCGCCTATCGCCAGTCGGTTGCCTTCACCGTCTCGAATATGGCGATCGAGGCAGAGGGGATGCGGCTTGCCACCCTGCGGGCCGCCGGTCTGGTCGACCAGGGCAAGGAGTTCGCTCGCGAGGCCGCGATCGCAAGCCGTCTCTGCGCTGTCAAGGGAATGCAGATCGGGTCTGACGGCGTTCAGATGCTGGGCGGACACGGCTACACCAAGGAGTACCCGGAGGAGCGCTGGTATCGCGACCTGCGGGCTGCCGGCGTGATGGAAGGGGCGCTGCTCGTCTAGGCGACGAGGGCGCGACCAAGCACCAAGACGAGCTCAGAAGCGGAGAACAAAGATGGCCATCAACCTTGAAATACCGAAGAAGCTTGAGCCACTGGCCGAGCAAGCAAACCAGGTCGCGACGCACATTCTGCGTCCGATCGCTCGCAAGTACGACCTCGCCGAGCACACCTACCCGAAGGAGCTCGACACCCTGGCCGCGCTGATTAGCGGGATGGATGACTCCGGCGCTTCGAGCGGCGCCGGGGCGGCGGCGGGTAGCTCCGACGCCGACGGCCGCGCCGCCGCCGATGGCGGCAACCGCAACGGATCGAACATGGCGACGGTCCTCGGGATCATCGAGATGTGCTGGGGCGACACCGGGCTTTTGCTCTCGATGCCGGGCCAGGGGCTTGGCAATTCGGCGATCGCAGCGGTCGCCGACGCCGAGCAAAAGAAGCGGTTCGGCGACAAGTGGGCGGCGATGGCGATCACCGAGCCGGAGGCTGGCTCGGACTCGGCGGCGATTCGCACCACCGCGGTGCTGGACGGCGACGAATACGTCCTCAACGGCGAGAAGATCTTCGTCACCTCGGGCGAGCGGGCTGATGTCTTGGTTGTCTGGGCGACGCTTGACAAGCAGGCCGGCCGGGCCGCGATCAAGTCGTTCATCGTCGAGCGCGACAACCCGGGGATGAAGCTCGATCGGCTCGAGCACAAGCTTGGGATCAAGGCCTCCGACACCGCCAACTTCGTCTTGACCGATTGTCGGATCCCGCGCGAGAACCTGCTCGGCAGCCCCGAGATCGACACCAAGGTTTCGTTTGCGGGGGCGATGAAGACGTTCGACAACACCCGTCCGTTGGTCGCGGCGATGGCGGTCGGGGTTGCTCGGGCCTGCCTCGAAGAGACCCGGCGCCTGCTCGAAGAGGCGGGCGTGGTGATCGACTACGACCGCCCGTTGATCACCCAAAGCGCCGCCGCGGCCGAGTTCGTCGACCTCGAATCCGACTACGAGGCGGCTCGATTGCTCACCCTCGAAGCCGCCTGGATGGCCGACAATTCAAAGCCGAACTCGCTTGAGGCCTCGTTCTCGAAGGCGAAGGCGGGGCGCTCGGCGACCGATATCGCGTTGCGCTGCGTCGCGCTTTGCGGCTCGGTCGGCTACAGCGAGATCGACCTACTGGAGAAGTGGGCGCGCGACGCCAAAATCCTCGACATCTTCGAGGGGACCCAGCAGATTCAGCTTTTGATCATCGCCCGTCAGTTGCTCGGACTGACCTCGGCGCAACTCAAGTAGGTGACGGACTGCGCCGTGGCGGGGCGTTCGGCGCCGCGTCGAGGGCGTGGCGGAGCGCCAGCGGGTCGATCGCGAAGGCGGCCGGACCGAGATCGAAGCGCAGCTCGGTCCCGCTTGCCGCCCGCTCCGCGGCGGCGGCGATCTTGAAGCCGACGATGCCGCCGCTGATCGAACCGAAGGCGAGCGAGGCGCCGTCGTCGGCGGTGGCCAAGATCGCACCGTCGCTGTCGCCGAGGCGCAACTCGTCCAACCAGCCCAGGTACTCGACCCGTTTGAAGCGGACCCCGGCGAGGGCAACCGTGGCGGAGCGGCGAGGTCTTGGCATCGTCGCCACGACGCCGATCGAGACGATCCCGATCCCGACCACGGTCCCGATTGCGGTGAGGCGGTCGCGACTGCCGCCGCCGATCCCGTCGTCGATCAGCCTCGGAACCCCCCAGGCGACGATCATCAGGGCGAGGATCAAGAGCGAGACCAGGGTGAACCCCGGCACCCAGGTGCGGCTCGACAACGCGTTCAGGGGCGCTCGCACCGCCGCCGGGAAAAAGCTCCAGCCGGCGAAGGCGATCGTGACCGCCAAGGTTGCGTAGGCGATCGGACCGGGCAGCGCGTCGGCGCCGGGTCCGAGCACGAACTCAAGCGGCGTCAGCGCCGGGGCGAGGTTCCAAATCGGCGGGTCGGGCAAGATCGCCAATCCGCCCGCTGCCAACCCTACCGCGGCCAACAACAGCGCGTTGGCCGCCGGGCTGACCTTGTTGAGCATTCGCAGGATCGGGCTCAGGGCGTAGCCGATCAGCCCCAGCAGGGCGACGTAGACCAACAGGGTTGAGCTGCTGAACGCGAGTTGAACCGAGCTCGGTTGTCTAGCGACGGTGGTGATGGCGCGGACACTCAGCAGGGTGGTCGCGGCGGCGAAGCAGAGCAGCCCGACGAGGCGAACTTTGCGGTCGTGCGAGACGATCCCCGACAGCCCGAATAGGAGCGGTCGCAGCAGGCCGAGCACGCCCGCGATCGGCTTCGGGGCCTGGCGCAGCATCGTCAGGCCGACAAAGCCGAGCTTGGCGCCGGTTCGCATCGTCAAATCGGAGACGTTTTGGGCGGCCGCATCGCGACCGAGCCGCTTCGGCAGGTCGATCCGTCGCATCGCGTTGATCAGGGCGACATCGTCGCCGTGCGCCGCCTCGAGCTCGCGCAGATCGCACGGGGTTGCACCGGCTTGTCGATCGGACGCCTGCTCGGCAACCAGCCGGGCGACCTCCTCGGGCAGGATCTCCAGTTGAGCCGCTCGCGCGCAGGCGCGGCGAGCCAGCGGTCGCTGCGCCGTCCCGAGGTCGGCCGATAGCGCCGCCTCGAGCCAGACCCGCAACGCCGCCGGTTCGGTCGGGCCGTTGTATTCGTTCTCGGCGGCAAGCTCCGCGACCAGCCGGACCTGGGCCGGACTCGGGTGGGCCGGCAGCACGACCTCGGCGATCGCGGCGCCGGCCTGCACCGGGATGATCCCGACCTCCTCGAGCAGGATGTCGACGATCCGGGTGGCGGCGTCGAGCCGGCCCCACATGTAGTCGTTGGCGCGCCAGGCGCGGTGTCGGAAGGCGGCGAAGTGGCCGAGTCGGATCCCGGTCAACTTCGCCTCGGCCGATGATGGGCTCGCGCCCTTTCGCTCCAGAATCGGGGTCGGGGAGAGCGGCGTCAGCTGGATGAAGCGGATCGGCTCGGTGGTCGGCAGGTCCGCCTCTTGGCCGGAGGCGCGACGGATCACCTCGATCGCCGTGATCTCGCGGAGCTGTGTTTGCAGGTTCTCGGGGCTCGGGTGCTCGAGCACCAAGCTCAAGACATCGCCCAGCATTGCCTCGGATGCCCTGCGACGCGGCTCGAAGACGGTCCGCAATTGGTCGACCAGGGCGCTCGCGGTTTCGAGGTCCTCGGTCTTTCGGTCCTTGTCTCGCAGCGCCCCGAGCAGATCGATCGTCAGGCGCTTGGTCGAATCAAGCGCCGTGTATTGCTCGTCGAGTGCGACGACCCGAGCCGCGATCTGTTCGCGAATCTGCTCGGCCGCTCGCTCCTCGTTGAGGTCGGCGCGCGCCGGATCATCGGCCTCGGTCGTCTGGCGGGCCAGCTCGGCAATCAGGTAGGCGGCGCGCTGGGCGCCGTGAATTCCCCAGCGCCACGGGCTGATCCCCGGGATCGCGCCGCCCGCTGCGGCGGCCGGGGCGGTCGGCGGGATCCACGGCAGGGCATCGTTGTCGAGCAGCCATTGCAGCTGGTCGGCGGTCGGTCGGATCCCGGTCAGCTCGATGATCGAGAGTCGCGCCCGCTCGCGGCGGTAGAGGTCGAGCAGCCCCAGCGCGACCGCTTCAAGTGCCGGCTGATCGACCGCCAAAAGCCCGCCGATTTGCTCGCCGAAGCTGGCCTCGGTTGGCAGCGCGTTGAGGGCGTCGAGATGGGCGACGAACCCGGCCGAGCGCAGGATCGCCAGCGCCCGGGTCAAAACCGTCGGGACCGAGGGGGGCTGCTCACCGGCCAATAGCTTCTCGACGGCTGCCGCCCGCGCTCCCGAGTCGGGGTCGGGGTTGATGTAGCAGAGCCGCCGCGAGGTCCGGATCGTCGCCGCCTGACGGGGGATCAGATCGAGCGCGGTCTTGATCGGCGCGTTGTCGAGCAGGCCGCCGTCGATCAGCCAGCGAGGTTTGTCGAGCCCGGTCAGGTTGCTCAGCGAGACCGGCAGGTGGCGCGGCGCGAAGGCGATCGGAAACGCCGCGGTCGCGCGCGCCGCGATCGCGAGGTTGCGGGCGCTGAAGTCCGCGGCCTCGCGGAAACGAAACCGAACCCGGCTCTCACTGGCCGAGACCGGCAATCCCCAGGCATCGACGAAGTTGACCTGGTGTCCGCTCAGGTCGGTCGCGGTGATGTCGATCTTCGGGGGCTTGGTGGTCGGCTCGATCGCGGTCGCGAGGCGCCGGTCGCTTTGCGATTCGATCTCCTCGAAGGTCCGCAGCAGCTCGGCGTAGAAGCGGTCGCCGCTGAGCAGTGAGCGGGGGTCGCTGTTGGCGGCGGGTTCGGTCAGGCTGCCCAGATCGCCGAGTTCGACCCAGCGCTCGCGAACGTAGTCGGGGTGGAGGCGCGACCCGGCAACCTCGGCGGCCGAGATCAGGGCCGCGTTGATCCCTCCAGCGCTGGTTCCGGCCATCACATCGATCACAACTTGGCGGTTCAGCGCCTCGCAGAGGGCGTGGTAGACCCGCCGGGTGCGACCGCCGCCGAGGTCGTCGGGGCCGAGGTGGGCGCGGCGCACCGCGTCGAGTTCAACCGCGCAGCCGCCCATCCAGATCGCCAGGCTGACCCCGCCGTTGAGCGCCAAGGCAAGCCGAATTTCGCGCGGAGGTTCGGCGGTCTGCGGCTCGGGCGGAGCGTTCACCGGCCGATTCTCTTCGGGCTGCAGCTGATCGTCAAGCAAACCTCACCGCCGCCACCTTATGATGCGCCATGAATCGATGCGCGGCGCGCCGACCCGACTGTCCGCTTGCGCCCTTCCACCCCCGATCGTAGAGAGGCACGACGCAATGACAAAGCTCGCGCAGCCACGCAAGGTCGCCGTTCTCGGCGGCAACCGGATCCCGTTTGCCCGCGCCAATGGCCCCTATGGCAAGGCGTCGAACCATGACATGCTGACCGCTGCGCTCGACGGCCTGGTGGCGCGCTTTGAGCTTGGCGGCGAGCGAATCGGCGAGGTCGCGGCTGGCGCCGTCCTTAAGCATTCGCGCGACTTCAACCTGACCCGCGAGTCGGTTTTGTCGACCCGACTGGCCCCCGAGACCCCGGCCTACGATGTCGGCCAGGCCTGCGGGACCGGGCTCGAAACGACGATCTGCGTCGCCAACAAGATTGCCCTCGGACAGGTTGATTGTGGGATTTCCGGCGGGGTCGACACCACCTCTGACGCACCGATCGCGCTGAACGACGATCTGCGGGGGATCCTGATGGAGGTCAATGCCGCACGCTCAACCTCGGCGCGGTTGAAGGCGTTGACCAAGATCCGCCCCGGCCAGATCGTCCCCGAAATCCCCCAGAACTCCGAGCCTCGGACCGGCCTCTCGATGGGCGCCCACACCGCGGTAATGGCCAGCGAGTGGGGAATCGGCCGAGCCGAGCAGGACGAGCTGGCGGTTTCCTCGCATCGCTCGCTTGCCGCCGCTTACGACGACGGATTTTGCGCCGACCTGGTCACCCCCTATCTCGGCCTCGAACGCGACCAGAATCTGCGCGGCGACTCCAGCCCCGAGAAGTTGGCCAAGCTGAAGCCGGTCTTCGGCGGCCCCGACGGGACGATGACCGCCGCCAACTCAACCCCGCTATCCGACGGGGCCTCGGCGGTTTTGCTGGCGAGCGAGGACTGGGCCAAGCAGCACGATCTCGAGCCGCTCGCCTACTTCGTCGACGCCGAGACCGCCGCGGTTGATCACGTCACCAAGCAGGAGGGGCTCTTGATCGCTCCGGCCTACGCGGTGCCGCGAATGCTGGAGCGAAACGGGCTCAGCCTGCAGGACTTCGACTTCTACGAGATCCACGAGGCCTTTGCGGCCCAGGTGCTGTGCACCTTGAAGGCCTGGGAGGACGAGCAGTTTTGCGCCGATCGGCTCGGCCTCAAAAAGCCGCTCGGCTCGATCGACCGAGCCAAGCTCAACGTCAAGGGCGGCTCGCTGGCGGCTGGGCACCCGTTCGCCGCGACCGGCGGACGGATCGTCGCCTCGCTCGCCAAGACGCTTGCCGAGGCGGGCGGCGGTCGCGGCTTGATTTCGATTTGCGCCGCCGGCGGCCAGGGCGTCGTCGCGATCCTCGAGCGCTAGAACTTCCCGATCCCGAATCAAAGGAGCCGTCCAGATGTCACCCGCCGATCGTTATTCGAGCCTTGTCAACAGCCCGATCGGCGGCTTTATCGCCGCCAACCTCGGCCTGCCGCAGCCGGTCGAGTTGGAGCGTTTTGCCGCCGACCAGCCGCTGATTGACGGTCCCGTCTTGATCGGTTCGGCGCCCGGCGGGCGGATCGCTGAGCAGGTCGAGATTACGCTCGGCCAGGCCGAGGTCTCGGTCCACCGGGTCGCCTCGGAACTTGCCCCGAACGCTCGCTTCAAGGGGCTTGTGTTCGACGCCTCGGGGATCAAGGATTCGACCCAGCTGCGCGAGCTTTGGGAGTTCTTCTCGCCGGTGGTGCGCCGCCTCGCCGATTGCGGCCGGGTCGTCGTCTTGGCAACTCCGCCGGAGGACTGCGAGGAGCCGCGCGAGCGGACCGCGCAGCGGGCGCTGGAGGGCTTCACCCGCGCCCTTGCCAAGGAGGCGCGAAACGGCCAGACCGTGCAACTGATCTACGTCGCCGAAGGGGCGGAGCCACGGATCGATTCCTCGCTTCGCTTCTTTTGCTCTCCCCGCTCGGCCTACGTGTCGGGACAGGTGGTACGGATCGGGTCCGGGCCTGACTTCGACGCCGAGGAGTTCAACTGGGAGCAGCCGCTGGCTGGCAAGGTGGCGCTGGTGACCGGTGCCTCGCGTGGGATTGGCGAGGCGATCGCCCGGGTCTTGGCCCGCGATGGCGCCCACGTCGTTGGGCTCGACATACCGCCGCTGATGGCCGACCTGGAGCGCGTGACGGGGGAGATCGGCGGTTCGGCGCTGGCCTGCGACATCACCGATTCAGAGGCGCCCGACACAATCTGCAACCACCTCAAAGCCGACCATGGCGGGGTCGACGTGGTCGTTCACAATGCCGGCGTTACCAAGGACAAGACGCTCGGCGGCATGGACGAGCCGCGCTGGACGGTCCTGATGGAGATCAACCTCTCAGGCGAGGAGCGGATCAACGACGAGCTGTTGGCGCGGAAGCTGATCCGCAAGAACGGCCGGGTTATCTGCGTCTCCTCGATCTCGGGGATTGCCGGCACCGCCGGGCAAACCAACTACTCGACCTCGAAGGCAGGGGTGATCGGGATGGTCGATTCGATGGCGGCAGCGTTCGCCGCCAAGAAGGTGACGATCAACGCGGTCGCGCCGGGATTCATCGAGACCGCGATGACGGCCGCGATTCCGATCGGGATGCGTGAGGCCGGTCGGCGGATGAACTCGATGCGGCAGGGTGGCCTGCCGGTCGATGTCGGCGAGACGATCGCCTGGTACGCCTCGCCCGCCTCGGGTGGGCTGAACGGCAACGTTGTCCGGGTCTGCGGCCAGAGTTTGATTGGAGCCTGAGCGATGCCGCCGGAGATTCGCAAGCTCGATTCCGCCCCCTCCTCGGTCCCGCAACTGCTTCGTGCCGCGCTCGCCAGCGCGCCGCTCGTCGACCGCCTGCCGGTGATCGGGATCGGCGGCGAGCGAGCTGCCGATGTGCCCGAACTGGTCTTGGAGCTCGACGCGGTCGGCATCGAGGCGTTGCGGCTGGCCGAGTACTGCCGGGTCTGCGGCTTCGCGCTGCGCGACACCCTGCCGCTGACCTATCCGCACATCCTCGGGTTCCCGTTGCAGATGGCGTTGCTGAACGAACCAAAGTTCCCGTTCGGGCCGATCGGCTTGGTCCATATCGCAAACAAGATCACCCGGCATCGGCCGATCGGCGGCACCGAGAAGCTCGACCTCCGGGTCAGCGCGACCAAGCTTGAGCCGCACCCGAAAGGGCGCACCTTCTCATTGATCACCGAGGCCCGAGTCGACGGCGAACTGGTCTGGGAGGGCGTCTCTACGACCTTGCGACGCGGTGGTGGCGGCGAATCGGGCGCCGAGGGGACGTCCGGCGCCGCCGCCAAAAAGCCGACCACAACGGCGGCCGCTCCCGAGCTTGGGCAGGCCGCCGAGTGGACCCTGCGATCCGACCTTGGTCGGCGCTACGCCTCGGTCTCGGGCGATCGCAATCCGATCCACCTCTATGACCTGACCGCGAAGGCGCTCGGCTTCAAGAAGGCGATCGTCCACGGGATGTGGACAAAGGCCCGCTGTCTCGCCCAGATCGAGTCGGAGCTACCCGACGCGGTTGTCGCCGAGGTCGCGTTCAAGCTGCCGATCTTCTTACCGGCGACTGTGGTGTTCGCGAGTGGCGAGGCGAAGTCGCGTCGCAAGGTAAAGCCGATCGCCTTCGAAGTTCGATCACCCGACGGCAAGCCGCACCTTCAGGGCAGCGCCGGGGCGATCTAACCTGGATTCGGTGCCCTCGCGATTCGCGAGTCGCCCTCGTCCCTCCTTATTCGCGGCGAAGGAGTGAAGTGAAGCGCATCGGCGGCCGTGGAGATCGAGACGCCTGATCCGGCGGCCGCCCTCACCGAGTGTGCCGTGGCCCTGCAGGTACTGGCGCGCAATCCGGACCAACTTCCCCTCCCCGCACCTACAACGAAGTTCCTGGCGTGTCCGTGCATTGACGCCCGATCGGCTACGACGCGCGACCGGCCCACCCACGGGGAGCGGTCGGTCGAGTGGGCGCTGCGCATGTGGGTGAGGGCTTCCGGGAGGAGAGACGGACGACGATCAGATGCGCCTGACCAAGATCACCCCGGCCGATATCGGAAACGACGCCACCCGGACCCGCACGATCGCCTATGACCCGATCGGCCAGATCACCGAGAAGCGCTGGCCCTCGGGCTTCACCGCCGCCCCAATCACCCACACCTACGCCTACCTGCCCGACCAAAACCTCGCCGCCGCAACCGACGGCCGCGGCTACACCACCAGCTACGGCTACGACGGCTTTGGACGGCGCAACTCCGAGACCGCCCCCGGCTCATATTCCCATCAGGGCGACCAAACCTACGACTCCCAAACCACCCGCTGGAGCTACGATCCCAACTCGATGATCACCGAGCGGATCAGCCCCGCCGATACTCGCTTCAGCTTCGACTACGACGCGCTGGACCGGCTCGTCAAGGAAACCAACCCGGCCGGCGAATCGTGGCGCTACGCCTATAACGCCGCCAGCCAAACGATCGCCGAGATCTCCCCCCGCGGCCTCGCTGGCCCCAATGATGTCGGCGCCGACTACCAAACCACCTACCACTACGACCCCGCCGATCGCCTGGTCGAGATCAACGCTCCCTCCGGCCGCGAGGGCTACCTCGACTACGACGCCGAGGGCAACCTGACCAAGCAAAACCTCCCCGGCACCGACGAGGCCGACTCCCGCCGCGTCTCAACCACCCTCTATGACGCCCGCGGCCTGCCTTGGATCTCGACGATCGCCGCCGGCACCCCCGAGGCCCGCTCAACCGCCACCGAATACGACCCCGACTCCAATCTGATCCGGACCGTCAACCCGAAAGGTATGACTGGTATGGCCGGGGTAATGGGCGCCGCCACCACCCCCCGCCCCTCCACAACCCTCGATCCGATCTATGCGATCCACGATCCCCAAATCCAAACCGAGCACGCCGACACCGATGCCCTCAAAGCACCGACCCGCCACGCCACCGTCAACCTCTACGACCAAGACGGCCTCCTCCGCGACACCTACGCACCGCATGCAATCGGCGCCGAGCGCGACCCCGACCCCGATGATCACCGCTACCGCCAACGCTACGCCTACGACCCCCGCGGCGAGATCTCCTCGATCGACAACTTCTATGACTTCGAGGCCGAGCCCAACCAATTCCTCGGCAAGACCCGCCGCACCGCCTACCTCTACTACGAGACCGGCTGGCTAAAAAGCCAGACCGACTCGAAGCTGGTCAACCCCGATCAAGCAGGCGCCGGCCTGCATGACACCGAGATCCAATACTTCTATGACCGCTCCGCAAACCAAACCGGCTGGTCAACCGAGGGCTTTTTCAACTCCGACCCCGGATCACCCGGCACGACCAAGGGCCGAAAGATCACCCGCAGCTTCTACCCCTCCGGCCTATTGCAATCGCGAAGCGGCCAAAAATACAGCGACCCCGAGACGATCAGCCGCCGCTCCTACGACTACTTCTATAACCAAAACGGCTCCCTGATCGAGACCTTCGACAAGGTCCCGGCGGCCGATCAGGCGGGCGCCGGGGCAACCGAGCGGACCACCAAGATCACTCGCGACGACGCCGAGCGCGAGCGCTTTGTCGACGAGCGCTGGGCGGGGGGGACCGACACCGCCTTCGGCTATGACGCCGCTGGCAACATCCAAACCCGCCGCAGCGCCGGAGCCTTCGCGCTCCAAAGCGGAGCCAGCTGCAACCCCGAGGCCGATGATCCCGACTGCGCCTATCGCGACGGCCTGATCACCAACTTCAGCTACGACGCCGCCGAGCGCGAGACCAAGACCTGCGTCACCGAGGCGCCGCCGTCCTCATCGGCCACTACCGCGGCCGCGGCCGCAGGGAGGTTCCAGCCGTGGTTCCGCGGCTCGGATGCCATGGTTTCCCAGGCTCAGCGGCAACTGGCGGCCGCCGGAGGCACGCCGATACGTTGGGCAGTCGCTGAGCCGCAGGCCGCAACTGCGATCCAGGGCCTGTTCCGCTCCCGGGGCATCTCTGGGATCGACGTGGTCCACATCCCGCCGGGATGATGACCGTGGACGAACCCTTCTACCTTGGCGCCTACTGGGGGCCACGGCGTGAGCCCGTGGGGGCATGCGCACAACGTCTCGCCGACTGCGTGGCGCGCTTGGGGGCGTGCAGCGAGCTACTACGAACCTGGTACGAGAAGGCCGATCGCAAGGCAGACGCGAGGCACCGCCCTGTCGTGCCGGCCGCCGAGGTCCTGCGCAAGCTGATGGTGGCTGGAGTAAACCGGCGCGACGCCAACGGCAGCGTCATCGAGGAGCTCGGTTTCTCGGTTGGCCTCTGGAATGGCGACCACAAGACGTCCGTCGGCCTTTCGATCAGCTGCGGCGGGTGGACCTCCGTGCCCGAAGTGATGAACGCGTTCAATCTCGACCTGCCCACTCCAGCGGAAGAGCTGGGAGGCCAGATCTACGAGCTCGACACGGCGCTTGCGATCATGCGGGTCGTCGTCGGGGCGTGGGAGCCAGACTGGGCCACACTGACCTCCTACAGGCTCGCTGACGCCGTCGACGCGGGCCCGCGCAAGCCGATCGTCGGGTGGATCACGTTCCTCGCCGATCGGCGAGAGGTTCCGAGTCGCCTGCCCGTCGCAGCACGCGAGTCGATGGCCGGTCAAGGCACGCTTCTCGTCGCTGCCGAGCGCGCCGGTGAAGTCGGCTCCTCAAGGCTGCGGGAAATCGCCAGGGCGCTCAACGAGGCCGGGGCACTGATCTCAACCCCCTGAACGTCGGGCTCCACCTACCCCGCCTGATCCCCCGCCAGCGCCCTCACCCGGTGCTTGGTGAGCAAGGCATCGAGGACCCGAAGCAAGGTAGTCCCGGTCCTCGGCGTCGAGCTCTGAGAGCGCTCCAAGCCGCTCCGCCAGCCCGTGGTCTGCCACCCGCAGCGGCCTTCTCGGCATCTCCTCGATCGCCAGGTAGTCGAGCGAGACATTCAGCGCGGAGGGCACAAAGCGCGAGCGGATCCGCTTCTCCCGCCGCGAGCTGCGCGAGGCCACCGGCGCCGGTGACACCCAGCTCAAGGTGCACCTGGCCCGCCTGGTCGACCTCGAGCTGCTCGCAGCCCACCGCTCCGCCGCCGGCCGCTACAGCTACGAGCCCTGCTTTGAGACGGTCGACGGAGAGCCCCGCCTGGCTGGCCTTGCCGACCCCGCCGCCTTCGCCTGCGACCAGCCCGAAACCCCCGCCGGCCCCGACCGGTCGGGGTCGGGTCGGCCCCCGGTCGGACCCCCTCGGAGCAGGCGAACGGCGCAGCGCAGAGCGGGACCCGGCCCTCCGGGGCCGCCGAGGGCCCGCAAAGCACTGCTCCCGGGGCAGCTTCGGAGCGCGAGGTCGTAGTCGCAGCCGCATCGAAGGCGCAGGCCCGCTGATGCCGCGCCGCGGTGAGCGCAGCCCGAAGCCGATCCCCGGCGATCCGGCCGACGCCCGGGGCTTTCCGGCGCTGGTCGGCGACTACCTGGAGCAGATGGGGGTGCGCGGCTACTCGCCGCGCACGATCGACAACCAGCGGGCGATGCTCTCCTACCTCGCCGCCTGGCTCGACGAGCGCGGCGTCAGCCGGCCTGCGGAAGTGACCCCGCCGATGCTGGAGCGCTACCAGCGCGCCCTCTACCACCGCCGCAAGGCAAACGGCCAGCCCTTGAGCTTCCGCGCTCAGCACTCGCGCCTGGTCCCCATCCGCGGCTTCTTCCGCTGGGCCGCCCGCAGAAACCACACCCTCTACAACCCCGCCTCCGAGCTGGAGCTGCCGCGATTGGAGAAGCGGCTGCCCAAGGCCGTGCTCAGCGCCTCAGAGGCCGAGCGGATCCTCGCCGTCCCGGATCTCACCCAACCCCTCGGCCTGCGCGACCGGGCGATGCTGGAGCTGCTCTACGCGACTGGGATCCGCCGCAGCGAGCTCGCAAACCTCGCCCTCTACGACCTCGATGGGGAGCGCGGGACGCTGATGGTCCGCCAGGGCAAGGGCAGAAAGGACCGGATGGTCCCGCTCGGCTTGCGCGCCGGGCTCTGGTGCTCGCGCTACAGCACCGAGGTCCGCCCGGGCCTGGCGGGCGCCCGCCGCGAGGAGATCGAGGAGCCGACCCTCTTCCTCACAGTCGACGGCCACCCCTTCAGCCCCTGGCGCCTTACCCAGCTGATCGGCGCCTACGTCAAGGCATCGGGGGTCGGCAAGCCCGGCTCCTGTCACCTGTTTCGCCACACGATGGCGACCCTGATGCTCGAAGGCGGAGCCGACATCCGCTTCATCCAGCAGATGCTCGGCCACGCCGAGCTCACCACCACCCAGATCTACACCCAGGTCAGCCTCAGAAAGCTGGCGGCGATCCACGCCGCCACGCATCCGGGGGCGAGGAACGAGCGACATCGGAGCCCCAGCGCCCACCAGGAGCCCGAGCACGCCACTGAGCCAGCTTCACAGGCCAACGACGGCTCTTGCCGAGGTCCAGGGGTCGAGGTTGATGAGGACGGCTAGGAGCCGCGCAGTTGCACCAACGGTGGCGGGCGGATCCCGCCGCTTTCGGAGCGCTCGACTTTGGCTCCCCACGCAGCTACCCTGAAGTGATGAGCGATTCGATCCCGATCCAGATCGTCTACGAGGACGCTGGCGAGGGCTGGATCATGGCCTCGATCCCCACCGTCAGTGGAGTGATCAGCCAGGGCCGCACGCGCGCCGAAGCACGCTCCAACGTGCTCGACGCCCTGCGGCTGATGCTCGCCCCCGAGCCCGGCAGTGCTGACGCGGTGCCTCTCGAGGCCGACTTCGACTCGCTCGAGCTGACCCTGTCTGGATGAAGCGCCGCGACCTCGAACGGCACCTCAAAAAGCACGGCTGCCGAAAGATCGACGAGCGCGGAATCCACTCCAAGTGGGCGGCACCCGGCGGCGCCAGGGCACCGATCCCCCGCCACCGCGAGCTCGGCACTGGCCTGGTTCGGGCGATCTGCAAACAGCTTGGGGTGCCGCCACCCTCCGGCCCCCGCTGAACCCTGAGGTGGCCGCCGGGCGTGACAGACTGACGGCGAGATGATCCGCCGGCCCCTTCTTCTCCTAGCCGCAATCGCCGCCCTGGGGGCGCTGCTCACGTTGCTGGCGATCGCGTCCGGCGGTGCGCCTGCCGAGGCGAAAAGTCGCGTCGGGGTCTTCGCTCAGGTTTCCGGGGATAGCGTCGGGGGTCGGTCCTCGGATTCCCCTGCAAAGCGTCGGGGTCCGACGGCTAAATCGGGCGGAATTGCGTCGGCCTACCTCGTTGCCGCAAGGGGTGCGGATGAGGCGTTCCACTACACCCGAGGTGAGTTCGCCGATCTGACTGCAAGGAACGGTCTGCGGGAGGGGTCGTACGTCACCAAGCGTGGAGGCCTCAGTCCGCTTCAAGCCCAGCTCGATCTCGCACTGCCTCCGAATCGGGGGTTATCCGACGCCGTGATCCGAGTCGACCTGGCCGGTCTGCGCAAGTCGGGCTTCGATGTCGGCGACTTCACAACCGTCGGCCGGAGATACAACATGCTCGGCGGCGGCACTGAACTCCGGTTTGATAGGGCGATCCCTCCAGAGTTCGTCCAGGTGGTGAGGCCATGAACGACGCTTCCTCGCAACTCGAAGCTATACGCGCGTCTGCGATTGCGGAGGCCGAGCAGTGTAAGAACTCGATGCTCGTGGTCACGAGGCTACTTGATGCATACCGAGGCTTCGCGCCAGCAGAAAGGGAAGAGGCGGACCGGGTGCTTGCCGAATGGACGCTCGCTGACGAGGAATCGCGCAGGTATGACGCGCTCGCGGTGATCCGCGAGCTTCGGGTCACGGCAGCGGTTCCTGCGCTACGAGAGCGCGATCGCCGCCTCGACAGCGAGAGCGATCCGGGGGCCCCGTTCGAGCAGAAGAAGGTACGAGCTGTTCTTGACGAACTCGAGGCGTAGGTTCGCTGGCTCCAATGGGTTGCTGACTCGCCGGACATCCGGCGAGTCAACGAGGCAGGGCTACAGGGGAGATGGAGGACATACGGCCCTCCGGCGTCGGCCTGCGGAGGCAGATGCCAGACCACCCCGTGCTGCATTCGCTGAAGCCGTTGTGGTGAGTGATCGGGGAAAAGGCGCGACGAGAATGCGTCAGGTGGGGTGTTACGCGCCACACAGGCTGACCACCAACGCCTGATCTAGCGCCACGAACCGTGACGACGGCACGGTTCATAGAAGCAGGTGGATGCATATGGGCAGACGCTATCGTTCACGAAGACGACGTACGCACCGGGCGGTTCGATCGCTCACGTCAAGGATAAGATCAGTGGGCTCACGATCACACCACCAGGCTGACGAGTCTCGGCGAGCCGAGCTGCTAAGGGCTCTTATCGAGTCCCCGACGGAGGCGAGTCGCATCAGCGCTGAGCTTCGGGCGCTCCCGTGGGATAGCGAGGCGACGCTCGTCGTTCTTCGTGGAGCGGATGTCATTTCGGTTCTCGCGGATTTCGAGCGGGGGTGTCTTGGAATTCAACAAGTCGCCGATTGGGCCGACGCGTTGGAGATGCGGGACGACGTGGAACTCGATCCCGAATCCGAGGAGGCCGTGCGGGATGCGATGGCGCATCTGGCTAATCCGGACCTCGAGGGGCCACTCTCGCCCGAGCGAGCGAGCGCGCTGGTGCAGCTTTTACACGGCTGCTCCAAGTAGCTGGTCTACTCGGTCTCGTATGATGATCCGGCTTCGCCCGTTCGCGGTGCTCGTCGCGATCCTTCTGCTATCTGATCAGCCGCTCGATCCCGTGGGCGGACAGCCAGTACGGGCCCACCGCTAAAAGGCTGCGGAGCTGGAAGGTCAGCTACGGACGCGGCGCGGTCGGCAACCCGATTGAGAACGCCGACGCCCGCGGCAACTACGCCAAGGCCGAGGGGAAACCGGCGCTCTACCGCGCCCACAGCTTCAAGAACCACTTCTTTGATTCCGTCGTGCTCGCCGCGACCTGGCGCCCCTCGTTGTGGGGGTTGGACTGGAGTTCGCCGCGCGGCTCACCGGGGGCCGGGCGCGCCTACGCAGAGCAGGCAAAACGGCGGCGCCTCTCCGAGAACTCGGGCGACGGCTCCGCTGGCGGCGGTTCACTCGGCCTGCCCGGGCCCGGCGATTTCGGCGGGGTCGCCCCGAAGGGCCTGCCCGGACAGCTAGCTGCCGCCGGTCTGGTTGAGCTGCGCTACGACGCCCGGATGCGGCTGCGCCAGATCACGCCGGCTCGGATCGGCAACTCCGAGCTCGCCCGCACGATCGCCTATGACCCGATCGGCCAGATCACCGAGAAGCGCTGGCCCTCGGGCTTCACCGCCGCCCCAATCACCCATACCTACGCCTACCTGCCCGACCAAAACCTCGCCGCCGCAACCGACGGCCGCGGCTACACCACCAGCTACGGCTACGACG
>JAHEXU010000291.1 GCA_023251975.1 bacterium | reverse complement strand
CTCGGTGGTTCGCCACGTCTGCGATCGAATCGCGGTGATGTATCTCGGCAAGATTGTCGAATCAGGGCCGGCCGAGGTCCTCTGCGCCAACCCGACCCACCCCTACACCCGATCGCTGCTCGAGGCCGCCCCGATCCCGGATCCGCGCGCCGCAGGCGCCCGCCGTCGGCTCAACCCCGATCCGCCGACCGCCCTCGAAACTGACATCCCCAGCCCCGCCAACCCGCCCCGGGGCTGTCGTTTTCACCCCCGCTGCCCGGGCGCAACTGAGCTCTGCTCACGGGTCGAGCCGAAACTGGCCAGGCAGCGCGCCGGCCTGATCGCCGCCTGCCACCACCCGGTCAACCCCTTGTAGGGTGGGTCGAGCGATGAATCAGCCAAAGGACGGCCCGACGACCTGGATATTGACCGGCGGAATCGAGAATTTCGAGATCTACGTCGCCCGGAACTTCGACCCGATCGGGCTGAAAGAGAAACGTCGGCCAACGGCGCTTCGGATCGAGCCCAACGATCTGATCATCTTCTACCTGACCGTGGTCAAGGCGTTCGGCGCGATCGCTCGCGTCACCTCGCCGATGTTCGAGGATCGGACGCCGATCTGGCCGCAGGGCAAAAAGAAGTACCTCGAGCAGTACCCGTGGCGGGTCAACGCGGAGCCGGTCTCGGTGCTTGCGCCAGCCGACTTCATCCCGGCCGAATCGCTGCTCGGCGAGCTGGCTCACCTCGACAAGTGGCCGCGCGAGCACTGGCACCTCGGTTTCCAGGGGCAGATCCGAACGATCGAGGCGGCCGACTCAGCGCTGCTTTGTGAGCGGATCTCCGTCGCCTGTCACTGAGGCTCGGTCTCGTGAGGCGGTGCCGCCCAGGGAGCCTGACGCTCCCGCCCACCCACGGCGAATGAAAATCGCGCACTTTTCGGGAATCTGGCGCTAGGCGCCGAACCCGGAGCCGACCATCCTTATCTCAAGCGGTGCAACGCGGTATTACGCTGGCGGTCGTGCCGACGCGCGATCCGCGCAAGATGATCACGATCACGCCCAGCCGAGGCACGCTGCTCGATCAGGTTGCCGCGCTCGGGGGCCGCGCCCCCGAGCTTGGTGGCCTCGTTGACGAGGGCGCGCGAGCACGCCTTCAGCGTCTGCAGCTTGCGCCGGCGCACGCAATAGCCGCGCGCCGCCAACCCGCCGACCGCGTTCGGTCTCGCTCACTCGGGCAAGATCCTGACGGCTTCATGTCGAGCGAATCGACCGCCCCGGACTCGACCAGCGGCGGACCGCGCCAAGCGCCTGGGCCTCACCTGCTGATATGAGGCGCTGATGTTGCTCAACAACTCGGCGTGGTCGCGCCTGGATTTGCCAGCGCTGCCGGAAGAGCGACGCGCTGAGATCGCCACCCCGGCAACCAGCCAGGTAGCGGGGATTATGAGACGGTATTTGAATCCCGGTCGGCCGCTTAACGGGTGAGCACTACAGGGCTCCCTCAGCGTCGCAGTCGACCGCGACGCTGAGGGCAGTACATATCTCCCGCATCCGAGCGTCGGCGAGCTGGCCGATTCGCTCTACGAGCACGCCGATCGCAACGCTTTCCACCGAATCCAGGTTGACCGCCGAGCGCAGCGGAACAGGGTCATCCGGAGGTTCGAGCGACACCTCGCTCGCCAGCCCGCGGATCGTGGTTGTGCACGGCGCCACCAACGCTCGCCGAAGGCGCGGGATCGCGACATCCCTGGAGAGGACGACGACCGGGCGCCGACCGATATCGGGCAGTTCGCACCACCAAACCTCTCCCCGGGCCGGGGGCTGGCTCACGAACTCGCCGCGCTGCTTCGAAACGACGCCAGGTCGCCCCACTCGTCCGGCTCGTCGAGCGGGTGCTCATCGTAGGCGGCGTAACTCCCGTCTACCTCGGCTGCACGCTCGCGGGCGAGGATCGCGCTCAGGACCTCGTCGATCAGGGCCGCATCGTTCAGCTCCCGGCGAATTCGCCTCGCACTCGCAAGCAACTCTGAATCTACGGT
>JAHEXU010000019.1 GCA_023251975.1 bacterium | reverse complement strand
CGAGGGTTCCGACTTTCTCGATCAGCCAAAGCGCGACGCGGTGGCGGCCCGGCTGCGCGCAAAGCGCGGCCTGAAGCGATACCTGCGGACCACAAAGACGGGCCTGCTGCGGGTCGACCGCACAGCGGTGGCCGCCGAGGTCCGCCTCGACGGCAAGTTCTTGCTGCGCACCGCCGACCCGACGCTCTCGGCCACCGATGTCGCGCTCGGCTACAAGCAGCTGCTCGAGATCGAGCGCGGCTGGCGCGAGATGAAGACGACGCTCGATTTGCGCCCGGTCCGCCACCGCAAGGAAGATCGGATCCGCGCCCACGTCCTGTTGTGCTGGCTGGCGCTGCTTTTGATCCGCCTCGCCGAGACCCGCTCCGGCGAGACGTGGCGCAACCTGCGCGATGAGCTGCAGCGCCTGCACCTGGGAACGTTTGTCGGCCCGGCCGGCACGAGCCGCCGGCGGACCGAGCTGACGGCGCGCCAGAGCGCGGTCTTGAGCGCGCTTGGGGTTGCCGAGCCGCCGCAGTTCCTGGAGCTCGCGACCGCCGAGCCAGCCGAGTCGCCCGCTGATTCGGCCGCCTGAAGGCGCCTGGGCGCCTAGGTACACGCCGAACGTCTGTTCGGCGTGCTCAAACGCTGTCCGGATGCGGGTTTGCGGGCAGTTGGGCGAAAATTAGCTGCGGAACTCGGGTATAGACGTAACGGCTTGATCAAGCGCCCACCGGAGACGGGGGTGCTTTTTCTTGGGGTAGCGGTCAAACATTCGTCAAACGCCCAGACCAACAGGCCCGCCGCCCGTACGAAACGACCCCTTGCCGCCGTAGGATGGTTCCGATGACCCGTACGCCGGAGGCAAGGATAAAGCCAGAGCTGCTCGTTTGGGCCAGGGCGAGCGCTGGCCTTGAGGTCCGCGATGCCGCAAGAAAGATTGGCGTGAAGGAGGAGCGGCTTTCCTCATGGGAAACCGGTGAGACAAATCCATCGGTCGCACAATTACGGAAGGCAGGGGAGGTCTACAAGCGACCCCTGGCGGTGTTTTTCTTGTCGGAAGCGCCGGCCGATTTCCAACCGCTGACCGATTTCAGGCGGCTGCCAGCAACCGCCCAGGCGATGTGGTCCCCCGCGTTGAGGCTTGCGGTGCGACGGGCCCAGTTTCAGCAAGATGCTGCAGCCGAGCTCTACGCTGCGCTTGACGAAGACATCCCAGATCTCCCATCGCCCGAGCTTTCCGAGGACCACCCCGAGGAGGCGGGCCAGCTGGTGCGGGAACTACTAGCGGTCGACTTGTCCGAACAATCGTCATGGGCGACGCCGCGGGACGCCCTGCGGGGCTGGGTAACGGCTGTCGAGGAACTCGGGATCCTGGTGCTCCAGGTTCAGGGGGTCGAGCGCGGCGAAATGCGTGGTTTTTCGCTGGCCGCGGGGTCCGTGCCAGCTGTGGTTCTCAACGGTTCAGACGCGCCAGCGGGAAAGCTGTTCACAGTTATTCACGAGCTCACGCACCTTCTGCTTCACCGTAGCGGCGTGTGCGACCTCCATGACAGAGCATCGGGGAGTCCGGCGGACGCAGTTGAGCTTTTCTGCAACGCGGTTGCTGCCGCGGTCTTGTTGCCCGCCGAGGCTTTTAGGTCTGAACCCGCACTCGCGGGTCACGCGCCGCCGACCGCATGGGACGACGAGATCATTGAAGCGCTCGCGCAGAAGTACTCCGTTAGCCGCGAGGTTGTGGTTCGGCGTCTGTGGTCGTTTGATCTCACCAGTTGGACGTTCTTGCAGGCCAAGACACGGGCGTACCGGGACGAGTATGAGCGCCAGCGACGTGAGGCCGGGTCGGCCCCTGGCGGACCGACCTTCTTCCGCATGCGGGTACGGGACTATGGCCGCCCATACATTCGATTGGCGCTTGAGGCCTACCATCGGGATGAGATCAACGCGGCCCAGCTCTCGGGTTACATTGAGGTCAAGCTGAACAAGCTGGACAAACTCGAGGAAGAACTCATCGGATCCGGGGCTTCTCGGTGAGCGGTGCCCCGGTGTACACATTCGATACGAGCGCATTCCTCCAGTGTTGGGCCCGCTTCTACCCGCTCGACGTTTTTCCTGGCCTCTGGGCGAATCTTGGGGGAATGCTGGACGACGGGACGATCGTCTGCAGCGACGAGGTGCTCCGCGAGCTGTCGAAGCAGGAGGACGAACTCTTCACATGGTTGAAGGACAAGCCGGACGTGTTCCTTGAACTGGCGGAGCCGATTCAGCGAGCGGCATCCGACATTCTGGCCAGCTACCCGTTTATTGCAAAGCAGTTTGCACGCAGAACTCACGCCGACCCGTTCGTTATCGGCGTCGCGCAGGTCCACGAGTTGACGGTTGTAACTCAAGAGGATCGCGGTAGCGACGCAAAGCCGCGAATTCCGCTTGTTTGCGATGCCCTCGAGGTCCCTTGTATTGACGTGATCGGATTCATTCGTGAGGTTGGCTGGACGTTCTGATCGTCACGCGTGGCTTTTCAGCTCTGTGGCGATAAGAGCGGCCGCCTCCGCCTGCATCCCCGGCATCACATGCGCGTACCGCTTCAGCGTGAACGCCGGCGACTCATGCCCGAGACGCTCGCTGGTCCCCTTCACCGGCACACCGGCCTTGACCGCGATCGTCGCATGCGTATGCCGAAGGTCATGAAGCCGTATCACCCGTAGCCCAGCCTTCTCAACGGCCCGCGTGAACACCTGGCTAAACGACTGCGGATGAATCGGCGATCCATCCTCACGGCAGAACACAAGCCCCTCATCCGACTCATATCCATCCCGCTCAGCGTCTTGGCGCCTCCGGTGTTCCCTCAGCATCGTCACTGTCAGCGGATCCAAGTCGATTACCCGGGCCTGGTTCTTCGGCGTCGAATTCAGATCCTCGTAGGCCACGTTCACGATCGCGTTGCGAACAGCTAGCCGCCCTTGACCCAGGTCGACTGCAGCCCAGCAAAGCCCGAGCATCTCACCCCGGCGCATTCCCGTCATTGCGGATACCCGCCAAGCGGCCTCGAGTCGATCACCTTCGACCGATTTCAGAAACGCAGCCAGCTCGTCCGCCTCCCAGCCTCGATCCTGCACTAAGCCCTCAAATCCAACCGTTTCCCGCCCCAAAATTCGTTCGCTTACAATAAGCCTCCGACTCGGTCCTTTCACGGCGTCGAGGCGATAATTTCGCCGCAATCACGGCCACGATCGCCATTTCGAACCTCCGAACGCTCCGTCCCGGCGCCCAGCTGACGACTCCCCCGCCAAACAGCCCGTTCGCGAGCAGGCTGACGCCGAGGTGTCCGCGTTCAGCCGTTGCAGTGGACGCCAGCGGGCGTCAGGCGAGCGCCGGCGGCGCCAACGCCTGCATCCGCGCGAACGCAGCTTCGAGCTCGGTCGCCCAAGGCCAATCCCGCGACAGCCGCAGGGTCGTGCGCCGAGCGTGCCGGGAGATCCGGCCCGACTGGTGAAAGAGCCGGTAGCGCGACCGCTTCAGCTCCCACTTCTGAGCGTCGCCTTCGAGGCAGATCACCTGAGACCAAGCGAACAAATCCTGCGCCAGTCCGACCAGCCACAGCCAAACCTCATTTCGCGCGAAGCTGTGCGAGGGCAGGTTGCGTAGCCCACAGTCCTTGCCCTGGCGGATCGAATCCTCGACACAAGCATGACCGCGATGGGTCAGGTCGAGCGTCGAGACCCCGCCCTTGCAGTCGGTCAAAAAGACGGCGAAGCGGTAGCCGTCTTGGTCGGCAAACGACTGCTGCTCGCCGGCTTTAAGCTTGGTGCGCCGCGCGATCAAGCGAGAGTTCTTGGGCCAGTTGGAGAGGTTGACCCGGTCGGTGATCTCGACAACCTGAGAGTTCTTTCGCTTCTTACCGTCGGGGCGGACCGCCTTTATCCATGCCACTTTGGGGACTTCGGTGATCGCGGTTCGAACCGGCTCGGTGAGGGCAAATCCGACCGAGAAGCGGATTCCCGCCTCGCGCAGGTATTGAGTCACCTCATGGCTGGCCCCGGCGCCGTCGATGCGGGCCAAGATCTTGCCGGCAAGCGCTTTTGGGTCAAGCTGCTCGAGCGCTTGGTCGAGGACGGTGATGTGATCGGCGCCGGTGTTTGAGCCGGCGTTGCCGGGCCGAAGCTTTGCTGCCAGCGCTTCCTTTCCGAGGTAGCAAAGCAGCGGGTGGTAGCCGAAGGTGTTCTTGAACGTCCCGGCCGCGTGTTCTTTGTCGGAGTGCGCCGCCAACAGCGTCGCGTCGACCTCAAGAATGATCTGTTTCGGACGGGCTCCAAGCTCCCAGGCGCGGGCTCGCGAGTGACCGGTCGCCTTCACCTGGAGGCTTCGCTCGCCGATGCCCGAGGAGCTGTTCGAGGTGGCGCGGAGCGTCGCGGCGGCTTAGCTCGTTGGGGCCAGCGCACGAGCCGTGGCGGGCAAAGGATCCGACAGCCGTGCTTGCTAGTGTCGATTGAATGACGGTCGTCGTTCAAAGAGCGTGGCGCGGCTCTGCGCTACCATACCACCATCCGATCGGAGCCTCCACCGGCTACATGGTGGACCTGCGCGATGACTGGCCCGCGCAGGTCGCAGCGGCGCGTGACGTGTCGGCGTTTGCGGCCGAACTCTCGGCCTTGTCGGAGAACCAGCTAGAGCCCCTGATCGACTACCTCAGCACTGAGCCTGAGCTGCCGTTTCGCTACCTCAGCATTCACGGCCCGTCAAAGGATCGCGCCTCGGACGAGGAGGAGCTCGTGGACCGGCTGTGCAAACTGGTCCGCTACACGGACGCAATCGTGATGCACCCAGACACGATCGAGGATGCCGCGCCATACCGGAGCCTCGGAAGGAAGCTGGTACTCGAAAACATGGATGCGCGGAAGGGCTCCGGGAAGACGTCAGAGGAGCTCGCGACCGTCTTCGAGCAATTGCCCGATGCTGGTTTTTGCTTCGACATCGCCCACGCTTGGTCGATTGACCCCGACATGTCGGTAGCGACCGAGTTGCTCGACGACTTCGGGGATCGGCTGCGCCATGTTCATGTCAGTTCGCTGTCCGACGAGCTGCATCACATTCCCTTGACTCACGAGCACGAGGACCTCTTCCGTCCGGTCCTTTCCCGTTGCGTGGACGTGCCTTGGATTCTTGAAGCGCCGCCGCGGGCGATGTGAACGGGAGTGGTGAGCCCGGATGCCAAGAGTCCGCTCGAGCGGCTCGGAGCGGCGGTAGGTCAGGATTTCTCGAATCTACTGAAAGCCCGCGAACTGACCGCTTCGAGGCTGGAGGTGCGCCAGCAGCAGATCGCTGAGCTCGAGCATGACGGTGATGCGGCAGTCGTCCTCATGGGCTCGTGGGGGCGGGCTGAAGTCACGAGCGGCAGTGATGACGACTTCATGGTGGTAGTAGATGGACCCGTGCGCTCCGATGTCAAGCCCTCGATCGTCGAGGTTGAGGGCGTCCTCGATCGGGCTCCGGGCGATCAAGGAATCTTCGGCGAGCCGGTCTTCTGTAGCGATTTGGTCGAGAACATCGGCCTTGACCGCGACGACAACACGAACCTGACCCGCCGCATGCTCTTCCTCCTCGAGTCGGTTTCACTGACCTCAGACGCGGTCTACAGAGACGCGCATGGCAAGGTGCTGGCGCGATATCTCGACGAGTCCGTCAAGAGCTTCCGGCCGCCACGTTTCCTGCTCAACGACACCATTCGCTATTGGCGCACGATGTGCGTCGATTTCGTCGGTAAGGAGGCGCAGGGCTCGCCGAAGTGGGGGCTTCGAAACGCCAAGCTGCGGCTGTCACGAAAGGTGCTCTTCACGGGAGGGCTCCTTCCGATCCTGGATTGCTCTCGGTTTGGCAGCAAGGACATCCCGGGCGTCCTCGAACGGCGATTCCAAATGCCCCCTTCGGATCGCATCGCTGAGGCTTTCCTGGAGCACGACGCCGCCGACGCTGACGGGCGGGCCCTCGGTGCTTACGACGAGTTCATTGGTCTGCTCAATAAGCGGGGCGTTCGCGCGGAGCTGGAAGGTGTCACTCGGTCGAGCGCTGCGGACTCGGTCGTTTTCAACGAGGTGCGCCGCCTTGGCGAAGACCTCGAACATGGTCTGCTCGCGTTGCTGTTCGAGACCGGGACACTGCCGCAGGTCGTGCGCGATTACGGGATCTTCTGACGGGGGCTGATGTCAAACGGATGTCAAACGAACCCCGCCGAACCGGCGCGAATCGCGCCGGTTCGGCGGGACTCCTGGACGCGAAACCCCGCACAAATAACCCGGAGGTCGCAGGTTCGAATCCTGCCCTCGCTACTCCGGAGAAAAGGCTGCTAACAGCAGGCTTTTCTTGTGCCCCAACGAGTCGGCAGATTAGCACGTCCTCCCCGGTTTTCCTCCCGGAACGGGCGGGAGCATGCGGAGCGGGACCCACGGCAGCGGCGCTCCGGTGGCGCACCACGCCGGGATGTCCGCACGACAGCGCCGTTTCCGGACCCGTCGGAGTTCAGGGCGTCACGAAGGTGACATGTGGCTTACGCCGAGCAGACGGAGGACCGATCGCAGGCGCTCGACCGCTCAACGGAAGCGAAGCGACTTCGCTCGGTAGTCGGGATCATCAGCTTCTTCGTTGCCCTGCAGCCAGCGGTCGGCTTGGCTGGCCGGTGCGACCTCGCTCTGGGCGTCATCGCGCTCGGAGTCGCGCTTCGGCACTCGATGTGAGATCCGGTCCCCGTCGGTTGTTGCGCGTGGAGAAATGTTTGCGGCTCTGGTAAACATCGCCTTGCGATAAACGTTTGCGCTACCATCGTGTGTGTCATGGTCGCAAACGCGGATACTCGAGCAACAGACCTCGTCGACCGCGCCGTCGAGTGGCTCGGATCGCGGGTCCCGTCGACGTGGGATGTGGAGCGGTCGCGGCGAAACGCTCCGGACGGCAACGGCGCGCAGGCCAGCGCGGATGCGTTCATCGACCTGCGGGCGCCCAACGGCACGTACACGACGCTGGCCGTCGAGGCGCGGGAGTCGATTGAGCCCCGAGACGTCGAGTATCTGCTGCCGGGCCTGGCCCGTTCGCTGCGCGCGCTGGCCGGATTCGTCCCGCTGCTGGTCGTCGCCCCCTGGCTGAGCTCCCGCACGCAGGAACTGCTCGCGGCCGAGGGCCTGAACTTCCTGGACCTGACCGGCAACGCCCTCGTCAAGCTCGACAACCCCGCCGTGTTCGTGCAATCGGCTGGCGCCACGCGAAATCCCGCGCCGCCGGCGCGCGGCCCGGCGTCAATCCGCGGCGCGAAAGCCGCCCGCCTGATTCGAGCCCTGGCCGACGCGCGACCGCCCTACGGCGTGCGCGAGCTCGCCGCCGCGGCCGGTCTGAACCCCGGGTACGTCTCGCGGCTGCTGGACACGCTGGATCGCGACGCGCTGATCGACCGCGGCCGCCGCGGAGTCGTCGACGCGGTCGACATCCTCGCGATGCTGCGCGCGTGGGCCGCCAGCCGCGACGTCTTCAAGCGCGAGAACACGAGCACGTTCGTCGCCCCGAACGGTGCCGCCTCCGCGCTGGAGCGCCTATCCGAACTGCCGACCAGAACCGTGGTGACGGGGTCCTTCGCCGCGGCGCGGCTCGCGCCGGTGGCGGCACCGTCGATGATGGCCGTCTACTGCGAGGACGTGGCGGTCGCTGCGCGGGCGCTCGGGCTGCTCGTGGCCGACGAAGGCGCCAACGTGACGCTCTTGCGCCCCTTCGACGACGTCGTCTGGGCCCGGGCGGCAACAACCGACGGCGTCGCATACGCGGCCCCGTCACAGGTCGCCGTCGACTGCCTTAGCGGCAACGGGCGCATGCCGGCCGAAGGCGAGGCCCTGCTCGACTGGATGGCCGCCCACGAAGATCGATGGCGCGCGCCAGCGCTCGCCGACCTACTGGCAGCCGCGGCCTGATGAGCGCTGTCGACCCGCGCTACGTGGCCGCGCGACGAGTGCTGCTCGACGCGCTGATCGCGCTTGAGCCGCACTCCGAGGCGTTGGTCATCGCCGGGGCACAAGCCGTCTATCTGCACACCGGCGACGGCGACCTAGCCGTGGCGCCGTTCACCACCGACGCCGACCTCGTCGTCGACCCCGAGCAGCTCGCGCCCGACCCGCTGATCGAAGCGGCGATGACCGCAGCTGGCTTCACGCTCGCCCTGTTCGGCGGTCACGTCGAACAGGGCATCTGGACGACCGAGGTTGATGTCGCCGGCGAGCCGCTGCTCGTGCCCGTCGACCTGATCGTGCCCGAGGCGGCAGCGACCGTGGGCGGCCGACGCGGCGCGCGCCTGGGCGTGCACGGCCGCCGTGCGGCACGACGCGCGACCGGCCTGGAGGCCGCGCTCGTCGACCACTCACCGCACATGATCACCGCGCTGGATTCCGCTAGACCAGCGGTCGGTCCAGGCGAGCGTCGCCGGCCCCGCCGCGCTGCTGGTGGCCAAGGCCCACAAGATCCACGACCGCCGCGAGCGTGGCCGGGCCGATCGCGTTCTGGACAAGGACCCCGGCGACATCCTGCGCCTCATGCAGACCACGAACCCCTCCGCCGTCGGCGCGACCCTCGTCGAGCTCGTCGGGACCCAATGGCCGGACCAGCGTCGACGGCCGCATTGGGCTGTCTCGACGCGCAGTTCGGCCGCCGCGGCCGCCCCGGCATCGAGCTGGCAACCCGGGCGATGCGGCTCGCCATCCCGGCAGCACGCGTCGAGGCGATCCGCACCGCCTACACCGCGGCGATGCTCGCCGCCGCCCGCTGAACCACCGCCGTCAGCGCAACGGGCGGCAGAGCCGGAAGCAAGCGCTCGCGGGTCCAACGCGTCTCTGGCGGCACCGAGAATCGGCACCGCTGGCGAGGACGGGCGGTCCTGGTCGAGCAGGTCCAGCATCGTCGGCTGCTGTTGGCCTCGTGCGGCGCTGCCGGTGTCGAACAGCAGGTCCATCAGGGTGCACGCCTCGGTCGCCGACGGCACGGTTCGTCGTTGTTGTTGTTCGTCGTCGTCGTCGTCGTTCGTTGTCCGTCGTGCGTCGTCCGTCGTTCGTTCGTACCCCCCCGCCCCCCCGGACGGGCGGGGGGGGGGGTATGGCGCATGGGCAAGTTGCGGGGTGGACTGGTTTGGTCCGCGGGGCTTGGCTCCGGGCTCATAACCCAGAGGTCGCAGGTTCGAAGCCTGCCCCACTTGCATTGATCGGTTGACGAAGCGGTCGCGGACTCGTCCATCCACGCCGACGCGGTTGTCGCGACACCCTCGTCGGGCTGGCTCGGTGGATCGGGGCTCAGGCTGGATCCCGCTTGGCATGGCGCAAGGTGTCGAGCAGGTGCCGAGAGACGATTGTTTTGAGGCGCTTCCCTTCAATGCGGTTCACCCAACCCCAGGCGGCATCATTGTCGAACTGGGCCGACAAAGTGAGTTCGGGAAGGAAGGCCTGTCCGCCAGCGGCTGCCTTGGTGTAGACGGTGTCGAACAGCGCCTTTTCAGGCCGGGCGATATAGCCGTTCTCCGCCGAGCCCTCAAAGCCGCCGAACATCTTCGGAGCGAGTCGGTGGATCGAGAAGGTACCCACGGCCGTCTCCACCTTCTGAGGTCGGTCCACAGAAGCGACCGCGATCTGCCTCGGAATCTGCTCGATCATCTCGTGATGACTGAGCGCAGAGGCGAATGAAACGTACGCCGGGAGGGGCGCGGTCAGGAAAGGCGCCACAACGTACGGATCGATCTGCGGGTCAAGAGTCCAAAGGCCGCGGCGCAGCTGCCGCAAAAAACCTGCCCTTTCGAGGGCGCGCAGGCGCCTGCTCGCGGTCCGGATCTCCGTGTGCCAAAGCGTTGCGCTCTCGCGGGTGGTGAGGACGACCCGGTTCATTGAGAGCAGCGCTCGAAGAGATTCGAGTTGTCTCATCGGGCCGCTTCGAGCTGCTCGGCCACCGAGGTTTGCATCGACTCCCAGGCCGCGGGCGAGTCATACAGCATCTGCGCTTCCGGCTCAAGAAACTCAACCACCTGCTGGCGGAACGCTGCGAAAGGCAGCTCAAGCGCTCGCCCAGCGCCCGCCTTGAGCTTTTCGGAATTGATCTGCCCGGCCTCCAGCGGCTGTCGCCGCAGCAGCAGGTCCAGATCGAAGACATCGCGGGCTTGAGTCTGTGTTCGCCCGGCCAGAGCCAGGATCTTCTGCTCAGTTGCGGCTTCGCCTAGATAGTGCTGGACCGTCGGCGGCCGCAGGCCATAGGGCCTGACGATTTCGTTCGGGATCGCCTCCAAGCGGTGGCGGTCGTCGCCGTTTCGCCTGCTGAACTCGATCTTGCTCCGCACCAAGCGCGCCTGTCCGGGAGCTCTGATCCCGGCCTTCCAGCGCTGGGTTGTCTCGGTCTGCTTGGGCTTCGAGGTCTCGACAACCGCAAGGCCGCTCGGGCGCAGAATGATCTTGAGCTGGGGGGAGTCAAGGACATCGTCGACCTTCTCCTCAAGCTGCCAGGCCTCGACATCGGAGATGTCGAGGTCCATATCCTCGGAGCAGCGCGGGCTGGAGAAGAAGTAGCGCAGATTGGTGCCGCCTTTCAGCACGTAGTGGGTCTGCTTCAGCTTGTGGGAGAGCACGTCGAGAAACGCGACCTGGAAAAGCTCGATGATCTGTGGTCGGTCCAGGTCGGCGATCGCCATCGAAAAAGATTACAACAAAGAGTCGTTTTTTGCCCCTAAACTGCCGTCTATCTGGATCGCACCGGCCGATGTGTGACGCCCCGGCGCGCGGGGGACCCAACCCGTGGCGGCCGCGTCGGCATCGAGATGGCGGCAAGCGCTATGCCTCTCGGATCCCGGCAGCCCGCCTGGAGGCGATCTGCACCGCCTACATCGCGGCCATGCTCGCGCCGCCCGCTGAACCGGCGTGGTCGACCGACTTGAGACGACGTTGGCGCTGCACCTCAAGCTGACCGCATGGAGTGCTGGCGTCGGGGCCCGCGGGCTATTCGCGCGTAATGTCGGCGGCGGAGAACACCCCGTTGGGCTGCACGTCGGCGTTGGCGCCCACGTTCCATCCGGGATCGATTGAGCTTCGCCATGGGTTGCTTGCCGGTAACTCGTCGGGCGAGCCGTCGTAGCGCCCGGCGACCCGGCGCAGCGGGCGGCCCCGCCGGTCACTTCCCGCATTGTGATGCGGGGATCGCGAACTTGAACCCCCAACCCCCCAAACTTCCGGAGTATTACGGTTCGCCGTATGGCGCCCGATGCGGGAGTCGCAGACCCCGGCCGAACGGGCGCGGCCGCTCCGTGCAAGCGGTGTGATCGAAATCTCAGCGTCGCCGCCGATTATCGGCGAGGGAAACTCGCGAGTCGCGCCGCGATCGCTTCGACCTCGTCGAGTTCGCCCGAGGCGACGGCGACAATGAAGTCGTAAGTCTCGTCGTCGCCCGGGTCGAGCTCGACACCGTTCTTGGCGAGCATTACCCAGCAGGCGAGCCAGGCGAGCCGCTTGTTGCCATCGACAAGCGGATGGTTTCGCGCCAGCGAGTGGAGCATCGCCGCAGCCTTGTCGAATAACGTCGGGTAGGCGTCCTTGCCAAACAGCCTGGTTTGGGGACGCAGGAGAGCGGATTGCAATAGGCCGACATCGCGGAGCGCTGGCGAGGAGCCGATCGCACGCTCCGCGATCCGCAACGCCTGCTCGGTGGTGATGAACACCGTCATTCGCCGAGGCGCTTGAGCAGCTCCTTGAACCGCGCTGATCCCCGCACGGCGAGGCGATCAGTCAAATCGTTGTCTGCCGCGCGCTCCAGGTACTGGGCGACGGCATCGAGCGCGAGTTGCTGCATGCTTCGTCCCTCGAGTTCGGCCTGTTGGCGGAGCGCGTCGCGCTGTGCCTCGTTTAGCCTCAAGGTCATCGCCATCGCGATAATGGTATCACCTCGATACCAGGCCAGACCGGCAAACCGCAGCCGTCTACCGAGCGATCGGTTTGGTGTTCCGGCCGCACCTCGCCGATACCAGCGCTCGCGCCGATTTGGTCGACCAAGGTGGCGGGCGAGGCGAATGTTCGGCTCGGCTGGCCATCACCTGCACTCGGATACGAGGGGTAGCGATTGCACGCGATCATCGATCAGCGCCCGGTAGTTGGTGCCGATCGCATCCTGGTCGCGTAGTTCCGACCACGCTGCCAGTTGATCTCGGACCGCCTGGACGACGATCTCGTCCGTCGCGGAGGGATCGAGCTTGGCTCGCTCGGCGAGACGGCGGAAACGGGATCGGTCGACATCGGCAAAGCGGCGTGCCTTTGCCAATTTTAGGGACATGTCGTTGGCGGGAAGGAACTCCAAGGTTGCGACCAGGTCATAGGCAGGGGACAGCCGCGGGATCGTCGGCTCCGGATACCAGAGGGCAAAGTTCTTGGCGTGGGCATCGTCGTTGCCGGCGATCACGCAGAAGACGAGTCGCGACAGCAACTCCGGAATATCGCCCGGGGCGAGCACCGATACGACCCGAACGATTGTGTCGATGTTGGTATCGAAGTACTTGGCGTCACCCAATTCGAGACCCAGGACCTGAGCGAAATCCTCTTGATGAACCCTGCCGGTCTCTGTCCGGTCGTAGCGCCTGATCGCAAACGCGAACTCTCCGGTTGCCTCGGCAATCGCTTCGATCCCCTCAATTTCGTCGGTCCGTTGAAGGCGCACCTCGGGTACGTCGATTCCTGACTTTTGGGCCCACCGCATTGTCCAGAATTCGTTGCTCGGAAGCGCGGAAAATCGCTGGTCGGCGAACTTCAGGATCCAGTCTCCCTCCTCGCCGCGCGCCGGGACGCTGATTCCCCGCTTTCCTTCCCGGGCTGAGATTTTGAATTGAAGCCCCGCAAGGGATACGCGCATCGGCGGGGGTGGCAGCCGATCGGCGGATGCTCGGCTCGGGTCGGTTCGCTCCCGCCTGGCGATCGTCGGAATCGGGTTTTCGCCCTCGTCTGTCCGGATCCGGACCGCTCCGGGCAGATTCTCGCCAAGCGCGACCAAAAGAGCGAAACTTCGAGTTTCGTCTAACCGCAAGCTCCGAGCGACGGCGCGGCGCAGCGGCCCACCTTCTTCGGGCAGAAGGTGTTCGAACCACGTCGGCGCGCCAAAGCGGCCCCGGCGAGCCGACTGCGGATCCTCCTCGAACTGCTGGCCGAGCACCCGGCGCTTGCCCGTCGGCTCGTTGGCCCACTGCTCGAACGGCTCAAAGCGCGATGTGTTGCCCCGACACACAAGTGCCCCGATCGGCTCCTCGTCAAGCAGTACGATCGCCCGCTGTGGCGGGTTGGTGCTCACTCGTCGTCTTTGACCGAGAGGAACTGCAACGGTGGACGGTCGCTGGCCTCGCGCTCGAGCAGGCGGCTCCGTTGAGCTTCGAGCGCTTTTTTGAGCTCGGCAGCGCGGAGTTTGAGGAAGGTGTCGGAATCTCCCTGTCGGAGGGCTCGCAGCGTTTCCGGCGTGATCGCATGGCTGGCGAGGACGAGATCGGTTGTGCTGAACAGCAGCGAGTTGAGATCATCTGCAACGGCGGGATGGAGGAGGCGTCCGGCGAGTCGACGCTCGGTGGCCGCGACAATCTCGAGCAAGGCATCGGCACCGTCGTCGTTGAGCAGGTCGCCGACATCGATCTCATCTCCGGTTCGCAGATCGCGCGGTCCGAGCGCGGCCAGAAGCGAAACGTTGGTTCTCGTCGTCGCCTTGTTGAGCTGCACTCCCTCGAGGTCGATCTCAGGCGGGTCCGGCGCACCTACCGCGTCCAGAAGACGCGTGATCGAGGCGGATTCGTCCTGATCAACTGCTTGAACGCTACGGCGAATTACGCCGACATCGCGTCCTCCGGTCGCGGTTGCGCGCCACAGCCAACGTCGCAGGAGGTTGCGGGAGTGCGGATGTGGATCGGGGTGAAGAAAAAAGAATCTGGTCAGGATCGGGATGGCGCCGATGTAAGGGAGTGCTCGAAGGTGCGGAATGCAGGCATCGTTGCGCAGGAACTCGAACACCCGACCCATCGTCTCGGCTGTCGACTTGAAGCTCTCGGCCGGGTCCTCACCGGGGCCGAACTCGTCCACAAAGCTGCGGTAGATGTCGCCGCCGCGGATCGCCAAAACGCAGCGCAGTACCGTGTCTTGTCTGATGGATCCGAACCCGAACGAGCTCACCTCGTCGACGACATTCCCGAAGTCTTTTGGTTTCCCCTCTCCCAAGGCTGCGTGGAGGGCGCGGAAAACCTCCGCCGAGCTCAGCCGATGCCCAGCGCTGTTGACTCGGTGGAAAATCTCCCGCAAGACCGACTCTTCCTCGGATTTGACGATCGCGAGCGGGATTTTGTATTCGCCGATCACTCGGGCAACGTCGCGAGCTCGCTCTGTCTCCTCTCGCCCAAGGCCCCCGTCTCGTAGGTTGCCCAGCCGATCGAGCAGGCGATTGGTATCGAGGATTACCGCCAGCGGGAGCCAATTCCCCGGCGCCCGGCGACGACTCCCTCGGCGGACGAATCGCTCGGTTTCGAGGTCGAAATACAGTTCAAACTTCGGATCCGGGTTCGCGTGCTCGGTCAACGTCGCGACCAGTGATGTCAGCCGGTGCTGTCCATCGATGACCCAGAGCGCCGCCGGTGTCGCGGCCGCCTCAAAACAAAGGGAGCCGAACCCGAGCGGCGCGGCCGGGGCATCCCTTTGCCACAACAACAACGAGCCGATCGGAAAGCCGCGCCAAATCGAGTCGAACAGGTCTCGAACCTCGCGCTCTCCCCAGCGGAAGTCGCGTTGAAACGCCGGCGAGCGAACCTCACCGGATTTCGCCGCCGAGACAAGTTCAGCGGTTGACCTGGCTTCGGCGACCGGCCTATCGAGCGGCTTCGTCAACTGGTTAGCCATCGCGTTCACGATAGGCGCTACCTCGGCCGGAAGCGCCTTGGCAACATCTCGCCGGTACTCCGCCGATGGCCACGCGGCGCTGACCGATCGGCCGATCGACCCCCTCGTCGTCCCGACAGCCGCTGCTTTGTTGCCAAGTCCGACGCGCGGCTTCTGCGGCGATCCGGTCGACCTCATCAGGATCCTGCATCGTGAACCAAAAACCGACCCGAGGTCACTCGCGGCGGTGCTGCCAGCCGCCCTGCGGGGCTCGACAAGAAGCTCGGCCTCGATTGCGAAGCGGCACTTCTTCGCCGCGATCCTCGGCGTCGTGATCTACCTGAGCGCCGGCAGGCCTGGCCGCCGGCAAGCGCGCTCGCATTGAGGGGATGTCAGCCGAGGGACTCGTGATTGATATGACAGGCGGTAATCTCAAGCCGCCGCGCCGCGGCCGCGGGCGCCGCTCGCGCCGCCGCCGCTCGTTTCATCGACAGTCAAAATCCACACAGGAGATCAAAATGCGCATAGTCAAGACCGCCACCGCCACCGCCGCGGTTGCACTCTCGGTAGCCGGTATCGCCGCTTGCGGGAACTCGGACTCGCCGAGCAGCGAAACCGCCGGCTCAACCGTGAACACTCCCGCCGCCGGTTCTGGAGTCGAAGGCGATCAGAGCGCGCCGAGCGCGATCAGCGATAACAAGGTGACCATCGCCGCCACCGAGTACGCGTTTGCCCCGGCGGCCCTGAGCGCCACCGCCGGCAAGGTCGACTTCACGCTGCAAAACGACGGCGCGATCGAGCACGAGCTAGTCGTGCTGAAGACGAATAAGGCTCCGGCCGATCTGAAAGAAGATCCGAAGACGGCGCGGGTCAGCGAATCGAGATCGATCGGCGAGGTCTCCGAGACGGCGGCGGGCGCGACCAAGTCGGCAACGCTCGACCTAGAACCCGGCAAGTACCTGTTCGTCTGCAACATCGCGGGGCACTACAAGCTCGGTATGACGGGCACCCTGACGGTTAAGTAGCCACGAAAACCTCGCGAGACCACCGGCGCAGCGGTCGCTGCGGCGGTGGTCGGTCGCGGCGCGCGAGGACGACCCGGCTCGGCCGGTGGCGTGGCGAAACGGAGTCAGCGCGATGGCGCCACAGAGCAGCGTGGTTGAGGGCGGTAACGCGGAGGCGACGGTGATCGGTCGCAACGTTTTGGCTAGGTTCGCCGGTTTGACCGAAAAAACCCGATCGGAGGCGCGACCGAGGTAGCGTTGGGGAAGGCATCGGGTAACCAACGAAGGAGGCATAGGATGGACCAATCGACGGAAGTCGCGCTCGCGATCGAGGCCTTCTATGAACGCTTCTCGAGCGGCGATTCCGCTCGTTTTGCCGCTGGAATCGCTGACTGCTCCGGGGTCTCGGTGATCGGAAGTGGGCCGGGCGAGGGGCACGGCAACCGCGCCGAGTGGCTCGAAGTGTACGCCGGTGGGATCGCCGAACTCGGCATCACCCTGCGCGGTACCGCGCCGACCGGCTACGCCGAGGGAGACCTCGGCTTCGGCACCGACACGCCGAGCTTCGTCCTGCCCGATGGCAGCACTCTGCCGACCCGACTGAGCGCAGTGCTGCGCGCCGAGGACGGCGAGTGGAAGGTGGTCCACCTGCATTTCTCGGTCGGAGTTCCCGACGAACAGGCAATCGTCTCGGCGGGCGGTGGTGAGGAGGAGCAAGGGCCCGCGGAAGAATAAGTGCTCGATTTAGGCGGTTGAGGATCGAGCGGGGCGACGGCGGCGTGAGGCCGGAATAGCAGCGCTATTGCGGGCTCGCGACGGCGGTGCATCCGCGACGGTAATCGGCCGCGTAAAGCCGCACTTATTGTTGCGCGGGCCCGAAGGAGCCGGAGGGGGGTTTTGCGGTGGCGTCAGGTCGCCGAGAGCACGCCAGCCGCGACCATCGCGAGAACCGAGGCACCGAGGACGAGTCGATAGCCGATAAAGGCGGTGTAGTCGTGGCGGGCAACGAAGCGCAACAGCGCCGCGACCGAGAAGTAGGCAACGACGAATGAGATTGCGGTTGCGACGAGGGTCGCCGACCAGCCGACTCCGTTCGAGATTCGATCGTGCTCGGTAACGATCTGCAACGCGCCTGCGGCACCGAGGACCGGGACCGACAAAAAGAAGGAGAGGCGGGTCACGCTGACCCGGTCGATTCCGCGCATAAGGCCAGCCGACATCGTTGCCCCGGCGCGTGAAACCCCGGGAACCAGGGCGATGCACTGGACCGCTCCGATCACCAGCGTGTCCTGCCAGGTGACATCCCCCTCATTGCGATGCTGGCTGGCGCGGCGATCGGCGTAGAGCATCACGAAGCTCCAGGCGATCAGCGCGCCGCCGACGAACCAGAGGCTGCGCAGGGTGGTCTCGATCGCGTCCTTGAAAGCCAATCCGATGATCCCGATCGGGATGCAGCCGATCAGCACCGCGATCGCAAAGCGAAAATCCGCTTCGAGGCGGGCCGGGGGCGAGCGAACCCCGCGCAGGAAGGCCAATCCGATCCGGACGAAGTCGGCGCGCAGGTACACCAGGGTGGCGAGCACGGCGCCGACCTGGATGATCGCGGTGAACGCGGTGACATCTGGGTCGTCGACCGACAGTCCGAAGGCGCTCTCAAGGATCGTCAGATGGCCAGTGCTCGAAACCGGCAAAAACTCGGTAAACCCCTCGACCACGCCGAGGCAAATCGTCTGAAGCCAAGACAGGTCGATGTTCGCGATCATTTGGGCGGGCCCTCCGTGGGTTTGGGTTGACGATCGGACCGGGCGCCGGAACCGGACGCTCAGGGATTTGAACGCTCGGGTTCTCGACCTCCAATCGCCGTCAGGATGCTACCGAGGCTGGGGTCTGACTCGGTGGCGCGCATCCGACCACGAAGTCGCGATTGTGATGCGGCGGTCGGGACCGGCGTAGCCGAACCCGCCGATCAGGACCTGCTATGCATAGGCGATGCATAGACGGGTCTTCACCGCGCTCTTAGGGTTCTTGGCCTTCGCTTCGGTCGCGATCGGCTGTTCGAATGGGTCGGATCCGCCGCGGGTTACGGTTTCGGCGGCCTCGTCCCTTACCTCCGTATTCCAGGTATATTCTGATGAAATCGGCGCTGACGCGCGGTTTTCCTTCGCTGGTTCGGATCAGCTCGCCGCCCAGATTGAGCAGGGTGCGCGACCGGACGTGTTCGCCTCGGCCGAGCCGGATCTGTTGACCAAGCTGTCTAGGCAAGGACTCGTTGGGCGCCCGATCGTGTTCGCCCGCAACTCGCTGGTGATTGCCGTCCCGGAGGGTTCGAAGATCGACTCTGTGTCCGATTTGGCCCAGCCCTCGCTCGACATTGTGATCGGCGCGCCCGGAGTCCCGGCTGGCGATTATGCCCGCGAGGCGCTCGATCGAGTTCCGCGGCAGGATGCGATCCTGGCGAATCTGCGCTCCGAGGAGCCCGATGCCAAGGGGATCGTCGCGAAGCTGATCTCGGGTGCAGCCGATGCCGGATTCGTCTATGCGACCGACGTAAGGGCCGCCGCAGCGGACCTCGACGCGGTGGCGATCCCGGCCTCGCTGCAGCCAAAGATCCTCTACTCGATCGCTGCGGTCAAGGGCAGCGATGATCCCGACGGGGCGCGGCAGTTTATTGCCGGCCTGAGTGGTGACGGACCCGGGGTGCAGTTACTCGAGGGCGCCGGGTTTGCTCGGCCCGCCAGGTGAAAGCGCGCTGGTTCGGGCTCCTCCTGGTCGTCGCACTGGCGGCCTCCCTCCTCTTCCTGACACTGCCGATCGCAACGATCTTCCTCGACACCTCCCCGGGCGCTCTGATCGCCAGCCTCGGCGACGATCAGGCGCTCGAGGCGCTTCGTCTCAGCTTCTATACCTCGACGATTGCTCTGGCGCTGATCGTGGCGTTCGGAACGCCAGCCGCCTACCTGCTGGCAACTCGGCGCTTTCGCGGCCGCGCCGTTTTGATCACCCTGATCGAGTTGCCCTTGGTGGTGCCTCCCGCGGTCGCCGGGATCGCCCTATTGTCTGCCTTTGGCCCCAACGGGGTGGTTGGGGGAGCGCTCGAGCAGGCCGGGGTCCGGCTCGTCTTCGAGAGCGCGGGCGTGGTGGTTGCGATGAGCTTTGTCGCTGGCCCGTTCTACCTCCGCGCTGCCCAGACGGGGTTCGAGGCGGTCAATCCGAGCTGGATCGCGGCCGCGCGCACTCTTGGTGCCAGCGAGGCCCGCGCCTTTGCCCAAATCGCGATTCCGGCGGCGCGGGCTGGTCTGGTCACCGGTGCCGCGCTTTGCTGGGGGCGGGCAGTCGGCGAATTCGGCGCCACCCTGGTCTTCGCCGGGTCGTTCCGGGGTACCACCCAGACTGCCTCGCTGGCGATCGTCGAGCTGTTTGGGAACGACTTCGACGCCGCGCTTGCCCTGTCGGCGGTCTTGGTGGCGCTCTCGGCCGGGCTGCTGGTGACGATCAAACTGGCGGCGAGGCTCCCGGCCAGCCGGACTGCGGGCCGCTGAGGTGCTGAGGGCCGACATCGAGACCCGCCTCGGGTCGCTTGGTCTCTCGGTTCGACTTGAGCTCGACGCTGGCCGCACCCTGGCACTGGTCGGCCCTTCCGGCGCTGGTAAGAGTTCGGTCCTGCGGGCGATCGCGGGTCTGCTGCGGCCCCGCCGCGGCATGATCGAATCCGACGGCCAGTCATGGCTCGACACCGATCGCCGGATCGACCTGGCCCCCGAGCGTCGCCGCTGCGGCTATCTGTTCCAGGACTATGCGCTGTTCGATCACCTCAGCGTCGCCCGCAACGTTGCCTTCGGCCTTGGCTATCTGCCGCGATCGCGCCGCCGCGCCGCCGCGCTCGAACTACTTGCCCGCTTCGGAGTGGATCAGCTCGCCGATGCTGCCCCGCCGACCCTGTCAGGCGGCGAACGCCAGCGAGTCGCGCTCGCCCGAACCCTCGGCTCACGGCCCCGCGCGCTGCTGCTCGACGAGCCGCTGTCCGCCCTCGATAGCCCAACCCGACTCGCCGCCACCCAGGAGCTTCGGGAATTGATCGCTGCTGCCGCGGTCCCGACGATCCTCGTCACCCATGATTTCGGCGAGGCGATCAGCCTGGCTGAGAAGGTCGCGGTGATCGAAGCGGGACGACTGGCCCAACAGGGCAGCCCCGAGCAACTTGCGGCCGCCCCGGCAACCGGGTTCGTCGCTGCGGTCACCGGCGCGATCGTGCTCGAGGGCGAGGCGAGGCAGGCGCCGGACGGCGGCTGCGCGGTCGACCTTGGTGGCGATCTGACCCTCCACAGCAGCGACCGAGCGGAGCCCGGGGCGGTCGCGGTCGCGGTCGCGCCGTGGGATATCGGACTTGAGTTGCCCGGCGCGGCGGGCGATCACGCCCCGAGCGCCAACCGGATCGCGGTCACGGTCCGGTCGGTCACCGCGATCGGACCTCGGGTTCGGGTCGAACTTGACGCCGTTCGCCCCCTGCTCGCCGAGATCACTCCCGAGGTTCGCCGCCGGCTCGCCGTTGAGCCCGGCCGCCAGATGGTTGCGGTCTGGGCGCCCGAGGCGACTCGGGTTGTGCCACGATGAGCGCTCCGATCGCCCAGCCCGAGCAGACAACCGAACCGTCGGCGCCGATGCTGAGCCTCGGCGAAGCAGCGAGCCTGCTCGGCGTCAGCGTCGACACGCTGCGGCGCTGGGACCGCGGCGGCAAGCTGCGGACCGAGCGCGACTCGCGCAACCGCCGTCTGGTCCCGCGTGCCGAGGTCGATCGGCTCGGCGCTGCACCGCAGCGCCACCGGGTCGGCGACCATCTGTCGGCGCGAAATCGCTTTCCCGGGATCGTCCGCTCAATCGAGGTTGACGGCGTGATCGGGGTGATCGAGATCGAGGCCGGGCCGCACCGGATCAGCGCCGTTATTACCCGCGACGCGATCGAGGAGTTGGGACTGACGGTCGGCGCCGAGGCGACCGCAACCGTCAAGGCGACCTCGGTCATGGTGATCGCGAGCCGCGGCGAGTCCGCCGAGGACTCGGCCTGAACGCCGCGTCGCGGTGCTATCGCGCCGCGCCCCTTGACCGCCGCTAGCGTGGCCGGCCACCCCGGCCGGCCACAACCAAGCCAACTACAGCCGCTCGATGATCGTCGCGTTGGCCATCCCACCGGCCTCGCACATCGTCTGTAGACCCCAGCGCCCGCCGGTCTGTTCGAGCCCGTTCAGCAGGCTCGCCATCAGGCGGCCGCCGGATGCGCCGAGCGGGTGGCCGAGCGCGATCGCGCCGCCGCGCGGGTTCAGCTTCTCGGGGTCGGCTTCGAAGTGGTCAAGCCAGCGCAGCGGCACCGACGCAAACGCCTCGTTGACCTCGAACTGGTCGAACTGCTCGATCGTCATCCCCGACCTCGCGAGCACCTTCTCGGTCGCCGGAATCGGGCCTGTCAGCATCGTGATCGGGTCATCGGAGGCGACCGCCATGGCGTGGATGCGGGCTCGCGGGGGCAGACCGAGCTGGCTCGCCTTGTCCTCGCTCATAATCAAAAGCGCCGAGGCTCCGTCGGTCAACTGTGAGGAGTTGCCGGCCGTGACCCGCCACTCGATCTCGGGAAAGCGCTGCTTCATCTCGGCGTTTTCGAATGCCGCCGCCAGGGCGCCGAGCTTGTCGGCCGTGGTGCCGGGGCGGATCCCCTCGTCGAAGTCGACGATCGTGGTCGAGCCGTCCTCGCCGACCACCTCGATCGGCACCATCTCGTTGCTGAAGTCGGCCCGCTCGGCGGTTGCGTGGGAGCGAGCCGCGAACTCGTCGAGTCGGGTCCGGTCGATCCCGTGGCGGGCGGCGATCAGCTCGGCTGAGATCCCCTGCGCGACCAGCCCGGGGGCATAGCGGGCGGTGGTCGCGGGGCCGTAGATGTCGGCGCCCATTCGGGCGGTCCCCATCGGGACTCGGCTCATCGACTCGACCCCGCAGGCGACGACGATCTCGTAAACGCCGGCGATAATCCCCATCGCCGCGAACTCGACGCACTGCTGGCTGGAGCCGCAGCGGCGGTCGATCGTGCAGGCGGGGACCCCCTCCGCAAGCCCGGCGCCGAGCCAGGCCCAGCGACCGATCGGCCCGGCCTGCTCGGATGCCTGGCTGACGCAACCGGTGATCACGTCGTCGACCGTGGCCGGGTCGACCGCCTGGTTTCGGTCCAGCAGGGCCTTGATTGTCTGGCCCAGCAGGCCGGCGGGGTGGAGGCCGCTGAGCGCGCCGCCGGGCCTGCCCTCACGAGGGGCTCGGCCCTTCGCCAGTGGCGATCGGACCGCGTCGACAATTACCGCAGCGGGGGTCGTGGGCATTGGGGGGTCTCCAAAAGTCGGAGGTTGGCTCGGCAGCGACGATGTCGAATTCGTTCGTCGGGCAAATAACGGTAAAGCCTTCCGCTTGCCTTGCCCGATTCGGCGATCGCGATCGCCACGGTCGGGTGGCGGGTCCTAAAGTCCGGTCGATGAGCGAGCACCAAACCGCGGCGATCGACCCGGTCGAGCTGGAGCGCTGCCTGCGGGTAATCGCCGAGGTTGAGCGCTTGCCGGTCGACCACCCCGATGCGCTGGCGATTCAGCGCGCCACCTCGGGCCTATATAAAAGCGTCAAGCTGCGCCGTCGGGCCGAGAAGCGAAAGCGAATCCTCGACAACGACAGCGCCGTCACCGCCGCCACCGCGACCGCGGCCCCGGATCGGATCGACGATGAGACCCGTGGGCTCGGGCTGGCCCGACGGCCGAAGGGGGCGAAGGCCGGCACCTTGTTGGCGCCGCGCGCCTGTTACATCTGCAAGGACCGCTACGCCGAGGTCGATGCCTTCTACCACCAGCTCTGCCCACCCTGCGCTGAGCTCAACCACGCCAAGCGAGCCGCCCGCACCGAACTCAGCGGTCGCCGCGCCCTTCTGACCGGCGGCCGCGCCAAGATCGGCATGTATATCGCCTTGAGGCTGCTTCGCGACGGTGCCCACACCACGATCACGACCCGCTTCCCGCGCGACGCCGCCCGCCGATTTCGGGCGATGGGCGACAGCGCCGACTGGCTCGATCGGCTGCGGATCGTCGGGATCGACCTGCGCGATCCCTCCCAGGTGATAGCGCTGGCCGACTCGGTTGCCGAGCAGGGTCCGCTCGACATCCTGATCAACAACGCCGCCCAGACGGTGCGCCGCTCGGCCGCCTCCTACGCGCTGCTCGCCGAGGCAGAACAGGCCGCCGTGGCCGACGGTCCGACCCCGGAGCTGCTCAGCATCGGCCGGGCAAACGAGGCCGAGGGTTCGGCTCGGCTCGACTTGCCAGGCACCGAACCCGCCGCCCCCGCCGCGCTCGCCACGGCTCCCGGTGATCACTCCTTGCGCACCCCCGCCGCGATCTCCGAGCTCGCCCAGTACGCCGGCTCCGCCTCGCTGCTTCGGATCGCCGCCGGGACCGCGATCGACGCTGGCGGCCTGGTCCCCGACCTGGCCGAAACCAACAGCTGGGTCCAGACCGTCAGCGAGGTCGATCCGGTCGAGCTGATCGAGGTCCAACTGTGTAACTCGACCGCGCCGTTCATCTTGATCGGTCGGTTGCGGGCGGCGATGGAGGCATCGCCGGCGCGGCGCAAATACATCGTCAACGTCTCGGCGATGGAGGGGCAGTTCGCCCGTGGCTACAAAGGCCCCGGCCATCCCCACACCAACATGGCGAAGGCGGCGATGAACATGCTGACCCGGACCAGCTCGGCCGAGCTGCTCGAGCGCAGCCGCATCCTGATGAGCAGCGTCGACACCGGCTGGATCACCGACGAGCGGCCCCATCCGCAGAAGATCCGGCTGGCGGCCGACGGATTTCACGCCCCGCTTGACCTGGTCGACGGAGCCGCCCGCGTCTATGACCCGATTGTTCGCGGTGAGGCAGGCGAGGATCTGCACGGTTTGTTCCTCAAGGACTACAGCTCCTCGCCGTGGTAGCGTCGAGCGCTCGTTGCGGTCAAACTGTAGTCGGGCTTCGCAGATCGGCCGAAACCAATGAGTGTCGGACCTCGACACGGCGCACTTGATCTTCGGCTATTTTCACTGGCCTCGGGTGGGCGCGGGCGCCCACGACAACGCTGCCCTTGCCCGTTTCCCGCTCACGGTGTTCTTGAAGGTCCCGGCCTAGGTCAAACCGTGGTGGTCCAGATCACCCTGGATCCAACCGACCTTTTGCCCATTCTTGAAGAACGCGGCCCGCTCACCTGAGGCCCCGGCTTGTCGGCGCCCTCCTCGGTCAGGTGCAAATCCAGGTCGGCAAACTGATGATGGGTGTGCCAGACCGCTCCCCAAAGCAAATTCGCGGCTTCGGCCCCCCGTACGATCCCTCCCGCTTCAGCGGGCAACGCGCAGCGCCGAGCACGCGGCGATCCGGTCGAAGTCCGAGTTCCGATGGAGCAGATCCACCCCAGCTCGGATCGCAACGACGGCGATCAGGCAATCACCTAGCCGCCGCACCGTCACGCCGGATCGCCGACAGGCCGAGAACAGCCGTGCCGCAGCCTCGAAGTCGGACGGATCTTCGGTCGGCAGGTATTCAGCCCGGGCAAGCAGTCGCCGCAGATCCCGTTCATGCTCTTCCCCACCGGCCCCCGCCAGCACCTCCATCAAGATCTGACCTGTGGTCGCGACCGGTTCGCCACCGCGAATCGCGCGCTGCAACCGCAGGTCCGCCGAACTCCCTGTCGCTCGCAGGTACTCGATCCAAACCGAGCTGTCGACCAGCATCACTCAGCGAACTTCGGAGCGAGTTCGCGGATCTCGTCGAGCGCCCCGCTCCACCCGCTCCCCCGCATCGCGAGCGCCTCGCCCGTGCCCATCGGCTCGAGGTCCAGCCGCCGCAAGGCAAGGTCGATTACTGCGCGCTTGGTCTTGAGTCCGTACCTTGCCATCACCCTGCGCGCCAGCTCCTCGTCGATATCAACGTTTGTGCGTCCGATATGTAGAGCGTACACCGTCGGGCAAAGAAGCTGACCGCCACTCGCCGGATCAATTTGAATACGGTGCGGCTTCCCGCTCCCCTGGAGGGACTCCGAATCCTGTTCGCTCCCTGGCGCGGAGCAGCCGCATCCCGGCGCCCGGAAAGCGGCCTTCAAGCTGGGACTTTGGGAGCGGCTTGGAAAGTCGTTCCACCCGATGTTCTTAACAAAACGTCAGGGCCGCCCGTGTCTATGACCCGGCGTGTTCGTCGCGCCGCTTGATCAAGAGCCACTGGGGTTTCGGGTCGGATCGGGTCCGCTGCAACGCGAACCCGCCGCGCAGTTTCTCGCCGTGCAGGACGAATACGGCGTGTCCGCGCTCGATCGCCTCGGGCCAGCCGACCCGTCCGCCCTGCTCGTAGGCGCCAGCGTCCCAGACCGTCCCGCCCGTTTCGAGCCGCGGATCGACCGCTACTCCGATCCGCTTTAGCGCCGGGTTGGTCGAGGGCGCCTTCGCCAGCGCCCAGACCCGAATCGAATCCGCGACCGGGAGTCGCAGCTCGAACCGCCCGATCCCGCTTCGATCGCGTTCGATCACCTCGAAACGGCCGGCGCTGACCCCGCGAATCGCAAACTGCTCGTGGCGCTCGGGCTTGACGGCGTCGACCTCAACCTGCTCGACCCGTGACGCCGGGGGGCCGGCTCGAAAGAACCCGAGGAGTTGCTCGACCGCCTCGGCCGGTCCCTCGAGATGGGCCAGGACCTCCCCCGGTTCGCCGTTTCGAACCCAGCCGAGGACCCCGAGCCGCCGCGCTTGGGCGCGCGTCGAGTAGCGAAACCCGACCCCCTGGACATCACCTCGGACCAGCGCGCGAACCGCCTTCGAACCTTCCCCCGCGGTCATTGCAGTGCCGCGGCCCTCATCCGTCGCTCACCCCCCGCCGGTCCAGTCGTCGGGGTTGACCCCGCCGTCGCTGCGACCTCCTCCATCTCGACCCCGCAGGTCTCGATCACTCGGGCAATTGCGCAGTAGTAGGCGCAGGCGACCACCAGCTCGGTTGTTTGGCGTTGGCCGAGCTGTTCGAGTAGGGAGGCGGTCAGATCTTCGTCGGCCCGAACATCGCGGGCGATCTGGCTGCCGAACTTCCAAACCAACGCCGCCTGGTCGTCGAGTTCGTCGGGTCGACCGTCGGCGGCGGCGCGGATCTCCTGCTCGTCCATCTCAAGCATCCGGCAGATGTTCTCGTGCTGCAGTCGCTCATAAGCGGAGTCGGAGGTGTGGGCGACCGCCAAGATCGCAATCTCGCGCAAGCGATGATCGAGCTCGGACTCCAACAGGATCGCCCGTCCGAGCTCGGTGATTGGCCGCAGAGCGCTCGGCGCGTTGGCGAACATCCGGACGAGGTTGAGCGGGGGCAAGGCGTCGATTACCTGCTTCGCTTCGGGGGTTAGCTGCTCGTCATCGGGGTATGGGATTCGGCTCATCTAGACGAAGATATTGGCTGCGTTCGACCTCCGCATTGTCGGATCAGATGTGGGGTGTCAACCGGTGGCTGCGATTTCGTCGAACCGTTGCATAAGCTCGCATCGTGTCAAGCCCGGTTGGTCCCGAGACGGTCGAGCGATGCAGGCTCGCCTCGGCGGCGAGCTCGATCGACTTGCCGAGCTGATGGTTGCGTCGCCCACCGGCTTGGCAGCGCCGCTGAGCTGCCGCTGACCCGGTTCGACGCGATCGCGCTGGAGTGGCTGGTAAGCCGCGACCGAGCCGCCGCCGATCGCTTCGTCGACGACGAACTCGGCCTCCTGCTCGAGCCCCGAAACTCGCGCTTGCTCGAGACCCTCGAGGCCTACCTTGAGGCTGGCTACAACGCATCCTCGATGGCGGCCCGGTCAGAGATCAGCGCCCTGTACCGCCTCCTGTCGAATCCGCGCGATCGAGGATCTGCTCGGCTCCATAATCGCGTCGCGAAACGCCGAACTCCACACCGCTCTGCGGCTGCGGTGGATTCGCGATCTGGCCGCGGGGTGAGCGAGCCGGAGTCCCGGCCCGAGGTCAGTCGATCGTGGTCAGACGGCGCTCGGCGAGGCGGCTCGCCCCGTCGGGGTCGTGGGTCGGGACGACGATCACCGCCCGCTTCGCGCAGAGGGCGCGAATCCGCTCGCCGCTGTCGCGATGGGCCTTTGCGTCCTCGGCAATCCCGTCGATTGCGCCCGACAAGAGGGCGGCCTCCGAGTAGGTTGCGTCGCCGGTCAAAAGGACCAGGTGATCGCTGCGATCGACCACCACCGAGAGGTGTCCCGAGGTGTGGCCGGGGGTCGGCAGCAGCCGCACCGCCCCATCCGAGCTCAGCGCGATCGAGGCGTCGAAGCTCTCCCACCGCTGACCCTCGAAGCTGACGGTCGTCGGCTTCAGCCAGGTCGGGTTGTTTTGTCGGAAGTAGGCGTTGATCGCACCCGCCCGGCTCAGCGCGATCTTCGCCTCGCGCTCGCTGAGGATGATCTCGACTCCCTCAAAGTGCGAGAGGCCGCCGGCGTGGTCGCTGTGCATGTGGGTCATCACCACCTTGGCGACATCCTCGGGCGGGAAGCCGAGCGCCCGTAGCTGCGGCCCAACCTCGATCTCCGCGCTCAGCTCCTGGCGATCGCAGGTTCGGGCGACCAGGTGCCACCACGGTACGAATCCGGGCTCGGTTGCCCGCGAATCGCCGCCTGTATCGACCATGATCACCCCCTCGGGGTGGTCGATCGCGTAGCAGCTGATCGGCAACTTCGGTGTCCATTCGCGGTCGAGCAGGACATCGAGCACCCGCGCCTCGCGGATCTCTCGGCGCGGCGTCGTTTGGCGGCGCTTGATTTGAACCTGGATACACCGAACCGACCGGCAAATCCGCCCCCCATCCCGGCGCCGGGAGCCGATTCGCGCCCACCCCCGGGGCACCACCCCGCGGGTGCTCACCAATCGACCCCCGACTTGGCCTGGAAAGCGGATTCACTCGGCCGGTTCGGTGGATCCAGGTTGAACCCGGCCGGTCTCGATCGGGTGGATCGCGATCATCCGCCGATCTCCCGAATCGGATCGCTGCCGTCCCAATCCGCCGCCACCTCGCGCAGGTGGGCGAAGAACATCCCCTTCGGGCCGCTGACATCGGAGATTTCGACCACCGCGCCGGAGGCATCGGCCTTCGGGTTTTCGAGGTAGGCGAAGCGGCCCTGCTCGCCGCCGATCGAGCCCTCGTGGCCGACCGTGTAGCCGAGGCCAAGCGCCTTGTCGTAGAGCGCCTGGTACTCGGTCGTCCAGTAGGAGACGTGCTGGAAGCCCTCGCGGCCGGAGTCAATGAACTCCTTATAGAGCGAGGGGGCGTCGTTTCGCTGCTGGATCAGCTCGATTTGGAGGTCGCCGCTGTTGGCGATCGCGACGCTGATCTCAACCGGCGAATCGACGCCGCGGAAGCGGAAGTGGTCGGTCTCGACCTTGGCGATGTAGTACCACGGCCCGACCCCGTGCGCGATCCAGCCGTCCAGTGCCGCCTCGATGTCAGAGACGATGTAGCCGATCTGGGCCGGGTTTCCAAAGATTTGGCTCATTGCTGTTGCTTCCGTTGTGGTTTTGGCAGCGCTGCGACCGCGTTTGATGCGGCGCTGCTTGAGATGAGATGCCGCCGACCCTATTGCCTGCCTCCGTCGGGTATCGCTCCGGTTGGCGCAATCTCCGCGGCGGATTCCTTCCTACTTGGAAATGGCCGCCGTCCGCCATCGGGTCGGTCGGGATTTGTACGATCCAACCATGCGACACCACCCGCGACGATCGCTTCGGGGTGCGCACCGTGGCTGAATACATCGACCCGACCCTGATCGTCTTCTCGGCCCCCGACGGCCTGGCAAATTGCGAGGTCCGAGCCGGCCTCGACCGGGTCGCCCGCCACTACGGCGAATACGTCGACGCGCCGCAGCAAACCCAGGCCGTGATCGGCGAGCGCTGCGGTCTGGCGGTGATCGCCGCCGCGCGATCGC
>JAHEXU010000187.1 GCA_023251975.1 bacterium | reverse complement strand
CTCGCTGGCGGTGATCATCTCCTTGATCCGCTCGCTCAAAACCATCACCGAGTAGAGCCCGATTCGCCCTTTGTAGCCGGAGCGGCCGCAGCGCTGGCAACCGTCGGGCTCGTAGGCCTCGAGTTCGCCGCCGAGCCGGATCCCGGCCTCGGCGAGGGCGGACTGCGGGATCACGGTGCGCTTCTTGCAGTGGGTGCAGAGCTGACGGGCCAGCCGCTGGGCGATCACGCACTCGACCGCCGAGGAAATCAGGAAGTTCTCGATCCCCATCTTCTGCAGCCGCGCCACCGCGCCCGGGGCGGTGTTGGTGTGCAGAGTCGAGAGAACCATATGCCCGGTGAGCGCGGCCTCGATCGCGATCCGAGCAGTCTCGGTGTCGCGGATCTCGCCGACCATCACGACATCGGGATCGGCTCGCAGGACCGACTTGAGACCGGCCGCAAACGTCAGGCCAGCCTTGATGTTGACGTTGATCTGGTTGATCCCCTCGACCCGGAACTCGACCGGGTCCTCGATCGTGATGATCTTGCGCTCGGTTTGGTTGAGTTCGTTCAGCGCCGAGTAGAGGCTGGTCGACTTGCCCGAACCGGTCGGTCCGGTCACCAAAACGCAGCCGTAGGGCTTCTTGAAGGATTGCTCGAACCGCTCCCGAGGCTCACCGATCATCCCGAGGTCGTCGAGCGACAGCATCGCCTGCTGGGCGTCGAGGATTCGGATCGTCGCGCCCTCGCCGCGCTGGGTCGGCAGGGTGGTGATCCGCATGTCGATTGGCTCACCCTCAATGTTGACCGAGATCCGGCCGTCCTGAGGGATCCGCTTCTCGGCGATGTCCATATCGGCCATGATCTTGAGCCGCGAGATGACCCCGCCCATCATCCGCTTCGGGATCGTCGCCGCCTCCTGAAGAACGCCGTCGATCCGGAATCGAACCCGCATGTCGTGCTCTTCGACCTCAAAATGAACGTCGGAGGTGCCCTGCTGGACCCCCTGGGTGAGGACGCCGTAGACGAGCTTGATCACCGGGGCATCGTCCTCGGAGGCCTGCAGGTCGCCGCCGCCGATCTCCTCCTCGCCCTGATCCTCCTCTTCGCCCGCCAAGACCGCGCTTTCAACCGCGTTGTCGAGGCAACTGATCCGCTTGATCAGTTGTTCGATGTCCTCCGGCGAGGCGACCGCGACGCGGCAGTCGAGACCGGTCATCATCTTGATGTCGTCGACCGCGAGCACGTTGGTCGGGTCGCTGACGGCGACCAGGACGGTCTGCGGGTCGACGTAGCCAACCGGGGCCGCCCGAAACCGCTTCACCGCGGCCGCCGGGACCAGGTTGACCGCGCTCATGTCGACCCGGTACTCCCCGAGGTCGACGTGATCGAGTCCGTAGCGCTCGGCGACCGCCCGCGACAGCCGGATCGAATCGATCGCGTTGTCCTCGAGCATCAACGACTCGGGCGAGCGACCGGCGGTCCGCCCCTTCTCGATAAACCGCTCGACCTCGGAGGCGCTGAGGAAGCCGAGTTGAACGATCGCGTCGGTGACAAATCCAAGGTGGGCGCGTGACTGCGGTGGGGTGACCCCTTCGATCCACGGCTCCTCGGGTGCCGCTGCGATCTCGATCGGGTCGGGATCGGCCACGATCTCCGGCTCCAACACCCGGGCGTTTGCGTCGGCCATGTATGGGGTTGTCGAGACGAACCCGACCGGCGGGTCGCTCGGCGGTTGGACGAAGCCGGCCGGAGATTGCGGATAGGTGACCTGGGCGGCGGGTTGCTGGTAGGTCGGCTCGGGCGCTGGCGGTTGCTGGTAGACGACCGGCTCAGGCGCGGGCTGTTGGTAAACGACCGGTTCGGGCAGCGGCTGCTGGTAGACGACCTGCGCCGGAGCTTGGGCGGCGGGCGGCTGCTGATAGATCGGCGTCGGCGTCGGCGTCGGCTGAGCGACAAGCGGAAGACCCTGGACCACGGCCTGATGCTGGCCGCCACCTGGGGCCTGCGCGGCGGGCTGCACGTAGGTGGGCTGCGGGGTCGGCTGCTGTGGGGGGTGCGGCTGCGGGAGCGGCTGTTGGACCGCCGGCTGTTGTGGGATCGGTCGCTGGGCCGCCGGCTGTTGCGGGAGCGGCTGTTGGACCGCCGGCTGTTGCGGGAGCGGCTGTTGGACCGCCGGCTGTTGCGGGATCGGTTGCTGAGCCGCTGGCTGTTGTGGGATCGGTTGCTGGGCCGCGGGCTGTTGCGGGATCGGTTGTTGGGCCGCGGGGTGTTGGGCCGCGGGCTGTTGCGGGATCGGCTGTTGGGCCGCTGGCTGTTGGGCCGCTGGCTGTTGACGGATCGGTTGTTGGGGGATCGGGTGCCGGGCCGATGGCTGCTGCACGATCATCGGCTGCGAGATCGGGACGCCCGCTCCGACCTGACCTGGGGCCGGCGGAAGGTGTGAACTCGGCGGTTGCGGCGGGTCGGGATTGCGACGGGCGGCCGCGCCGAGCGCAGCGTGGCTTGCTCCCGGCGCGTCGATCGGCTCGCCAGGCGCGGCGGGGCGATCGGCGGAAACGCCAAACGACGGCAGCGGCCGCAGGTGGCGGACCTTGCCGGACATCAGTCGATCCGCCCCGCGCTCGGGTTGTCCGCAGCGGCCCGCATAACCGCGAGATCGGGCTCAAGACCGGTCCAGATCCGAAACGACTGAGCTCCTTGGCGGACCAATATCTCAAGCCCGTTCACGATCCGAGCCCCTGCCTGCCGGGCAGAAACGATGAGGTCGGTGTCTGGATTTCCATCGGATCGATACACAAGGTCCACAACAAGATGTCGCTCACAAAGCGCATCGGCGACGACTCCAAGCTCCATTAACAACGCCGGGTCCGGCGATCGACGCTTGGACGTTCGTCGGACAAAACGATCGTTGTCGCTAGGGGGCACCCCTCGATCGAGTCCGACCGATGTCGAATTGACCAGCAGGTCGAACGCCGCGATGTCCAACCGCTCGCCGCCAAGGCGCCGCAGGACCGCGATCCCGAGTTCGGCGGCGACCGCCTCGGCCCGAGCCTCGGTTCGGTTCCAAATCGAGACATCGGCGCCCGCTTGACGGAGCGCCCAAGCAGCGGCGCGCCCGGCGCCTCCGGCCCCAAAGACCAACGCCCTCGCCCCGTCCGGTGAGGTCGGCAGCGCGGCGATCAGCCCTGGCGCATCGGTGTTTTCGGCGGCGATCTGATCGCCCACGAAGCTGAGCGTGTTGGCGGCGCCAATCGCTGCGGCGGCCGCGCTCGGCCGATCGGCCAACCCCAGCGCCGCCTGCTTGTGCGGGATCGTCACATTCACCCCGACCCAGTCCCCCGAGGCGGCCAACCGACCGATCCGGGACGCGAAATTTCCCGACTCAATCGCGAGCTTCTCGTAGCTCCACTCGGACCCGAGTCCGGCCGCGCGCAGGGCCGCCGTCTGGATCGCCGGCGAGCGCGAGTGCGCGATCGGCCAGCCGACAACGCCGAGGCGCTTCACCGCCGCCGCCCTCAGCCGCAGTCGGTCGGCGAGCCACCCGCCGCGGCAAGCGCTGCCTGATACTCGGCGACCGCCGCGTTGAACTCGTCCAGCGAAGCGGTGAAGGTGTGCTCGTTGCAACTGCCGGGCTTGATCACGTAGTAGTAGACATCGCTGTCGGCCGGATGCGCCGCCGCCTCAAGCGAAGCCTTGCCGGGGTTGGCGATCGGGGCCGGCGGCAGACCGGGGTTGGTCGCGGTATTGAACGGCGAGTCAACCGCCAGGTCGCTCTCGGTCAACTGCCCGTCGTACTTGGCGAGGGCATAGCGGATCGTCGCGTCGATGTGGAGCGGCTCGCCGGCCGAGAGCCGGTTATAGATCACCGCCGCGGCCAGCTTGCGTTCCTTCGGGACGGCGATCTCCTTCTCGATCATCGAGGCGATGATCACAATGTCATAGGCGGTCAGATTCTTTGCAGCGGCGTCATCGAGGTTGATCTCGTCCATCGTCGTGCTGAAGGCGTCGAGCTGGCGCTCGATCAGGTCGTTGGTCGATGAGTCCTCAAACAGGTTGTAGGTCGCCGGGAAGAGGAACCCCTCCAGGCTGTCGGGAGTCTCGCCGCCGGTGTACTTCTCGGGTTTGAAGCCGGGGAATGCCTTCGCCGATTTGGTGTCGGCGAGGTAATCGCCGCGCAGGTCGCCGACGATCGAGTGGTCATCCGCGACCTGCTCGCGGGTCAGTCCCTCCGGGATCGTCACCGTAAACTCGGCGGGCGGCGCGGCCGCAGGCGGGGCTTCGGAGCCGCCGCCCCTGCTCAGCAGAGTGATCCCTCCGATCACCGCCAAAAAGATCCCGGCCGCCAAGAGGCGGCGCCGCCAGATCGCGGTTTCATCGCCCGACATGCTGCGCGGCTGTTCGGAGCGCCGCGGCTCTTCGCCGACGGGAGGCGGCGCGCTGTCAAGTGCATCATCGAAGGAGGCCACCCGACCGGCGAGCGAGGAACGTGCTTCGGCCCGGTCTTCGTCATCGAACCCGAAGCTGAAATCGGCACCCGCAAACTCGCCGGCGGCGGATTGCTCCGGTTCAGGCTCGCCCTCGATCTCGCCTCGCTCGGCCCGCCCACCACCACGGCGCGCCTCGCGCTCGCGCCGCCGCGCCGCGCGCGCCGCCGAGTCGTCATCGCCAAATGGCTCGTCACCGTCAAAAAAATCGTCACTCATTGTTGGGACTCCGCCTCTCAAGGTAGCTTTCGAGCAGATGCGCTGCCGCCAGCGAGTCGAGCGCCGCACGCGCCCCACCACCGGCGCTGGCCGCCGCCAGCTTTGTCGTCAGGCGTTCGTCCCAGGTCTCAACCTCGACCGCGACCAACTCCTGGAGTGCAACAACAAACTCGCGAACCAACCTCGCCTGCGCCCCCTCGACGCCGGACGGAGTAATCGGCAGCCCGACCACTACCCGCTCCGCCCCGGTCTCGGCGATGAGGGCGGCAATTCGCTCCGGCAGCGGCGGTGAGATCACCTCAAGGGGCCGCACGATCGTCCCGCTCGGGTCGCAGATCGCCGCACCGCAGCGAACCGTCCCGTGGTCAAGCGCCAACGTCCGCATCGCCCGCTACCCCCGCCCCGCCAGGCGCTCGCCAGGGCCGTTCACTGCGGCCGACCCTTGCTCCGGCGAGCCAGCCTCGAGGATCGCCCGGGCGGCCGCCAGCGCCTGATCGAGCCCCGCCGGATCGCGCCCTCCCGCTTGGGCGGCGTTCGCTCGCCCGCCGCCGCCGCCGCCGACCAACGGAGCCACCGCTCGGACAACCGCGACCGCGTCCGCCCCGCCAGCCGACAACGCCGTCGAGCCGAGGCTGCAAACGATCGCGACCTTGTCGGTCCCGGCCGCCCCCAGCACAACCGCCGCCTTGCCACCAAGCTTGGCGCTGACACGGTCGGCCAGATCCAGCAGCGCCTTCGGATTCGGCTCGACCTCGACCCGGGTAACCAACAAACGAACCCCCGTTCCATCCGGCCGGATCGCCTGCTCCGCCGTGCTCGCTAGCTCGTCGGCCAGCTCGCCAGCCCGCGCCGAGCCAGCCGCCGCCGCCGCCCGCTCAAGTTCGGCCAACCGCGCACTTGCCCGCTCGGCCGCCGCGACCGGGTCGGCCAGCGACCCCAAAAGCTCGCCGGTCCGGCGCAGCGATGCCGCCGCGTCGCGGTACCAATCGATCGCGGCCGGGCCGGTCAGCGCCTCGATCCGCCGCACGTTCGAGGCGCTCGAACCCTCGGCGACGATCGCGAAGATCCCGATCTCGGCGGTGTTGGCGACATGGGTGCCACCGCACAGCTCGCGCGAGACCCCGTCGACCTCGACCATCCGAACCCAGTCGCCGTACTTCTCGCCAAACAGCGCCATCGCCCCGAGGCGCTTCGCCTCGGCCTGCTCCATCTCGACCGCCCGGACCGCCAGCGCATCCTTGATCCAACCGTTGACCCGCAACTCGACCGCCGCCACCTCGCCGTCGGCAAGCGGCGCCGAATGGGCGAAGTCAAAGCGCAGCTTGTCGGGTTGAACCGCCGAGCCCGCCTGGCGAACGTGGTCGCCGAGCCGCTCCCGCAGCGCCGCCTGCAAGAGGTGGGTGGCAGTGTGATTTCGCATCGTCGCATGGCGGGCAAAGTGATCGACGGTTGCCTCGACCGCGGCCCCCCGGGGGGGCGGCTCGGTGGCGGCGATTCGCACGACCTGGTCGTCCCCGACCCGCTCAACCGCGATCACCGTCGCCTCGGCTGGCCCGCCATGATCGGTGAACCGCAGGG
>JAHEXU010000186.1 GCA_023251975.1 bacterium | reverse complement strand
CTTCTCGAAGGGCTGAACTCGCTGATCCAGGCCGCCAAGCGACGAGCACGCGGGTATCGGACCAATCGCAACTTCATCACGATGATCTATCTGATCGTCGGCAAGCTTGACGCCGGTCCGAAGATTGCGTAGCCCACACGGAATGACGAGGAGCCGCCCAGATCCCAGGGCTCAAGCCACGAGTCAAGCGGCGCCGCGCCGGTCTCGCTGGTCATCGTGGCGTCGAGGTGATCGAGCGTGAAGTCCCACTGATCGCCCCAGACGAACCAGCCGACATCGACCACGTCCTGGTAGGCGATCACCGCGTCATCGACCCTGTATCTGAGGATGAAGTCGCGGTCCTCGTCGGCGGCGCGGTAGTGCCAGACCACCCGGGTCCCCCCGGCCGCACCGGCGGGTAGTTGGAATTCCGGGATCTCGGTGACCCCGAATCGATTCGGCAGATCGAAGCCGCCGAGTTCGGTTGATCCGCCGGGCTGGTAGGGGCTGCCGCCAGCCTCGGAAACCGAGACTCGGCTGATTTTGGCGGCGCCCCGCAACGGAATGTCCCGGTAGGCGCCGGTGAAGTCGCCGTCGAAGTCAAAACGCAGCGCCTCGGTCACGTCGAGGCTGCCGTCACGGTTCAGCTCGACCGCGATATCGGCTCGCTCGATCCGGTAGTCCTTGAGGTTGCCGTCGGCGTCCGTGTCGCTGCCCAAGATGGGCGCCAGCGACGATGCCCCGAATACGACGGCGACAACTGCGAAGCCAATCAAAGCTCGCTTCAGCATCAGTTGCCCGACCTCGCGCCGGGGCTGGGCAGCGAGACCGCGGGGGCGAGATCCGAGCCCGCCGGCGCGTCAAAGAAGCGCTTCGCTTTGAAACCGAAGGCCGACGCGACCAGGTTCGGCGGGAAGACCTGAACGGCGGTGTTGAGGGTCTCGACGGTGTCGTTGTAGACGCGGCGGGTGATCGCGATCTTTTCCTCGATCTCGGTCAGGCTGCGCTGCAGGGCGGCGAAGTTGTCCGATGCTTTCAGGTCCGGGTATTGCTCAGCCAAGATCATCAGGCCGCGCACCTGGCCAGCCAGGGTGCCCTCGGCCGCCGAGCGGGTCGCCGGGTCGGCGCTCTGTTGGGCGACGGCGCTGCCGCGCGCCGCACTCACGCGCTCCAGGGTGCCGCGCTCGTGTGCCGCGTAGCCGCCGACCGCCTCGACCAGCGCCGGAACCAGATCGTGGCGCTGGCGAAGCTGGACGTCGATCTGCGCCCACGAGTTGTCGGCGTTGTTGCGCAGTCCGACCAAGCGGTTGTAGGTGATGCCGACAAAAAGCAAGCTTGCGGCCACCAGCGCCGCGATGACTCCCCCGATAATCACTACGCCTCGATTCTGGCGCTGGCGGCGGCGGCAAAATCGACGAACCAATCGAGCGCCGCCGGGTTGGCGAGCGATTCGCGGCTAGCGGCCGCCTCGGGGGCGACGCCCATCAAGATTCGCTTCACCGGAATCTCCAACGCCTTGCCGGACAGGGTTCGCGGCACCTCGGCGATTTGGTGGATCTCGTCGGGGACGTGTCGTGGCGAGCAGTCGCGGCGGATTCGGGCGGCGATCTCGCCGATCAACTCGGGCTGCAGCGCGACCCCCTCGCGCAGGACCACAAACAGCGGCATCCAATCGCCGTCGCCGTCGCCGGGCTTTGGCAGGTCAACCACCAGCGCGTCGGTGATCTGGTCGAGTGCCAAAACCGCCCGGTAGATCTCGCTCGTTCCCATTCGCACCCCGCCACGGTTGATCGTCGAGTCGGAGCGACCGGAGATAACCGCGGTGCCGCGCTCGGTCAGCTCGATCCAATCGCCGTGCCGCCAGACTCGCGAGGAGCCGGGCCGCGCCGGGTCCGGCGGGTAGTGCTCGAAGTAGGCGTGGCGCAACTTCGATCCGTCGGGGTCGCCCCAAAACGCCACCGGCATCGACGGCATCGGCTTGGTCAGGACCAGCTCGCCGACCGCGCCGATCTGTGGTTGGCCAGCCTCGTCCCACGACTCCAGCGCCGCCCCGAGCGAGCGCCCCTGCAACTCGCCCTGGTAGACCGGCAAGGTCGGCACGCCGCCGACAAAGGCGGTACAGACATCGGTCCCGCCCGAGGTCGAAAAGAGCCAGGTGTCGGCGCCGATCTCGCGGTATATCCAGTCGAATCCCTCCGGGCTCAGCGGCGACCCGGTCGAGCCGACCGCGTCGAGTCGGGCCAGCTTGCGGCCGCCGCCGCGCGGCTTGACCCCGGCCTTGATCGAGGCGGCGATGAAGGCGGCGCTGGTCCCGAAGCAGCTCACCTCGGCCTGCTCGGCAAGCTCCCACAATCGATCCATCGTCGGGAAGCCGGGGTTACCGTCGAACAGGACGATCTCGGCCTCGGTCAGGAGCACCCCGACAAGGAAGTTCCACATCATCCAGCCGGTCGTCGTGAACCAAAAAACCCGATCGTCCGGCTTGGCGTCGAGGTGGAGGTGCATCTTTTTCAGCTGCTCGATCAGGATCCCGCCCTGCGAGTGGACCAGCGCCTTCGGCAGCCCGGTCGTTCCCGAGGAGTAGAGGACCCAAAGCGGGGTTGAAAACTCGACCGGGGTGAACCGAAGCGGGCTGTCGGCCGGCCCGAGGAAGCCCTCCTCCCAGCCGGATCCGTCGAGGTAGCCAAACCGGACCGTCCGCTTGAGGGTGTCGATAGCGGCGGCGATCTCGGTGACGATCTTCGAGCGGTCGAAGTCCTTGCCGCCGTAGCGGTAGCCGTCGATCGCCAGCAGTACCTTCGGTTTGATTTGGGCGAATCGGTCGATCACCGATCGCGCCCCGAACTCCGGCGCCGCCGAGGACCAAATCGCGCCCAGCGATGCGGTCGCCAGGAAGGCCGCGATCGTCTCCGGGATGTTCGGCAGGTAGGCGACAACCCGATCGCCAGGGCCGACCCCGAGGGCGCTCAACCCGGCCCGAATCTGCGCCGTCTGTTGGCGCAACTCGCCCCAGCTCAGACTCGACAGCGCTCGCAGCTCGGAGGCATGGTGAATCGCCACCCCCGCGTCGTCGCGGTCGCGAAACATGTACTCGGGGTAGGAGAGCTCGGCGCCCGAAAACCAGCGCGCCCCGGGCATCTCATGGTCGGCCAGGACCCGTTGGTATGCGGTCGCCGGGCCGATTGCGAAGTAGTCCCAGATCGTTCCCCAAAAGCGCTCGATGTCTTCGACCGACCAGCGCCAAAGTTCCTCGTAGGGGCCGTCGACGCCGACTGCGCGGGCGAACCGGGTCAGTGCCGCCGCCTCGATCCGCTGCTCGGACGGCGTCCACAAAAGGCGTCCCGGGCGCCCCGTCTCGAGATCGCGATCAGCAGGCATCGATTGCTCTTCCCGGCTTCGGAGACACCTTAGAGTTCGGGCGTCGCGATCTCGAGGATCGCCCGCGCCTGCTCGACCGTTGCGACCGTGCGCCCGGCGTTCTCGGCCATCTCGCGGGCCTTCGCGATCAGCTCGCCGTTCGAGCGGGCCATCTCCCCGCTCGGTAGGTAGAGGTTGTCCTCGAGCCCGGCCCGGATTGAGCCGCCAAGGCTGAGCGCCGCTCCGAGCAGCATCCACTGAGCGCGCGAGATTCCGATCACCCCCCAATGCGATCCCTCCGGGACGTTGGCGGCCATCGCCGCGATGTTGAGGCTGCTCGCCGGGATCCCGCCGACAACCCCCATCACAAAGTCGATGTGGGGGCGCCCTTGCAGCACGCCCATCTCGATCAGCGGTGTCAGGGTGCCGACGTGGCCGATGTCGAAGCACTCGTGCTCGGGCTTGATCCCGAGCCGGTTCAGGTGTCCGAGCAGTTCGATGATCTCTTCGATCGAGTTCTCAAAGACGAAGTTGAAGACAAAGTCCTTGCGGCTCTTCGAGAACTTGGCGTAGTTCATCGAGCCCATGTTGAGCGCCGCGACTTCCGGTCGGCAGGCCTCCAGATAGGCGAGGCGCTTCGCGACCGAGACGCCGATCGTTCCGGTTGAGAAGTTGATGATCGCGGCGGTCCCGACCTCGGTCCGAATCGCAGCCGAGATCGCTGCGAAGTCCTCGATCTCATACGACGGCGCGCCGTCCGGGGTTCGGGCGTGAATATGGATGTGGGTCGCGCCCTCGTCGACCGCGCGTCGTGCCTCGGCGGCGTACTCGGCGGGGGTGTAGGGGATCGCCGGGCACTGGTCGCGGTTCGCGATCGCGCCGGATATCGCGCAGCAAATGATCGCCGGGTCGTCAAGGCTCAACGGACCCTCCTTCGGATTGGAATTTTCGGATTGGAATTTTTTTTCGCATTCTGTTGACAGATCGGGCGAGGGGGCGTATTGTGCTGCATACAAGGTTCCTAATGGAACCCGGGAATGTCGGGAAACCGAAGAGCCCAAATCCCAAAGCGCAGACCGAGCAATCGGAAGCGGCGGAGGGAGAGAGAAGAAAGGCGCTCGGCAACGGGCGCCTTCTTCTTTGCGGGCTCGCGGCGGGGCGAGGCCGAGCAGGGCGGAGCGGAGCAGCGAATTCGCTTCGCGGCGCCGGATCGGTTAGGTTGCCGGTGCCCGTTCAGCAATCGCAGCCCGGAGGATCACTCATAAAATGGACGTAGAAACCCTGAAGAACGTTCCGCTGTTCGCGGATGTGCCCGACGAATCGCTCGCCAAGGTCGCGATCTTCACGCAGCTTGTCGCCTTTCACGCAGGCAAGACGATCGTTGCGGACGGCGGCTTCGCCAACGACTTTTACGCGATCGAGGACGGCGAGGTCGAGGTCAGCAAGGACGGCGAGGTCCTGGCCAGCCTCGGTGCCGGCGACACCTTCGGCGAGGCGGCGCTGCTCGAGGGCGAGCCGCGAAACGCCGACGTGATCGCCAAGACCTCGGTTCGCGCGATCAAGATCGAGCACTGGGAGCTGAGCCGGATGCGGCGCGCCATGCCCGAGGTGATCGAGCGCCTCAAGGCGACCGTTCAGGCTCGCGCCGCCGGCTGAGGCGAGCCTCGTTCAGGCTCAGTTCGGATCCACGAAGCCGGACGGCGCCTCGAAGTCGAGGCAACCGTCCGGTTCGCTGGATCATGGCTCAGCTCATCTGCGCCAGCGGTCCGTCAGGCATCATCGCGCTCGACGCGGTCGGGCACGGGACCACCTCTGGCGCGCCGAGTCCGGAGTTGACGGCAGGCTCGTAGGCGCTGTCGGGCTTCCCGCCGATGACGAGAACGCGGGCACCGTCCGGGCCAGTCCGCAGTCGGCGGCGGGTCGCCGGGCCGACCCGGACAAACGTCTCGGAGTCCAGGGCGACGGTACTACCGGGCAGTTGCAGGTCGGCCGATCCGCCCAGCAGGAGGTAGACCTCCTCTTGCCCGTCGAACAGGTGGTCGTGCTCGGGGTAGTTGTCGCCGCTGTCGGGCGGAAGTTCGTTCACCTGCATCCCGAACGATGTCACCCCGAGTGAGGCGCGAGCGCGGATGAACGACCCGCCCCACGCTGCCTCCATCTCGTCGAGTCGTTTGACCGTGAAATCCTTCACGAGTTCGTCAGCCATTTCTCTCATCCTCCTCAGGTGGTAAATATTCCGGAGCCGGAATATATCGTATGTCACCCCCCAATGCAAATCGCCTCAGGCCGTTCTCCTACGCGCTGCTCGCTGTAATCGGCGACCGCGGCGCCTCGGCGGCCGAGCTGGTCGAGATGGCTCGGCGCGGCGGTCCCCTGTTTTGGAGCCGCGCTTCGACCCAGGTCTATGACGAGTCACGGCGCTTGGAGCGGCTCGGATACCTCAGTAGCCGCATCGAGCCGGCCCGCACTCGACCGCGCCGTGTCTACACCCTGACCGCGCGCGGTCGCGAGGAGTTGCGCGCCTGGCTGGTCGAGCCGGCGCCGTTTCCTCGCATCGAGCACGAGGCGAACCTGCGACTGGTTGCCGGCGACATGATCGATGACGCGGAAATCGTGGCCAGCCTGACCGCGATGCGCGCCGAACTCGACGCCCACGAGTCCCTGATCGAGGCCTCGCTCGACGGGCTCGACGAGCGACTTCCCCATCGCGCCCGTTATCTACGCCTCGACTACTCCCTCGCCCAGCGCCTGGTCGACGCCCACCGTGCTTGGCTCGATGATGTCGAGCGCGAGCTCGGGGAGGAGGCCGAGAATGGCTGACGGGCTGACGGGAGATGACGCCATCCAGCGGCGCGATGGCCGCGCTAATCCGCCATCCGCAATTCGGCGACGCTCAGCTTCGAGGCGCCGGCCCGACACCACTCGGGAGCCCGCT
>JAHEXU010000185.1 GCA_023251975.1 bacterium | reverse complement strand
CCCTCGCCGCCGGTCAGAGCGGCAATCGCGAGCCCGCTGATCACATTGATCAGCGGCAGTGCACCCATCAGGCGAAGTCGCAACGGCATTGCCGCGACATCGGCGCGCAGCCGCGGCGAGACCTCGCGGTTGATGTCGATCAAAAGCGGCCGCATCCCGGCCTCGATCGCCAGGTAGTGGAGGACCGCGGCGTAGGCAAACGCGACCAGCGAACCGAACAAGAACGGCAGCAGCGAATAGATCGAGAGGTGCAGCGCAAAGGTCGCAATCAGGTTGGCCGGGAGCACCAAAACGACCATCGGGATGACGCTTTCTTGGCGCAAAAACGAGAGCGGCAGGCCAACCGCGATCGCCCAGGCGCGAGCGGTCGACTCGGGGTCGCGCTGGCCTTCGATCCAACTCGCCAGCGGCCGCATCCGTTTCAGGCTTCGGGGCACCGCGACGAACAGCGATGCGGTGACCAAGCCGACGATGACGACCAAAAGTCGCAGGTACTCGTCGAGGTCGGCCCGGTAATAGATCGAGAACAATGCCAGCGTCCCGGCGGCGACCGGATAGGCCGTCATCAGCTCGACGCAGAGGAAGTACTTCGGGTAGCGCGGCCCGAGGCGGCGATACATCCAGGTCAGGATCCGCATCTCCTTCGTCGGCCGCTGCGCCCGCGCCAGATCGGCCGCTACCTCGGCGGCGCCGGTTCGGAGGCCGCGCAGTCCGCTCATCGGCCCGAATTGTCCCCGAAATCGCCGGGTCGAGCAACCGAAGGTCTCGACGGCGGCCCGATCGCGCTCCAAGACAACCCTGCACAGCGGTCCAATCCATCGCCTGGACTCAAGCTGGAGGCGATCTGATCCGATCACAACTTGCGTGGTAGCGAGCAGCACAAGTGCGACCTCCGCCGTTGCCGGGGCCAGATTTGCCACCAACGGGGGCTTCCCGCTGCCGACCAAAGGCGAGCCGGTTCGGATCCTCCGCGCGACGCATGAAGCCTGCGGCGCGACCACCCGATTGCGGCTGCCGCGCTCGCTACCGGCGGCGGCGATTCGCCGAATCGTCTGCGAGAGCTGCCGCGAAGGCTACGGCTCGGAGCTGACCGAGCCCCGCGCGGGTGCCCTGATCGCCCGCTTCGCCGCCCCCGCTTTCGCCGCCGAGCGGCCCGGAGCGCTGTGGCCAATCGCCTCGGTCCCGATCGCCGCCCTCCTGGTCACCGCCGCCCTGGTGGTAATCCCCGGCGCCGGCGAGTTGCCGCGCGGGATCGCCTCACCGAGCCTCGGCTCGGTCGTCAACGGTCAGTTTCGGACCGTCGCCAAGTCCGACTTCACCCTGGTGATCCCGCCAAACTGGGGAAAGACCAACCCGCCCGAAGGAGCGGCCTTCGCCGCCGCCTCGGCCGACGAGGACGCCGATGCCGTGCTCTGGATTGAGCGCGACCCCGACCTCAGCTTCGCCGAGTTCGAGAGGCGCTCGCGAGCGCGAATCACGGAAATCACCGGCAACGTCCGCGAGGTCGAGCGGATCGACGCGCCAACCGACTCCGGAACCTCGGTCCGGCTGCGCGGCGTCAACGAGGAGGGAACCTCCTACGACGTCACGCTGCGGATGGTCGGCGATCTCCACTACTACCTGATCACGACGCTCGCGCTCGATGCCGACACCCTCGCGGTCCAGGGGGTCGATCTGATCCACACGTTCACCCCGCGAGCCGACTCCTGAGGTCCAAGAAATGACAATCCGCCACGCCCAAATCCTCTTCCTGGCCGCGATCGCGATGGTGATCCCGCTGCGCGCCGCCGCCCAAGACGAGCCCGCCCCGAGCCTCAATGTGTCGGCCTCGCTCGATTCCTGCGGGGTTGCCTCGACCGGGATTGTCTGCCAGATCAACGTCGGCTTCAACAGCCTGCCCGACGCGGACTACTACACCGCCAGCGTGACGATGGCGGACGCGTCGGTCCGCGGCTACGGCCAGGTCGGCAGCGCTAGCACGCTCTGGGTCCCCTACGTCGGCGCCGGGACCTACTACGTCGAGGTAACTGCCTGGGGCAGCAATGATCAGGGTGAGGACACCCCGATCGACTCTGACACCGGCGACATCGGTCAGCTTCCGAGCGATCCGACCGACGACGGCGGAGCCGCCGGGGCCGACTCCGGTGACGGGACCGACTCGACCGTTGATCCAGCGCCAAGCGACCCCGGCACCGACCCTGCCGTCGAACCGCCGCTCGATCCGGCCCCGGTTGACCCGGCCCCGACCGAGCCCGCTCCGACCGAGCCGCCGGTCGTGGTCGAACCCGCCCCGGTCGAGCCAGCCCCGACGCCGACTCCGGCCCAATGCCCCGAGCAGGCGGCCGATCCGACCGCCGCCTGCCCCGCCGCCGCTGCGGCGGCGCCCGAGGCGACGCCGGACGCCGCGGCGGGCTGACCGAACCGCCCCAAAAACCCCGGCGATGGCGTCGTCAACCCGGGTTGCCCCGGGATCCAGCCTGGAGCGATAAAGATTCATCCTGATATTCTGTAATCAGGATGACGATAAACATCAAGCACGCCGAGGCCGACCGGCTCATACGCCAGCTCAGCGAAGAAACCGGCGAGACGATCACGGAGGCTGTGGCCGAAGCGGTGCGGCAGCGCCTGCTCCGAGTTCGCGGTTCGCGCTCAGGACGGCGGCTGGCCGACGAACTCGACGAGATCGCGCTGCGAGTAGCGGCAATGCCAACGCTCGACGAGCGCAGCCCAGAAGAAATCCTCGGCTACAGCGAACGCGGCCTCCCCGCTGATGGTCATTGATACCTCGGCGTTTGTGGCGATCCTGTTCGACGAACCCGAGCGACGCCAATTCATCGAAGCGATCGAAGCCGGTCCGACTCGCCTGGTCTCAGCGGCGACGCTGGTTGAGTCCGGAATCGTCGTTGAAGCGCGGGCGGGCGAGGTCGCAGGGCGTGAACTCGACCTGTTCGTGCTTCGGGCCGGGATCGATGTTGTTGACGTTGACCTCGAGCAGACCGAGCTGGCGAGGGCGGCATGGCGTCGATTCGGCAAGGGTCGCCACCCAGCATCGCTTAACTACGGTGACTGCTTCGCCTACGCGCTCGCAATTCGTTCGGCCGAGCCGCTCCTCTTCAAAGGGAGCGGTTTCGCGCTGACCGATATCACCGCTTCGGTGCACGAAACCCGCTGAACTGTTTGCCGCTGCGATCTGGCACCGCGACCGACCGGCTGGCCGTCCCATCCCGCCAGATCCTGACGATGATCACTCATCGGATCGGCGATCGCGGCAGGAGTAGCGGGCAACCGAGAAGCGTGATCTAGGATGGGCCGATGAGAGTTACCGAGACCCTACCGCCGCTTGGCGAGCCCGCACGCGCCTACCTGGAGGGCGGCCCAATCGGGCATTGGATCGACGGCGGGCGGGTTGAATCGGCGAGCGGCGCCACCCTTTCGGTCCACGACCCTGCGACCGCCGATCAAATCTGCGAGGTCGCTGAAGGCGGCGCTGCCGAGGTCGATGCGGCGGTCGCAGCGGCTCGCGGCGCCTTCGTCAACGGTTGGCGCGACCTGGCGCCGCACCGGCGGGCGGGCCTGATCTATGCCCTCGCCGATCAGATCAAGCAAAACCTGCAGGAGTTGGCCGAACTCGAATCGCTCGACAACGGCAAGCCGATCGCCTACGCGCGAGGCGACGTTCTGGCGTCGGTCGCCCACCTGCGCTACTTCGCCGGTTGGCCAACCAAGATCGAGGGCGCGACCTTGCCGGTCAGCGCCCCCGACACGCTCTGCTACACGCGGCGCGAGCCGATCGGGGTCTGCGGTCAGATCATCCCTTGGAACTTTCCGCTCCTGATGGCGGCCTGGAAGATCGCTCCGGCGCTTGCGAGCGGCTGCACGATCGTCCTCAAGCCAGCCGAACAGACGCCGCTGACGGCGCTGCGACTCGGCGAGTTGGCCCAACAAGCGGGAATTCCCGACGGCGTCATCAACGTCGTCGCGGGTGCCGGCGCGACCGGCGCGGCGCTGGTTGATCACCCCGATGTCAACAAGATCGCCTTCACCGGATCGACCGCGGTCGGCCGCGAGATCGCCGCCAAGTGCGGCGCCGCGCTGAAGCGGGTGACGCTCGAACTCGGCGGCAAATCGCCGAACATCATCCTGCCCGACGCCGACCTCGAGGTCGCGGTGAAGGGGGCGTTTCGGGCGATCTACTTCAACTCCGGCCAGGCCTGCAACGCCGGTTCGCGGCTCTTTGTGCCAGCCGCGAACTTCGATTCGGTGATCGAGCAACTGGCGACGCGCGCCGCCACGACCAAGCTCGGTCACGGGCTCGATTCGACGACCGAGTTGGGGCCGCTGGTTTCGGCCGAACAGCGCCAACGGGTGCTCGGCTACATCGAGGCCGGCAAAGCCGATGGCGCCGAGGTGGTCGTCGGCGGCACCGCCAACGCCGAGGCTGGCGACGGCTATTTCGTCGCCCCGACCGTGTTCAGCGGTGCCGACGACTCGATGTCGATCGTCCGCGAGGAGATCTTTGGGCCGGTCTTGGTGGCGCTGCCATACGAGTCGATCGAGGAGGTCGCGACCCGTGCCAACGACACCGAGTATGGGCTCGCCGCCGGCGTCTGGACCCGCGACATCTCCAACGCGCACCGGCTCGCCGCCAAGCTTGACGCGGGCTCGGTCTACATCAACTGCTGGGGGGTCGGTGATCCTTCGGCGCCGTTTGGCGGCTTCAAGGCGTCGGGGATCGGGCGCGAAATGGGCGCGCAAAACCTCGACGCCTACCTTGAGACCAAGTCGGTCTGGGCAAAGCTGTGACGATGGCGACCGCCGAGCTGACAGTCCTCGGATTGGGTCGCGAGGACCCGAGCTTGAGCGAGTTGATCGCACTGATCCAGCGCCGCCTCGCCGCCCAAGACGCGGTCCGCTACGAGCTTGGGGCGATGGGCACGATGCTGGAGGGGGAGCGCGCCGAGATCTTGGCCCTGGTCGGCGAGCTGCACGCGATCCCGTTTGAGCTCGGCCTGCCCCGCGCGTACACCGTCCTCAAGCTCGACGAGCGGATCGACAAGCCGGGGCAGACCCTCGACGACAAGCTCGCATCGGTCCGCCGTCGACTCGACTGAGTGACGACACGCGACCCGGCCTCGAGTCGGCGCGCCGGAGTGAGTGGTCGGCTAGGGTTTCGGGAATGGCTGGGGGTCTGATCATGAGACGGGCGGTCGTCGCAACCGCAACTACCGCACTGTTCGCACTGTTCGCGATCTTCGCCTCGGCGGCGACCGCGACAACGCCGTCGCTGCGGCTGATCGCGGCGCAGGACCAGATCCGGGTCAACCGCTACAACGGCGGGCTCGATCTCTACAACCTGCCGATCTACGTCGCCTCGACGGACGGCCATTTCCAGGTCAACGCAACCCGCCCGGGCGGGTTTGGTGAGTGGAGCCTCGCCCAGGTCGAACTCGACGGGACGCCGCTGCGAACCCTGCCGAGCGAGCTGTTTGAGGGCGGCGCTTTTAGCGACTTCTTCCGGGTCACCTTGCTGGCGCCCGACGGCACCAGCGTCGCCCAGACCCGCAGCGATTTTTGCCCGCTCGGCTACGACCGCCAGCGAATCGGCCAAAACGGCCCCGCGATTTCGAGCTTCCCACTGACGGGCTGCTATGAAAGCTTCCCGTTCGCGATTGGCCAGGTGCTCGGGGTCGACGAGGAATGGGCCGTCAGCGGCTTCGAAAATGCGCCGATGCTGCGCGCCCGTCCCGGCACCTACACGCTTCGGGTGCAGATCCGCCGTCCGTTTCGCCACGCCCTGGCGATCCCGGCCGACGATGCGATCGTCGAGGTCGAGCTCACCACCGGCGAACACTCCGGCCATCTGATCGAGCGGCCGCACCCGATTGCAAAGCACCGCTCAGCCGCCGCCGAGCGCCGCGCCGCGCCGCCGCTCGACACGAGCCCCGATCCATCGACCGTGTCCGATCTGGTCGCGGCGCCGCCGTGGCGAATTCGAATCGAGAGCCATCGGCGCAACGATCTGCTCACCTTCGCGGCGACGATCTGGAATCGCGGTCCGGCCGCCCTGACAGTCGAGGGATTCCGCCGCGACGATGACCCCGAGGTGATGGACGCCTTCCAGTACTTCAGCGACAGTTCCGGCGAGCAGGTCGGGATGGCGCCGACCGGGCGCTTCGAATACCACCACGCCCGCGGCCACAACCACTGGCACTTCCTTCAGTTCGGCCGCTACAGCCTGCTCGACTCGACCGGCAGCGAGGTCCTGCGCAGCCACAAGCAGTCGTTTTGCATCGTTCCAACCGATTCGGTCGACCTGACGGTCCCGAACGCAAA
>JAHEXU010000184.1 GCA_023251975.1 bacterium | reverse complement strand
CGCAGGCCGTCGCCCAATCGCACCTCGAAACGGTTGATACCGTCGCAACCATCGACCTCGTGAGGACGACGCTGCTCGGCCTCGACCAAGACGACCTGGCGATGCGCGCCGGAAAGACGCGCTACGGCTACGTCGAACCGACTGACGCAGCCTGGCATCTGCTCGAGGAGGCGCTCGAACCGTGGTTCGAGGACATCCGGCGTCGGGCACATCTCGGGCTCTACAGCGCCGCCCGAGTGCTCGGCAGCGCAGTCATCCAAGCGTTGGAGCAGCTCGCAGCGCGGAAGCACGACGACTGGGTGCTGCTTGGGTGGGCTCCCGACTTCGCCGACGAGGCCGCCGCGAGCATCACCGCGCTGCTCACCGACCTCGACGGCACTGCCGGGCCGCCCTGCTGAGCGCGGGAGTTCGCTTGCGGTTCGGCCCACGGGTGCCAGCCTCGTCCCGTCAACCAATAGTGCAGACAGGGACTGCACAATTCGGGCGGGCCGCTCAGTAGGTGGGTTCTTCCAGGAAATTGGCCTGAGCGGGCAGTTCGCAGTCCGGAAGCTCCTACCCTTAGCCCGGAGGGCTCGCCCATGAGCGCCTCATCGCGGCAGCGGGTGCCAGCGCGCCGCCTGCGGATCCCAGAAGTCAAGCCGACCCTCGATGTCGGCGACCAACCGATCCACGAACTCAACGATGTCGCGCAACAAGTCGCGCCATTGCTGCGGGGGAAGCCATTGATAGCCCATGCGTTCGAGCATCGAGACGTAGGCCGTCTGGCGGTCGGGCATTTCCGTCAGTGCGTCCGCGAGCGACAGGACGGACTGCCTTCGGTGGTCGGCGACCTCGGTGATCGCCGACCGGAGATCGTTCGCCACGAGCGTCCTCGTCTGGCTGATCACCCAGATGTCTGCGAAGTCGCGGTCGCGCGCGTTGAGCTCCCGACGGGTCATCATCGCGACGATCCTCTCCGCCAGGGTCATCTCGGGTGGGAAGGACGCGAGCCGGATCGTTCCGGTTCCGAGCAGTTCGGGGAGATCGATGATCACCCAGCGATGAGGATCTCCGAAGGAGAAGTCGATCGTGGTTGGAATCCTCGCCGTCGCGAGCCGCGATTCGAGCTTGGCCCGAATCCCGTGATGCTCGGCGTCCTCCCGCAGGACTTCGGTGCGGATCGTCGTCGCATCGAAGATGAGCCCATCTCCGCCATCGAGAACGATGGTGGCGATCCGTCCGACGACCTCGGCGATCCGCGCCTCGTCATTGGCGAGGCCGGTCGTCGACAGGTCGGCGTCCTTGGTCATGCGGCGCGCGGCGGTTGCCGCCATCAGCACGCCGTCCTTCAACGTCATTCTCGTCGCGTCCTCGGATGCCGCGAGCCGACGGAGGAATCCCTCGACGGCGTAGACGACCAGCAGCGCGCCGGTGTTACCGCCGTAGTCGAAACGCGCCAAGGCTTGCCAGCTCACGGTACGCACGCCCGGCGATCTCGTCGCTCACGCGAGGATCAGCTCCAGCGCCTCGCTCATCCTGCGCAGGCCGCCCAGCTCGCGGGCCAGAGCCATCAACCGCAAGGGCTCCGCGCCGTCCTGACGCATGTAGCGGCGAAGCGCCGACAGCGCGATGTCACGACCGGCAACCCGCTGCAGACGCATCGCGTCGACGGTGCACCTCTCGGCGGAGTACATCCAGAATGGCTCGCCCGCGTCCGTCTCGCGCTGCAGACGCTCGAGGTCGAACGTCTCCGCGGGAAAGCGGTGAAGCCTCGTCGCAGGGGTGTCGATCCTGGGCCAATGCGCTCCGCGTCGGACGGCGAGATGGATCCGTGCCGGGATCTCGTCGGAAAGGTCCCAGTAGGAGAGGCCGGAGTTCAGGCAGATCGTCGCAGTGGGCGCTCGGGCCGCGAGCGCTGCAAACTCGCTGTTCATGGCCGGGTCGCTGTCGGCCAGTTGCATCACTCCGCGTGACGGGCTGACCAGAGCCCCCGAATCACGTAGGCGATAGACCACGTGGCGAGCGATGCCAGCATCAGTCGCGTCCCGGACACGGAATGGTCGGTTGCCAAATTGCTGGCTGATCCTTTCGAGTTCGGCCGACACGGGCTACAGAGTCTATCCAGAACGGAACATTGTGGTTAGGTTTTGTAACGCCCGCGGCATCCCTGGTCGTTGGAGTCCAGCCTCTCCGCGAGGATTCCCCCTCGCGTCGGACCTTGGACTCAGCGAGCTGGTGCTCGCGCATCGCAAGCCGCTTCAGCAGCAGTGGCTCGATCGTGTTGTGGAGTTCCTCGAAGTACAGCCGAGCGACGTCGGAACATCGATCGGCGAGCCGGGAACGAGCGGGATCGACATCGCCATGATCCAAACGCTCGCTCGACGCGACGATCTCGCGCTGTCGCGCTACGGCCACATCGTGGTCGATGAGTGCCACCACGTCCCGGCCGTCTCGATGGAGCGCATCCTCCGTGATGCGCCAGCGCGGAAATCACCGGCCTGACGGCCACACCACGCCGCCGCGACGGACATCACCCGATCATCACGATGCAATGCGGCCCAATCCGACACGTGGTTACCGCCACGGAACAAGGTCGAGACCGGTATGCGGCGAGTCCTCATCGCCCGCGACTCCGGGTTCGACCCCGCGGTCCTGCCCCGCGAGGCCGCCATTCAGGAGGTGCTCGGTGCCGTCGCCGCCGAAGCGGACCGGACCCGCCGCATCGCCGAGAAGTCATCGCGCAACTCGAGGAGGGCCGCTGCCCCCTTGTCCTGACCGAGCGCCGCAACCACCTCGACGGCCTCGCCGAGCACCTCTCGGCTGAAACCAACCGAGTCGTGGTGATGCACGGCGGAATGGGCGTCAAGGCCCGCAGGTGGGCGGATGAGTTGCTCGCCAGCGACGAAGCACGCGTCACACTGGCCACGGCCGCTACATCGGCGAGGGCTTCGACGACCCACGCCTGGACACACCTGTGCTCGCCATGCCGATCGCATGGAAGGGCACGATGAACCCAGTACGCTGGCCGCCTGCACCGCCACCACGACGGCAAGCACGAGGTCCGGATCATCGACTACGTCGACGCCGCCGTCCCCGTCCTGCGCCGGATATACGCGCCGAACGCCAGGAGGCTTACGCCAGCCTCGGTTACGCTGGCGGTTAGGACTCCCTGAGCGGTACTCCGAAGCGCTACTCCGCCACCGGGTCCTCGGATGCGAACTGTCCGCTGAAACGACGAAACCCCGCTGTGGCGGGGTTTCTCGGGGACGGGAGCGACGGGACTCGAACCCGCGACCTCCGGCGTGACAGGCCGGCGCTCTAACCAACTGAGCTACGCCCCCGTGGGGGCGGCGATTATAGGCTGCCGGGGAGGTGCCTTGTCAGCTACGCCGCCGGGGCGGCGGCGGCTGGGGCCGGGAGGTTATCGGCCCACGAACCGGGACTGACCGGCGGCTGACTGATCTCGTCATGTTCGGCGAACAGGGCGAGCAGAGCGAGTGGTGCCCACCAGGCGATGAAGAAGTAGAACCAGTGGGTCGAGCCAATCTGGGTGGCGATCAGCAAGACAGCGCCGAGTGCGGCGAGCTGGGGTCGATCACGACGAACCGGCCAGACGAAAAAAGCCAGCCCGAGCACCACCGGAAAGATCCGGGCGGCCACCTGAACGGAGTGAAGCGACGGATCAAGCCCCCAGACCGAGAACGGCGATCCCCTCGATGCCTGGTAGCCGAAGCTGCGGTCGTAGAACTCGCGAAGACCACCGTCGGGCAAAAGAGGCACCAAGACCAGCGCCCAAACGGCCACGAAAGCGATCGAGAATCCGATCGCGCGACGAATCCGAGCATCACCCGGCCCAGCCGCAAACAGGGGCGCCAGCGCGAGTGGGCCAAATTTCGCGGCCGAGGCGAGCGCGACCAGGACGCCGCCACGAGGCGGCGATGCAAACGCCAACAGGGCCGCCAACATCAGTGCTCCGACTAGGGCGTCGTTGGAGTCGGAAACCAGCGCGTAGGTCGAAAACGGATAGGCGACCCAGGCAAACGCCAACACGATCCCGAGGTCGCGGCCGGTCGGCCCGTCGCGCAGCCGCCGACCGGCCGCGAGGAGGCCGCCAATCACCAGCAGGTCAAAGAAGACCGACGCCGCCTTTGCTGCGTCGAGACCATTTGTGGTGCCGCGCTGCCACGGAAACGCCCCTTCAAACGGGACATAAGCGAGGTAGTTGAACGGCCCGTAGGAGTCGCCGCGATCGATTAGCGGGGTGAAGTCGCCGTCGTATATCCCCTCGCCTCGGCTGATCCGATCGGCCCCGACAACCCCCGCAAAGCCGATGTCAAGCACGTTGTCGTCGGCGAGGGTCAAGCCGACTCGCGCCGACACCAACAGCACGGTCACAACCGCCAAGAAGCGGATCGGCAGCTTTGGCACCAGCGGCCCGGGCCGGGTGCGGGGCCACAGTCCGGCGATAAGAAGTCGGACAAAAAGGTAGACCAAGAACGGGTAGACCAGCGGAACCGAGGCAACGATTTCGCCGCGATTGAAGAAGAAGATCGAGACGCTGAAGCCAAGCAGCGCCAGCAGGTCGAAGTGGAGTAGTCGCAGCGGCTGGGCGCGATCAAAGAAGGCGAAGAAGAAGACCAGGCAAAGCGGCAACCAGACCCAAATCGCGGTGGTCTTTCCGCCAACCGCGCCCTCGTATCCACGCGACAGCTTGACCTCGACCTGGTGATCGCGCCACGCCTCACGAACATCCCCGCTCGAGCCGTCGACTATCACCTCGGCAACTTCGGTACGGCCGCCCCCTTCGCCGACGAAAAATGAGACCTGCCAGTCGTCGTATCCACGCCGAAAGACCTGGGGTGTCGCCGGGTTCTCGGCCAACTCGTCGACCACCACCTCGGTTGAGGCGGCGACTCGGAGCGCCTCGGCCGGGCCGAGCGCAAACCGAGGCGGCCGTGGCGCGTCGAGCTCAACCCGATGCAACCGCGGCTGCGGCTCGGAGCCAAACGGCCGCTCCTTTGCCGGATCCTCGGCGGCGGCGGGAACCGCGGCGGCCCCCAACAGGGCAAGGGCAGAGACCGCGGCGACAGCGACTCGGGTCAGCGACACGACAGGCAAGCTACCGGCTTGGCCTGCGATGACGCGACGCGTCGAGGCCGTCTGGCTACTCGGCCGCGCTCTCAAGCGGCGGCGGCGGGCCGCCGGTGAGGCCTCGCGGCGAACGGGCAAACAACCCGGTCGCGCCCGCGGCTGAAAACGGTGGAGACAACAGGAACCCCTGGCCGTGTCGACAGCCAAGATCACGCAGGCGGCGGGGATGGTCGGGCTGCTCGATTCCCTCCGCGATCACCTCGAGATCGAGCCGGGTGCAGAACTCAATGATCATCTGCATCACCGTCCAGGGGTCGCGGTTGGGCGACTCGGAGGCGGCGATGAACGAGCGATCGATTTTGACCGTGTCGACCGGCAGGTTGCGCAGATATCGAAACGACGAGTATCCGACGCCGAAGTCGTCAACCGCGATCCTGACCCCAAGAGCGCGAATCGCTTCCAGCAGGTCGGGATCGCCGTTGCCCTTCATCAGGACGGTTTCGGTGATCTCCAGCATCAGGCAGCCCGGATCGAGGTGGTAGGTGTGGAGTGCCTGCTCGATGTCGCGCAACAGCTCGCTGTTTTGGTGCAGCTGGACCCCGGAGACGTTGACCGAGACACCAAGGCCGCTGCGATCCGGGTATTGCTCGCGCCAGGCGGAAAGCTGGCGGCAGGCCGAATGGATCGCCCAGCGGCCGAGCTGACGAATCGTTCCGTTCTGCTCGGCGAGCGGGACAAACAGCGACGGTGGGATCAAGCCTCGAACCGGGTGCTGCCACCGAACCAAAGCTTCGAAGTGCACCGGCTCGAGCCGTTCGAGGTCGAAAATCGGCTGGTAGTGGAGGACGAACTCGTCCCGCTCCAACGCTCGCTGCAAGTCCACCTCGGTGTCGAAACGCCGCAACGCCGCCGCCCGCATCATCGCCGTGAAAACCTCAAACCCGTCTCCGCCGCCGCGTCGAGCCGCGTCGAGCGCCAGACCCGCGGCGTGCAACATCTCTTCGGCGCTGGGACGCCCGATTGCGATTCCGGTGCTGATCGTCATCGCGATCTCGCGATCGGCAACCTTGAATGGAGACCGCATCGCCGCGCGGAGTCGCCGCGCCAACTGCGACGCATCAGCGAGCGCCTCAAGCCGTGGCACGAAGACCGCGAACTCATCAGATCCGATCCGGGCAAGACGATCACCCGGTCGCAGCGCCTCGGCAAGCCGTCGCGCCGTCGCCCGCAGCAACCGGTCGCCGATCGCGGTCCGAGGCTGTCGTTGACGACTCGAAAGCCATCG
>JAHEXU010000183.1:4466-6388 GCA_023251975.1 bacterium | reverse complement strand
AGACGTTGCCGACCCGGTCGTACTGGTAGATCCAGCGGTGCCGTAAGGCGTTGGTGTGGGGCGCGTTGCCGCGCGGGGTGACGATCAGGCGTGGCAGACCGCTTGGGTCGTATTGGCCGTAGGTCGTCTTTTCGCCCTCGGCGTTGATCTCGGCGATCACCTGGCCGGTCGGGTCGTAGACGGTCCGCCAGCGCCCACCGGCCGGGTCGATCGCGGCGGTCAGATTGCCGCGCCGCGAGTCGGCCTTGACGGCCTCGCAATAGGAATCGTCGCTTTGACCCGCCTCGCGGCGCAGGTGGCCGTACTCGTAGGTCGTATCGTTGGCGCGCGGCGGCGAAGCGACGATCACGTCGGAGACGAAGCCGCCCCGCTGATCGGTCCCGTAGCCGGAGCGCATCGTCCCGGCGTGATCGCAATAGGCGAGGGTGCTCTGGCGGTTCAGCGGATCGAGCTCGGCGATCAGCGCCCCGTTGTCGTTGTAGGACCACTTCGTCGTCGCCTCCTCGGGCTCCCCCACCGCCTCGGTCACGGCGATCACGTTGTTGTCGGCGTCCCAGCCGATCGCGCTGGTGCGAGCGGCGGGGTCGGCGACCGCCTCGCTGAGCCTGCCGAGGCGGTCGAAACGATCGAGCTCGTAGCGGGTCACGACGGCGCGGGCGTCGGTCACCGTCGCCGAGCTCGGCGCCGCGGGGTCGGCCTGGGCTTGCTCGTCGGCGCCGTCGTAGGAATAGATCCGCTCATCACCGGCGCGGTTGGTGATCGCGATCGTGCGCCGCCCCGGTTGCCCCGAGGGCGGCTCCGGCGTGATCACGGTGTCGTTTCCGCGGGGATCCGTAACCGCGGTGAGCTGGCGCACCTCGGTGGGGTCGGCGCCTTCCTCGGAGTAAGCGAAACGGGTCGAGCGCTCCTGCTCGGTTGCGGCGGCCTCGCTGAGCTTCGTCAGGGTACCGTAGTTGGAGTCATAGCTGAGCTCGAGGCGGCGCTTTTGCCCGTCGATCACGCGGTGATCGGAGATCCAGTGGATTTTTCCGGCCTCGTAGTCGCCATCGAGCCGACCGCCGGGGTAATAGTCGATATCGATCGTGCGGGTCTCGCGGGGCGCCGCGGCGTCGAACCCGGCTGCGTCGACGACCCCGATCACCCGTAGCTCGCACAGGCCCGGCACGACGAGCTCGACCGGGCAAGCCCTGCCGTCGAGCGGGTTGAAGTGCTCGTATTCGAACTCGATCGTGTTGGCGTTTCGGTCGACGATCGAGCGCTCATAACCCCAGCCGTCATAGAAGAAGCTTGTTCCGTCGGGCCGGGTGATCGCCCAGGCTCGCCTTCGCTCCTCCGGATCGAGGGCGCGGTTGTTGTTGTGATCGAGCCGGTTTCGAACCCGTTCGCGGGGGTCGATCTCGGCGAACTGGGCGCGCCGGAACTCCCGCAGCTCGGAGCCGAGCGGGGAGTACTCGCGCAGCCGCAGGTTGACGCCCGGCGGGGCCCGGAAGACCATCCCGGTCCCGGCCGCCGGGACCGGCGCTGCCGAAGCTTCCTCGTCGAAGCTGAAGACGTGCGCGGTGCCGTCGACGTCGGTCAGTCGGACCGTCGTCGCTGGCGCTCCCGCCACCGGGACGCCGAGCGGCTGGTTGAGCCGGCTCAGCCCGGACAGCCCGATCGAGACGCCGAGGCCGGCCTGGTCGTATGGGAGGCTCGAAAGCAGTCCGCCGTTGGTTTCGCCGGGGTGGTTGGGGAGCGCGCTGGTCTCGCCGAGCGTGTTGTAGGTGAGGTTGAGCACGCTGGCGAGACCTCGGCCCGGGTTGAGGATCGGGACCGCGTGCCAGACCGTGTTGCCGGTCGCGAGGTTCGTCTGCAGGCCCGAGACGCCCGCCTCGACCGAGTCATAGCTGAAGTAGTGCTCGAGTCCGAGCTTGCCCTGGGCC
>JAHEXU010000183.1:0-4456 GCA_023251975.1 bacterium | reverse complement strand
CGGGGGGCGCGGCGCTGACCGTGAAGGTGGCTCGGTAGTACTCGGAGGGGTCGGAGTCCGAGGCGGCATCGATCCCATCGGCGACGTTGTCGGTCACCACCACCTCGAGTTCGTGCTCGTTCGGGTCCAGTGCCGGGTCGAAGTCGGCCGCGCTCAGCCGGACCTCGCTCCGAAGCGGGCAGCTGCTGCGTGGCCTGGAGGTGAGCGGGCAGTCGTCGGCTGCGGCGCCAACCCGGCTGCCATCCGCCAGCAGCTCGATCAGCCGCACTCCCGAGCGCGCTGAAGAGTCCCCGGCCGGATCGCCGTCGAGCGCATCGGTGCTCAGCCAGGCCGCATCGGCGGTGAGTAGATCGATCGAGTCGCCGGGCTCGATCGGCTCGGGCTCGCCCGGCTGGGCTGGCGCCGTCCTCGTGCGCAACGAGAAGGTCGCCGTCGCGGCGGAATGATCGACCCGAATCGGAAAGGACTCGCGCCGCGGCGCCTCGGCGGGGTTACCGGAGACGACCACGATCGTCGCCGTCTGGATGCCCTCGGGCATGTTGCGAGGCGAGTAGCGAAAGGCGGCGGCAGCCTTGCCGGGACAGCCATCCGAGCAATCCTGGGCGGCGATGCGATCGCCGTCGGGCCCCGGCAGGCGCAGCTCGATCCGCTTGACGCCGCCTCCCTTGTTGCGCGCCTGGACGAGCGTCTGGACCGCCAGGTCATCGACCCAACCCTCGAGGCCGATTTGGCGCACCCCGGTTTCGGGTGGCGAGCCGTCATTGGCCTCCGAGAAGCGCTCGACCGCGACGTTGCCGGCATGGTCGGTGGCGATCACCTTGTAGTCGTGGTCGTCTGCGGCGAAGCTTGTTCCGGCGAGGTCGAAGCTCTTGCGCTGCGCGCAGCTGCCGAGCGGCCGGGTGCAAGGGTATTCCTGGCGCCCGAACGGCTCACCGTCGATCATCAGCTCGATCGAGGCGACCCCCGAGCGGGCGCCGCGGCGGTTCGTCGGGGTATTGGCACCGTTGCCAGCGTCGCCGTCGGTCGCAGCGACCGTGACCGAGCTACCCGGCACGCCGGGCTGGTAGAGGCCACCGGAGAGTTCGAGTTGCGGCCCCGAACGGTCGATCTTGAGATCCCAAACCCCGGAGGTGGCGGAGTGGGAGGGAACCTTCGCGCCCTCGGCGGCGGCCAGGGCATCACGAACCCGCAGCCGCGCGGTTGACACCCCCTCGGGCAGCTCCGAGACCCGGTAGGCGACCTCGACCTCCCCGGTGTCCTGCGGGCACGGGTTGGAGCGCGAGCCGGCGCACTGCGGGCTCGAGGCCGGGGTGATCTCGGAGCTGTAATGAGTCACGGGAGGTCCGCCCGGCGCGGCGCCGTCGACGTAGAAGCCTTTGATCAACTCGAAATCGTGGACCCCGAGCCCGGGGTCGGCGGCCGACGCAAGCAGGCTCCGGCGCCGATCGTCGCTGGTCCAGGCGCTCGGGTCGCCTTGATGGACGAGCGTCAGCAGCCGCGGCGCCTCGGGATCGGTAAGGCCGAGCACCGCATAGCCCAGATAGGCGTGCCGGAAGCTCTCCAGGGTCCGGTCGACGGACGAGTAGATGCCGAAGATCGCCTCCTGGCCCGTGGCCGGCTCGGCGAAGCCGCCGCCGTTCGCGAGCAGAGCGAAGCCGTGCACGCTCGCATGGTTGGTCGAGTCGATGTGCAGCGCCGTCCAGCTCGGGGCGCCGTCGGCCTCGCCCATGATCCCGGCAACCAGGTGCGGGGTCCCGTAGTCGTTCTCGGAGTCGTAGAGGCGGAAGATATCTTGGCCAGCGAACCGCTCGATGTAGGCGGTGGTGTTGGCGTAGTGGGGGACCTGCCAGGTGAAGTAGCCGGTCTGGCCGAACGAGACGGGGGCGTCCTCGTTGAGGTAGACGTAAAGGCCCCAGGGGTAGCCGGCAGGGAACTCCGGGGATCTCGGGCCATAGCAGGGGGCGCCGCTCGCGCACGAATAGCGCACGATGTACTCCGAGCCGGGGGTCTGGGCTCGTTCCCAGTCGACCAACCCGGAGTTGTTGTTCTGATCGCCGGGGACCTCCGGGTCGTAGCGCCAGTTATAGGTCTCATAGACCGGGTCGAGGAGGATCGGATAGGCGTAGCCGGCGTCGCGATGGGCGACCTCGAAGCTGAGCCGGTCGCCTTCGGCCACCATCTCGACATCGACTGGCCTACCGGCCGCATCCTCGGCACTTGGCGGGTAGATGTGGAGGATAGATTCGCCGTCCGCCATCACCTCGGCGCCACCGTCTTCGCCCCGCTCCCGCAAGACGGCGCCGCCGGGCAACTCGAGCGTCGTCGCGAACGATTGCGGCGCGGCGGCGCTGCGGATCTGGGTCAGCGACTCGAGGCCGGTGCGCAAGGGGGCGAGGACGAGATCGGCGTCACGCCGATAGTTGGGGTAGAAGACCGCGGCGCCCTCCAACCGCTTCCCCTCGACCGAGCCCGAGCCGAAGTCAAGGCCGACCTCAGGAGTGAGCTCGGCGCCCGAGGCGAGGCGGCGAGGCAAGGTCGTATCGACGAGGGGGTTCGCGGGCATGAAAGCGTTGCCACGGGACGACAGCCGCAGGTCGATCGGGGCGAGCCCCCGAGCGCCCCGAAGCGGCGCCCGCAGCGGTAGTGTCGAACTCAGCAGGACCGGATCACCGGCGGCGGACTCGACCAGGGCGGTCCGATCGTCGGTGAAGCCGAGCAGCTCCGCTTTGGCGAGCGGATCGGCGAGCAGGCCGACAAGCGAGTCCGGGAAGGCGTCGCGCAACAGATCGCGTGCCTGCGAGTCCGAGATCGCACCGTAGGCCTCGCCGCTACGGTCGGGCCTGATATCTCCCTCGGGGCGTGGCCGACCGGGCGCTCGGCCCGGGCCGAGCGCCGACATCGCGGCGGAGACCTGCGCCGGCGGCGCCGCTCCGGATCGGTTCGGCGAGGACGGTTCGTCCGAGCTGCGCCCGGCCGCGAGCGGCGCCAGGACGACCAACGCGAGGGTCGACGCCGCGAGCGCGGCGGCCGCGTTAGGGCGTCGCAAGGGCAGCGACGAGGGGTGTCGCGGGGAGAAGCGGTACGAACGGGGCATCGGGCTGGTAGCTTTGCACTGTATGCACGGAGAATGTGATCGGTTTCGTTCGACTTTATGACCGATTTCGGTCATACGGATGACCGGTTTGGTCACGTTCAAGGCAGGATTCGGGGTAGGTTCCCATGGGGTATGTTGTAGGCACAACCAACGGACGGTTCAACGGGCGGTTCACTAATGCGGCGACGCCGACCAATCCGAGTCCACTGCGGGTCGCGATCGTCGACGATCACCGGGCGATCCGCGAGGGTCTGAAGCGAATCGTCGGCGACGACGAGCGCCTCAGAGTCGCCTGGGCCGCCCACAGCGGCGAGGAGGCGATCCGACTGCTGGCGAGCTCGGAACCCGACGTACTGCTGCTCGACCTGGTGCTCGGCGACCTCGACGGCCTGACGATGCTGCAGCACGCCGGATATGGCGCCGAGAGCGGCTACGCGGTCGTGATCGTCTCCCAGCAGGCCGACGCGGGCGCCGTCACAGACGCGATCCGGGCCGGGATCGGCGGATTCGTCGCCAAGGACGACGAAATGCCCGACCGCGAGTTCTGCAACCTGATCTGCAACGTCGTCGCCGGCCGCCCCGGGTTCTCGCCCAGCATCTACCCGCTGCTCGTGCTGGCCCATCACGAGGCGACGGTTCGAGGTGGGCTGACGATGCGCCAGCTCGAGATCACACAAGCGGAAGCCAACGGTCTGAGCGACGCGGAGATCTACGCCGAGCTCCACATCTCGGAGTCGACGCTGAGACGCGAGCGCGACGGGATCCGCCGGCAGCTCAACGCGAGTTCGCGTTCGCACGCGATCGCAATCGCTGTGCGCGAGCGCTTGATCTCCTAACCGCTTGCTATCCGGACCGATAGCGCAATGGCAGAGTCTGTGATCATCGTAGTCTCGGTCGACGACGAGCCGAACTGGCGCGCCCTCGTCTCGGCCCGCCTCGAGCGCACCGACGGGATCGAGCTCGTCGGCACCGCCGCAGGGCTTGCCGAGGCGAGGGCAGTGATCGCGGCCACCCGGCCACAGGTCCTGCTGCTCGACCTGCACCTCCGCGACGGCAACGGGATCGACTTCGTCCGCGAGCTCGCCGACTACGACAGCCCGCCCGCGGTCGTCATCCTCTCGGCGACCCGCCCCGGCGCGGCCGTCCGCGAGGCGCTCGACGCCGGGGCGGTCGCCTACCTCGACAAGGCGAGAAGCCGCGCCGAGATGACCACCGCGATCCGCGCCGCCGCTGCGGGCAGGACCCTGCTCGGCGAAGCCGTCGTCGAAGCGCTGGTCACTGAGATCCGTGCGTCGGGAGGCGGAGCGTAGGGTCGGTATGGTGGCCTCGTATCAGCCGTTCAGCGAGACCCGAGCTGCCCCG
>JAHEXU010000182.1 GCA_023251975.1 bacterium | reverse complement strand
CCCCGCGATCGAAACGATCTGGCCGAGCTCGAGTTGGCCAACGGCGAGTTGCCGCGCGACCCGATCCCCGGACTCGACACCTGAACATCAGCCCGGGTGCGGCGAACCCGCTCCTCATCGGGTCACCCATCGGGGCGGATAGGGTGCGGGAATGATCTACTCCAGCCCGTTCGCCGCGATCGAAATCCCCGACCTCAGCCTGACCGAGTTCTGCCTCGGCGCCGAAACCGCGCCGGGCGAGCGGGCGGCGCTGATCGACGGCCCGACCGGTCGGGTTCTGAGCCGCCACGACCTCGATCGACAATCGCGCGGCTTCGCCGCCGGGATGGCGGCACGCGGCCTCGGCAAGGGGGACACGGTCTGCCTGTTCTTACCGAACCTGCCCGAGTACGCGGTGGTCTTCCACGGCGTCGCTCGGGCCGGGGCGATCAACACGACCGCCAACCCGCTGTATACAGCGCGCGAGCTGACCCACCAGCTACACGACTCGGGGGCGAAACTGCTGGTCACGATCGAAGCGTTCCTCGAGACCGCGACCGAGGTCGCCACGGCCGCCGGAATCGAGCAGATCGTCCTGGTCGGCGGCGGTGACGGCGGGATCGACCTGGCTGAGTTCTGTGGCGATCCGGCGGCGGCCCCGCAAGTTGCGATCGATCCGGCCGTCGATTTGGTCGTCCTCCCCTACTCGTCGGGGACGACCGGGCTGCCGAAGGGGGTGAAGCTGACCCACCGCAACCTGATCGCCAACATCCTGCAGGCATCCTCGGCGCTTCAGCCGCAGCCTGGGGATGTCCTGATCGGGGTGCTGCCGTTCTTCCACATCTACGGGATGACCGTGATCATGAACCTCGGCCTTCACTTCGCCAACCCGGTGGTGAGCATGCCGCGATTCGATCTTGAACAGTTCCTGGGCCTGATCACCAAGCACCGGGTCACCAACGCCTACGTGGTGCCGCCGATCGCACTGGCGCTGGCCCGGCAGCCGATCGTCGCCGAGCACGACCTCACCTCGCTGCGGTTTGTGATGTCGGGGGCGGCGCCGTTGGGATCGGAGTTGACCGAACAGGTCGAGGCGCGGATCGATCGGCCGGTGATCCAGGGCTACGGGATGACCGAGCTGTCGCCGGTCAGCCATTGCTCGCCGCTGGACCAGATCAAGCACGGCACGATCGGCCCGCCGGTCGCCTCGACCGAGGCGCGAATCGTCGACCCCGACAGCGGCGCCGATTGCGAGCGCGGCGAGCTTTGGATTCGCGGTCCCCAGGTGATGGTCGGCTACCTCAACAACGACCGCGCAACCGCTGACACGATCACCGCGGATGGGTGGCTGCGTAGCGGTGACATCGCGATCGCCGACGAGGACGGATACTTCACGATCGTCGATCGGCTCAAGGAGTTGATCAAGTACAAGGGCTTCCAGGTGCCGCCCGCCGAACTTGAGGCGATCCTGCTGGGTCATCCTGCGGTCGCCGACTGTGCGGTGATCGGAATTCCCGACGAGGAGGCGGGCGAGATCCCGAAGGGCTTCGTGGTAATCGCCCCCGGCGCCGAGGATGTTGCCGACGGTGAGTTGCTCGCGTACGTCGCCGAGCGAGTTTCACCGCAGAAAAAGCTGCGTATCCTGGAGCGGACCGACGCGATCCCGAAGTCCGCCTCGGGCAAGATCTTGCGACGAGAATTGCGGTCGAGGCCAGCCACGGCCCAACCCTCCTCCCAGCCTGAATCCGCCGATCCGGGTAATTAGCCAATCCCCCGTTTCGCCCTGGTGAGGACGACGGCGCAGCGAAAATCGGCTCCAAAACGGGCACTTTCGCGGACCACCGAACGCGCCGGACCCGGCAGCCATAAAATCTGCGCCCGGTTGTCCGGCGCGTCCGGCGACGCCGACTCCTCCTCCCTCTCTTCCCCGAACCGAATTTCCTATGCCTAAGCACGACGTTTTAGTTATCGGGGCCGGCCTCGCCGGACAGCGCGCGGCCCTCTCCGCTGCCGAGCAAGGTGTCTCGGTCGCGATTATCTCCAAGGTCCACCCGGTCCGCTCGCACTCCAACGCCGCCCAGGGTGGTATTAACGCGGCCCTTCATCCCGACGACTCCTGGGAGTCGCACGCCTTCGACACCGTCAAGGGCTCCGACTACCTCGGCGACCAAGACGCGATCGAAGTGATGTGCCGCGAGGCCCCGGAGGAGTTGCTCTACCTCGAGCACATCGGCGTCACCTTCCACCGTGCCCCCGACGGCACGCTCGGCACCCGCGCCTTCGGCGGCGCCTCAAAGGCGCGCACTTACTACGTCGCCGACATCACCGGACAGGCGATCATGCACACCCTGTATGAGCAGATGATGCGATTCGACGCGAAGATCGATCGCTACGAGGAGTGGTTCACCACCGAGCTGGCCCTCGATAGCGACGGAAACTGCGTCGGCGCGGTCACCCGCAACATCCGCGACGGCTCGATGGAGTTGTTCGAGGCGAAGGCGGTGATCTTGGCGACCGGCGGCTCCGGCCAGGTCTGGAAGCCGACCACCAACGCCCTGATCTGCACCGGCGACGGGATTGCCCAGGCGTACCGGCTCGGGGCGAAGCTGATGGACATGGAGATGATCCAGTACCACCCAACCTGCCTGGCCGGGAAGGGTTTTTTGATCACCGAGGGTGCCCGCGGCGAGGGTGCCCACCTGCTGAACGCCAAGGGCGAGCGATTCATGGAGCGCTACGCCCCCAACAAGATGGAGCTGGCCTCCCGCGATGTCGTCTCGCGGGCCGAGCAAACCGAGATCAACGAGGGCCGCGGCTTTCCCGACGGGACGATCGCGCTCGACATCACGGTCGTCCCGAAGAAGCGGATCACCGAGGCGCTGCGCGAGATCGTCCTGGTTGGGCGCGACTTCGCCGGGGTCGATATCACCCGCGAACCGATCCACGTCAAGCCGGGCAACCACTACGCGATGGGGGGCGTCAAGGCCGACACCTGGGGGCGCAGCAACGTGCCGGGCCTCTATGCCGCCGGCGAGGTCGCCTGCGTCTCGGTCCACGGCGGCAACCGGCTCGGCGCCAACTCGCTACTCGACACGCTGATCTTCGGCCGCCGCTCCGGGGTTCACGCCGCCGAGCGCGCCAAGGCGATCGACCACGGCGTCGCCTCGCGGGCGATCCTGCGCGACGAGGAGGCCAAGATCGCCACGATTATCGGCCGCGAGCGTGGCGCTGGTCGCCGGATCAGCGAGATCAAGTTCGAGCTCGGGACCGCGATGGACCAGCACGTCGCGGTGTTCCGCGACGCCGAAGGGATCGAGACGGCGCTGCAGACCGTCAAGCGCTTGAAGGAGGAGGCGAGGACCGCCTACATCGACGATCGCGGCACGATCTTCAACCAGGACGTGCTGGGCGCGCTGGAGCTTGAGAACATGCTCGACTGCGCCGAGTCGACCTGCGTCGCCGCCGCCCACCGCACCGAGAGCCGCGGCGCCCAGTTCCGCACCGACCACCCGGAGCGCAATGACGCCGAGTGGCTCAAACACATCGACTTGAGCTGTGGCGATTCGGGTCCGGAGATCTCCTACTCCGAGGTCACGATCACGCAGTGGCAACCGATGGCACGGACCTACTAGGTAAACGGATAGGCAGGCAAACGATGAGTGACTTCACGATCAAGGTCCGCCGCTACCAGCCCGAATCGGGCGATCCGGCCTACTACCAGGCGTTCGATGTCGAACTCGACCCGACCCTGTCGGTGCTCGACGGCCTCCTCCAGGCGCGCGATCGCGACGACGGCTCGCTGGCGGTCCGCTGCTCGTGCAGGGCGGCAATCTGCGGCTCCTGCGGCGTCAAGGTCAACGGTCAGTCGACCCTGGCCTGCAAGACCCGACTCGAAGATGCCCAGGCGATCGCCAACAAAATGGCGGGTGATTCTCTGGAGGGCAACGCTCCGATCGTGATCGAGCCGATGGGGAACATGTCGGTGATCAAAGACCTGATCACCGACATGGAATCGACCCACTGGGAGAAGTTCCGCCGCGTCACCCCGTGGCTGATCCCCGACGGCGCGCCGCCCGAGCGCGAATACATCGTCTCGCAGGAGGCGATGGTCGATGTCACTCAGGCGGTCGCCTGCATCCAGTGCGGCGCCTGCGTCAGCGCCTGCCTGTCGCTCGAGGCCGACCCCGACTTCATCGGACCGGCGGCGCTCGCCAAGGCCTACCGCTTCGTTGGCGACCCGCGCGACGGCCGCACCACCGAGCGGCTGTTCGACCTCGCCAACGACCCGCACGGAATCTACGACTGCACCCACTGCTTCAGTTGCGTTGAGGCCTGCCCGAAGGGGGTCGCCCCGATGGACCAAATCATGCGGCTGCGCCGGATCGCCGGCCACGACCACGAGATCGACGACCTCAACAACGGCCGCCGCCACGAACTCGCCTTCGCCAAGAACATCGAGCGCTACGGCACCCTCGACGAATCGCTGCTCTTGCAGGAGTCCTACGCACCGGGGGTGAAGGCGAAACTGAAGCCGACCCCGGCAGCGATCAAGGGGCTTTTGAGTTCGCTGCCGACCGCCGTCCGCGGCATCCGCACCGGCAAGATGCGGTCGCTGAAGAAGCTGATCCCGGGGATCCACCCGAAGCTTCCAGGTGACTCGCAAAAGCGGGTCAGGGCGATCTACGCCCACAGCGAAGCGCACCGCGAAGAACTCAACCTCTACGTACTCGGAGAAGACGAATGAAGCTCGCGTATTGGCCCGGCTGCGTTTCGCGCGGCTTCACGCCCGAACTACACGGCTCAATGGCGCTGGTCGCCGCCAAGATGGGGATCGAGCTGGTCACCCTCGACCGCGCCAACTGCTCCGGCGCCGGCGTGATTGCCGAGCACAATCAGGAGTTGGCGGACTGCCTCAACGCCCGCACCTTTGCGCTCGCGCAGGAGACCGGATTGGCGATGATGAACATCTGTTCGACCTGCCAGGGCGCCCAGTCGGAATCGCAGCAGCGCCTCGACGCCGATGATGCATACCGCGCCCACATCAACGACGTGCTGGCCGAAGAGGGTATCTCCTACGAGAAGGGCAAGCACGGCTGGACCAACAAGAACTTCCTCTGGCTGCTGGTCGAGGACTACGGCCTCGACAAGTTGAGCGCGATGGTCACCCGGCCGCTGAGCGGCCTCCGGATCGGCCCGTTTTACGGCTGCTACGTCCTGCGCCCAAAGAAGCGCCTCGGCTACGACGACAACCCCGATCGCGATGTCTACCTCGAGCGGGTGATCACAGCGCTTGGCGGCGAGGTCGTTGAATACGACGGGGCGCGTCGCTGTTGTGGCTTCCCGGTGATCACGATGAACAAGCAGACCTCGCTGCGCCAGGCTGGCACCCATGTCGGTGACGCGATCGACGCCGGGGCCGACTGCCTGGTGACGCCGTGCCCGCTCTGCCACCTCAACCTCGACATGCAACAGCCCGAAGCGGCCAAAATCGTCGGCCGCGACCTCGGCCTGGCGGTCCTTCACCTGCCACAGCTGGTTGGTCTCGCGCTGGGCTTTGAACCGAAGCAGCTCGGGATGGCAAAGCACATCGCAGGCACCAGCCAGGTGATCGAGCGATTGAGCGGCGCCGCGGCCTGAGCGACATCTCGGCTTGAGCGGCGCCCCGGCCGAGCGGCGTCGAGGCCTGAGCCGCCTGCGACACCGGGCGTCGCGCAGAAGTGCGGGCGCAGCGAGGGCGGGGCGGCCGCCACGCCGCCGATCGGCCCCATACGATCCGAGCGGTCGATGGCCGTTGCCGTAATCACCTTCATCGTCGTGATCGTGGTGATTGCGACCGAGCGAGTCCACCGCACCCAGGTAGCGATGCTCGGGGCGGCGATCGTGGTCTTGTTCGTCGGCACCGACTTCGACCAGGAGGCGGCGATCGAGGCGGTCGACTTCAACACGATCGGCCTCCTGACCGGAATGATGCTGCTGGTCCACCTGACCCGCCAGACCGGGATCTATGACTGGATCGCGGTCAAGGCGGGGCAGCTATCGCGCGGCCGGCCGTTCTTGGTCGTGCTCTCGCTGGCCGGCTCGACGGCGCTTTTATCGGCCCTCCTCGACAACCTGACAACGATCCTGCTGATCGTTCCGGTCACCTTCCTGCTTGCCGATGCGCTCGACATCGACCCGATCCCACTGGTCATCATCGAGGTCATCAGCTCGAACATCGGTGGCACCGCGACCCTGATCGGCGACCCCCCGAACATCATCATCGCCGGCGCCTCCGGCCTCAGCTTCAACCAGTTTCTGACCAACCTGTTGCCGGTGGTCGCACTCACCTTCGCGGTTGTCGTCGGGCTCTTGTATGCGCTGTTTCGGCCCCGCCTCCAGGTACCGGAACGAAACCGCAAACTGATCATGAGCCTC
>JAHEXU010000181.1 GCA_023251975.1 bacterium | reverse complement strand
ATCGACATCAACCGCGAGGTCTCGCCGCGGCTGCGCGCCGATGTCGCGGCAATGCCGTTGCGACTTCGCCTGATGGGTGCACTGCCGCTGATCAATGTGATCAGCGGGCTCGCGATTGCCTCTCTGACCGGCGGCGAGGGCGCCAATCTCGGCGCCGATGTCCTTGTTGTTTTGGGGGTCGCGGCGACCGTTTCGCTGGAGCTGACGATCATGCTGTCGAAGTCGATTCTGCGGCCGCTCTCGGACATCTCGCGGGCGACCTCGGCGCTTGCCGAGGGCGACTACGACCATGTGATTCCGGTCACGACCGCCGACGAGTTCGGCGAGCTGGCGGCCTCGTTCAACGCGATGGTGGGGGGGTTGCGCGAGCGCGAGCGGATCCGTGAGGCGTTTGGGACCTACCTCGACAAGGAGGTCGCCGAATACATCCTCAGCGACGCCTACGCGGAGGAGGGATTCGAGGCCGAGGTCTCGGTCATTTTCTGCGACGTCAAGGGGTTCACCGGATTTGCCGAGCGGGTTGACGCGCGCGAGGTGGTGGCGGCGCTGAACGAGCTGTTCGAGGTGGTGGTACCGGTGATCGCCCACGGCGGCGGCCACGTCGACAAGTTCGAAGGCGACGGGTTGATGGCTGTGTTTGGGGCCCCGCGTGACTTTGCCGACCACAGCGAGCGGGCGGTCCAGGTCGCGCTGGAGATCGACCGGCGGGTCAATCGCTGCGGCGAAGGCGGCGAGCTTGAGATCGGGATCGGCGTCAACACCGGCACCGTTTTGGCGGGGGCGATCGGCGGCGGCGGTCGGCTCAACTTCAGCGTGATCGGGGAGCCGGTCAACGTCGCGGCTCGGGTCGAGGCGCAGACCCGGCGGCTCGGCGACAACGTCCTGATCACCGCCGCGACCTTCCGGATGCTGCGGAACCAAGACCGCTTCGTCTCGCGCGGGGAGTTCGAATTACGCGGATTGGAGCGGCCGGTCGAGTTGTTCGCTGCGGCGCCCGAGCAGCCGCCGCGGCGGCCGTCGGAGCGGTCTACCGGCGAGTGGGTCGCCGGCAGTCTGGGATAATCGGGTGCTCGTGGGCGCAGCAGCGGACTATCAAGTCGAGCCCGGTCTCGTCCACGGTGGCCGATTGGCGGCCCGGGCGCTTCGTTCGCGCGGGGTCTCGCACCTGTTCACGCTGTCGGGCGGGCATCTGTTCAGCCTCTATGACGGTTGTCGGGCCGAGGGAATCGAGATCGTCGACGTGCGCCACGAGCAGACCGCCGCGTTTGCCGCCGAGGGGTGGGCGAAGGCGACCCGCGAGGTTGGGGTCTGCGCGCTGACCGCCGGCCCCGGGGTGACCAACGGGATCTCGGCGATCGCCGGGGCGGCGGCAAACGGCTCGCCGCTGCTGGTCCTGGCGGGCCGAGCGGCCGAGATGCGCTGGGGTTCGGGGTCGTTGCAGGAGATCGACCACCTGCCGTTCGTCTCGCCGCTGGTCAAATCGGCGAGGACCGTCAAGCAGACCGCCGCGATCGGCCCCGCCACCGCGGCCGCGATCGATCTGGCCCGCGAGCTGCCCGGCGGCCCGACCTTCCTCGACTACCCACTCGATGTCGTCTTCATGGAGGCCGAATCGACCCGGCTCGACCCTCCGCCGCAGCGGCCAGTCGAGCCCGCCGACGGGGTCGAGCGGGTCGCGGCGCTCTTGGCTGCGGCGGAGCGGCCGGCCGTGATGGCCGGATCGGGGCTCTACTGGGCTCGAGCCGAGCTTGAACTCGCGGCTTTGGCGCGAGCGTTCGGGATCCCGGTCTTCCTCAACGGGCTCGGTCGTGGTTGCATCGCCGCCGACGACGAGCTGGCCTTCTCGCGGACCCGCAGTGGCGCCTTGCAAGAGGCCGACCTGGTCTTGGTGATCGGGGCGGCGCTCGACTTTCGACTTGGCTTTGGCAGCGCGATCGGGCCGCAGGCCACCCTGGTGCGAATCGACTGCGAGCCGAATCGCCTCACCGCGAATCGGCTGCCCGAGTTCGATTTGGTCGGCGACATCGCCGCGACCTTGGCGGCGCTCGGGGCCGCCAACGGCGACGGTGCTCGCAATCGGGCCGTTCGACGGCTCGCTGGCCTGCGGGCGGCGGAGGATCAAAAGCGCGGCGCCGAGCGAGCCGAGCTTGAAGACCCTCGGGCGCCGCTTCACCCGATGCGGATCTACGGCGAACTCGCCGGCTTGCTCGACCGCGATGCGATCGTGGTTGGCGACGGCGGTGATTTTGTCTCTTACGCCGGTCGCTTGATCGACACCTACCAACCCGGCTGTTGGCTTGACCCGGGGCCGTTTGGTTGTCTTGGTGCGGGCCCCGGCCAGGCAATCGGGGCCAAGCTGGCGCGGCCGGATCGTCAGGTCTGCCTGCTGCTTGGCGACGGCGCCTTCGGGTTTGCCGGAATGGAGTTCGACACGATGGTGCGACACGGCATCCCGGTGGTTGCGATTGTCGGCAACAACGGGATCTGGGCACTCGAGAAGCGTCCGATGGAGATGCTTTTTGGATACTCGGTTGCGGCCGATCTGACCCCCGAGACCCGCTACGACAAGGTGGCCGAGGCGCTCGGCGCCCACGCCGAGTTGGTCCGCACCCCGGATCAGTTGCGACCGGCGCTGCAACGAGCTTTCGGCTGCGGCGGTCCGGCGGTGGTCAACGTACTGACCGACCCGGAGGTCGTCTACCCGCGCCGAGCGATGCTGGCCTGAGCCGACATGGTGGGCGCGACCGGTGGGCGCCGAGCGGCCAACCTGATCGGAATGGCGGACTGAGCGCGATAGAGGACCGATTTCTCCCGGCCGACCCTGTATCTCTACCCGCGCTAAAAATCGGCGCCCGCCTTATCGGTCGGCAGGAATTGCCCGCTCAGGCGCGTAGATAGACCTGTTTGCAATCCTGAACGGCAGTCTTGGCGCCGTTCGTCCCGATCGAGAACCGACACCCCGTGGCATCAAATCGACCCTCCCGTGATCCCCGTTCGCTTCGCCTCCGTCGCGGCGCCGGGCTTGGCCGCCTGGCGATGGCCGTCGCACTGACGGTGACGCTTTTGGTTGCGCTCCCGGCCCTCGCAATCCACCGCCAGGCCGCAGCGTCCAACGCCGCAAACCAGACTCCCCGCCACAATGTCGCGCCCGGATCGAGCGTCGGCCGGGGTCCGCAGAACACGTCAGTCCCCGGCGAGAGCGCAGCCGACGAGGTGCGGTCGGCCAGTCAGGCTGGCGCCGACCGCCGCAGCAACAGCGACGATCCCTGGTACACCAAGCCGATCGTTGTCGCGTTGCTGATCGGTTTGATCGCGGTTGGGATCGCCCTCAACGTCGCGATTTCGATCCGCCACCGTCGCCTCGACGCCGACCTGGAGGAGGACCCGCAGCCGCTTGGTAGGCCGCTTGAGCCGGAACCCGCGGCGCCCGGCGAGCTTGCTGAGGAAGCGGCGACCGAGCTGCGCGTGATGCCCGAAGAGGCCGTTGCCCCCACTGTCGCCGCCGCCGTGGCCGATCCGCAAGACGGCGGGGAGATCGACCTGTTTGCCGAGCCCGCGACGATCCCGCCCGCTTCGGTGCCGGGCGACCGCGGACTTCGAGCCCGCTTGACGCGCTCGAAGCGGGTCGCCGATGAGCGTCGTCGGATTCGAATCGAGGAGCGCGAGCGGGTCCGCGCGATCCGCCGCGAAGCCCGCCAGGAGGAGAAGGCCCGACTCGATCAAATGATGCAAGGAGCCGAAGGATCGGCGGCTGGTGTCGAGCAACCGAGCACGGCCGCGCTCGCCGGTCCGACCGGCTCGGGCACGCTTCCCGAGGTTTCGCTGCGCCCACTCGGCGAGCCCGCCGCGGCCGCCTCGGCTCCGGCCCTCAACCTCGGCGCCATCCCGTCGCCCGCCGTCGATCGACCAACTTCCTTCCTACCGCTGCAGCCGTCCGAGCCGGAGCCGCGAGCGTTGACCCGCGAACTCCCGGCGGTGGCGCCGATCGCGCCAGTGGTCGAGACGGATCTGATCCTGGCCGAGGTACGACGGGTCATCGCCGCCGCCGAGGGCCAGTACCGAAGCGAGTTACACGACCTGCTCGATCAGTCGGAGATGCGGATGCGGGCCGAAGCTGACCTTGGGAACGCCGAGCGGGCCGATCAGTTTCGAACCGGCACTGAGGGCTTGGTCGCTGAGGCCGAAGCACGGCTTCGCGCCGAGTTGGCGGCAACCCTGGAACGCGCCACCTCGATCGCCCATGACAGCGCTGAGGCCGGAGTCGTCACCTCGTGCGAGTACACCGATCAGGCGGTCGGTGCCGCCGAGCAGCGGCTGCGTCACGAGGTCGGCGGGATGATTGGCAGCGCTGCGATCCGGCTCCGACACGAAGCCGAGCAACTGGTCAGCGAGTCCGAGCAGCGCTCGCGCACGGAAATCGAGGCGATGCAGACCTTGGTAGCCGGGCGCCTGTCCGATGCACTTGGCGAACTGGAGGCTCTGCTCGGCGAGATCGATGCCCGTCTCCTGCGCACGATCGACGAGGTGATCGAGCCGGCCGCTGCCCCGGATCCGGCTGCCCATCCGGCACCGGTCGCGTTTCCCGCCTACGCGTACCCCGCTCCCGCCTACCCGCCACCCCCGGACCCATACGCCTACCCGCCTCGTCATGACCCCTATGCCGCCCAGCGTGCAGCCTTCGGTCGTGCCCGCCCCGGTCCACCGCCCGCCCCCGCCCACGAGCAGCCTCCCCGCTACTCCTAGACCTGGATAGACGAAAGCGGATCCAGGCTCAAACGAGATCGGGAGCGAGCCCATCCGCGTTTCATAGGTTCGCTGCGAGCGTCACGCAAAACGACCGAACCGGATACGTCTGGACGCGATTCAGCCCTGCCGAGATGCAAGCGTTGAACCGCACCTGCGGCCTCAAACTGGCGTAACCTCGGCGATGCTAGGAGCTGGAACCTTTATGACGCTCCGGGTGATGTGAGATTTCGCGATCTTGGTCATGATGAGGGAACCTAAACAAGCAAGATGGACCTTCGTCCCAGCGGCGGTGGCGCTCGTGATCGTTGGGATCATCGTCTTGGTGTTGCGCGCGTCCGGGAGCGAAGCCGCGGGTCAGTCGGCGTCAGGGGTGGTGGCCAGCGTACTCGACGGTGCGACGGTTGAACTCACGCGAGCCGATGCGGCAAGCGGTCGTTTACTCTCAATTGAGCTACGCAAACCCGTCGGGCTGGTAGACCCAAAGTTCGCGAACTTTTGGACCGCCGAGGTGCGGTGGCGGGCCGCGATGGGGACTGCGGTTGTATCTGGAACGAGCGATCCGTCGATTGTCGGATTCGAGGTCAATCTCGGCGTCAAGGTCCCGCCACTCCAGGACTCGATCGGAGGATCCGAGCAGATCAAGGAAGGCCCGGGTTATCCAACCGCCGCAGCCGAGCAGGGGTCGCTGCGGAGCCTGAGTATTGATCTGGCCGAGGCCCAGGTGAAATCGAGCGGCGAGACCTTGGTGCGTGCTGGCCTGCTTGATTCATTCGATGTCAACGCGGTGGTCGTCGATGGGTCGTCGAATGCCTATGGCCTCTTGGTGCGAGCCGAAAAGGCTGCCGGGGTGGCCGCAGACGACGCGTTCTTCGGGAACGCCCTGAACGGGTTCGGGACCGGTCTCACGAGCGGGTCCGGTGACCTTATTGACGGGCTGGCGGTGATCGTCATGGACCGCGGCGAGCCGCTTGCCGGGTCGTTTTACGCCTCCGCCGCTGGGATGTCGCAAATTCTCGGCCGCAATCCAAGCACCCTGCCAGCGGTGCTGGAGCCGGATCTAAAATTCGACAACCTGACCGGCGGCCCGGATCCGGTCACGACGGTTCTTGAGATCCCGCCGCGGATCGCGCCAGGGGGCGGACTCGACAAGCGGGTGATGGGCGGCTAGTCGGCCCGCTGAGTTCGCGGCCGCTGAGGCCGCGAGCCGACCGACTCTTTGCGCGCCGTGCGCCGTGCGGCGCACGGCTTTAGCGGTGTCCAGGTCGGCGCTCCTCTTTAAAGAAGGGGCAGTTGAGTGCCGATCGAGAATCGATGAGCCTGGATGGGATAGGTGCGCCCTCGATCGCGGTCCGCCGGACGCTGTCGGCGCCGGGTCGTCGTCCGAGTCGGGGCGTCGTTCTGCGGCGCCGGGCGGTTGCCTTGGGGCTGGTCGTGCTCGGAGTTTTTGCGTTGGTGGCGCTGCTGTGGGGGGGTAAGCCCGACGGACCGGCGGGGCGCGAGTTTGCCCGGGTCGACGGCGAGTCGCTTTATCGGCCCCAGATCGACGCCTCGATTCGACTCCTGTTGGCGCGTCAGTCGACGCCGGGCGCGGTTACGACCCCGGCGCTGCCGGGACCGGTCGATCTGTCCTCGTGTCGCGCCGAGACGGCCAATCCGTGCCACGGTGCCCGGCTGGTCGAGTCGCAGGTCGCGACTCTTCTGGTCAGCGCGAGACAGGCGCAGGCGGTGGCGGCCGAGCGTGAATTCTCACTTCCCGACGG
>JAHEXU010000018.1 GCA_023251975.1 bacterium | reverse complement strand
GCTTCAATGCAGGTGGTCGCCGGTCCTGGGCGTACCTCCGGGTATGCCCAATAGCAGGAAACGGACTATCTGCCGCAAACACCACCCCGCAGGGCGCGCCGCACCAGCCGCCGCACTCTGCCTTCTCCTCTGCCTTCTCCTCTGCGGAGTGACCGCGATCGCCGCCGCATCGACGACCGTGATCGACCCGGTGGAGACGATCCCCTGTCGCTTCAACGGCGTCGGGTTGCAAGGTGACGCAGCCGACGATGTGATCACCGGCTCGACCAAGCGCGACCTGTTGCGTGGCGGTGCCGGCGCTGACGCGATCGACGGAATCTCGGCGCGTGACTGCATCGAAGGCGAGGGCGGCCGCGATCTTATCGAGGGCGGGAACGGTCCCGATTCGATCAGCGGCGGCGGTGGTGACGACGCAATCAGCGCCAAGGCCGGCAACGACGTGGTGAGTGGCGACGGCGGCGCCGCCTCGATCAGCGGCGGTCCCGGCGATGACACGGTGCTTGGTGGTACGAGTATCGATCGCCTTGGTGGTGGAACCGGCGGCGACATCCTGTTCGGCGATTCCGGGCCCGACCTGCTGGAAGGCGATTCCGGCGAGGACTTCCTGCGCGGCGGTGCCGGCAATGACGAGCTGACCGGCGGCGATGGCCCCGATGTCTTCAACTGTGGCGCCGGCGAGGATCTGGTCAACGACTTTGATCCGACCCTGGATCACGCTCGGAGGTCCTGCGAGGGAATCGAGCCCGCGGCGGTCGCGGACCCGGCGCTGCGGCGCTGAGCGGCGCCTCCAAACGGCGCCTGTAATTCGCCCCGGACGGCGCCCGGAGGGTGTCTCGGACGGCGCTCCGATTCGCGCCCCTACGGCGGCTCCCTACGGCACCCTCAATCCGCGAGTGCCAGGCGCAATGCGAGCACCCGCTTGGCCGAGCGCCGCAGCGCGGCCTCGTCGAGGCGATCGTTTTGCAGCGCCGTTCGGGCCGCCTCGTCGGCTCGACGGGCCGCATCAAACGAGCTTGCGTAGAGCAGCAGGTCGGTCCCGGCTCGCAGCGCGTCAATCGCTACCCGTTCGGATGACCCGTATGCGTCGAGTGCCGGGGTGTCAAGGGCGTCGCTGACGCTGACCCCTTTGAAGTCAAGGTTGCGACGCAGCAGGCGACCCGCGACCGGCCGCGCCAGTGCCGCCGGCGCCGACGAGAGCTGCGGGTAGATCGCGGTGCTCAGCATCACCAGCTCGATCCCGTTGTCGATCAGGTTGGCGAACGGCCTCAGGTCGATCCGCGCCTCGGCATCGCTGCGGTTGATTGTGACCGCGGTGTTGTCGGTGTTGGCCTCGGCCCGGCCGAACCCGGGGAAGTGCTTGGCGGTGGCGGCGGTTCCGGTCGAGGCGAGCCCGGCTCGGAAATGGTCGGCGTCGCGGCCGACAGCCCTGGAGGTGGTCGCGAAGGTGCGGTGCTCGTCATAAAGAGCTCGACCGGGAATCCCGATGTCGGTGACCGGCGCCAGGTCAACGTTGATCTCGTAATTGGCGAGTAGCCTCCCGGTGGCGCGTCCCTGGCGGCGGATCTCGTGACCGTTCAAGGTCGCCCCCATCGTTGCGGCCGAGCTTTCTGGCGGTCCCGACAACCGTCGCACCGGACCGCCTTCCTGGTCGACCATGATCAGCGCTGGCAGCCCCCCAGGCCCGGCGGCGGCGTGCCGCTGGATCGCGGCGGTCAGATCTCGCAGTGCGGCGGCGGAGCCGATGCTGCGGGCGAACAGGACCACTCCGGCGGCCCGTCCGCGCTCCAATCGCCGCCCCAGCGAATCGGGCAGGGTCGGCCCGTCGAGGGTGTAGATGAAGCGCTGGCCGATCAGCTGGGTCGGTCGCAGCCGGGCCGCAATTTGGCGCGCTTCGGCGGAATAGGATCGAGTCGCTGCGAGGGCGGCCCGCTCCTCGCCGCCCCCGCGCAGACCGCCCAGGACGAGCGCTCCGATCAGCAGCGCCGACAACCAGATCGCGAATCTGCGCCAGCGTCCCATGCTTCGAGACTAGATGACCGATTCCGCCTGCGCGCCAGCGGATGGCGCGCCCGGCACTCGCCCCATCCCGCGCCCCGCCTTCTTGCGCGAGCCCTGAGGCTGAGGCTGGATACACCGTACCGACCGGCGGATCCGCCCCCCATCCCGGCGCCCGGTTGGGGGGCGGGTCCGCGCCCACCCCCGGGGCGCCACCCCGCGGGTGTTCACCAAATCGACCCCCGGCTTGGCTTGGAAAGCGGATTCACTCGGCCGGTTCGCTGGATCCAGGCTAGATCCGCCAATCCAGCGCCGTTCACCCCACCCGCTTCGCCAAAACCCACGGGTTCCGCTTTGGCGGGGTCGATCGAAACCAACTGCGGCATGCGGTGTTTGCGCGGGCCGGTCGATTTCGGTGCGCAGAAGCCGCAGACAGACGGTTGCGGTAATCGCGGGAGGGCGTGGTCGGGGCTGGTAGGGCACGGCGATCACGACCCGACGGGGCGGCTTGACGCCCGGGGGTGGGGCGACTGAGCCGACAGGCGGGCCTGCCCGACCGGCTTCCACCTCCCGTTGGACTGGTTGACGCCCCCCGGCGAGGTGCCCCAACAGCGCCGGATTGCAACCGGCTCGGGATCGGGCGCCCTGGCGGCTGCGCCGCGGCTATGCTTCAGCGACCTCGTTCCCGGGGTATCAGTGCGCGCGCTTGATCGGCGCGACGGCGACCCGGCGGGATCGAGGGAGTCAACCGACTAACTTGAACTACTCCTTTAGCTAACTGAGGCTGCCCGAAAACCATGGCACGTGGAGACGTACGGATCGCTGTAACCCTCGCTTGCGAGGGCTGCAAACGCCGCAATTACCAGACCAACAAATCGAAGCGCAACACCCCCGATCGGATCGAGGTTCGCAAGTACTGTCGCTGGTGCGGCACCCATACCGCGCACAAGGAGACCCGCTGAGTAGCGATGGCCAAGAGTCGGGCACAGCGCAAAGCCGAGCAGCGAAAGCGCCGGCAAGACGGCTCCTTCGACGCGGGGCAGGTCAGCAGCGAAACGGATCCGAGCAGCGAGCGGGTGGCGCCCGAGTCGGCGCCCGGTGTCGCTGCCGAGGTTTCCGTCGACGCCGCTCCCGAGGCGCCGCAGTCGCTCGAGGTGATCGGATGGGGGGCCGAGGCTGAATCCGCCGACGCCGACGCCACCGGGCCCGAACGACCGAGCCGTCGCCGTGAGCGTCAGATCGACCGGGCCAAGCGCGATGTCTCAAAGCGCTCGACCGATCGCCGCAAGCCGCGCGATGCCCCGGTTGAAAAGCAGCGCGGCCGGATCGCCACCTACTTCAGCTCGGTTGTCCGCGAGCTTGGCAGGGTGCAGTGGCCGAATCGGGAGACCCTTGTTCAAGCTTCGGGCATTACCCTGGTTTTCGTCGCCGTCGCCGCAATCTACCTGGGCCTGCTGGACGCCCTTTTTAACGCGCTCGTCCAGCTCATCCTTTAGCCCTCCGTCGCCGACCTAAGCAAGCTCCAACCGCAAAGCCGATTGAATAAATGTTCCGCTGGTACGTAATCAACACATATTCCGGACACGAGAAAAAGGTCAAGACCAATCTCGAACATCGCGTTCAAACGATGGACCAGTCCTCGCGGGTTCGCCAGGTCGTTGTCCCGACCGAAGATGTCGCCGAGATCAAGGACGGCAAGAAGGTCCAGGTCGAGCGACGGACGATGCCCGGCTACGTGCTGGTCAACATGGAGATGACCGACGACGCCTGGGGGTTGGTCAAGAACACCCCCGGAGTGACCGGGTTCGTCGGCGCTCGTAACAAGCCGCTGCCGCTCTCCAAGGAAGAGGTCGACCGCCTCCTGAAGCGCGAGACGGCGGAGCGGCCTCGCACCCAGGCCCAATTCGCGGTCGGCGAATCGATCAAGATCATCTCCGGCCCGATGACTGACTTCTCGGGCGAGATCGCCGAGATCAACGAAGACGCGCAGAAGCTCAAGGTGCTGGTCTCGATCTTCGGACGCGAGACCCCGGTCGAGGTCGGATACGACCAGGTAAAGAAGATTTAGGACGCTCCCCAAGGTGACTCGAGGAATATTTCGTGGCTAAGAAGGTTCTGACAATGATCAAGCTGCAGATCCCCGCGGGGGCTGCAAACCCGGCCCCGCCGGTCGGTCCCGCGCTCGGTCAGCACGGGGTCAACATCATGGAATTCTGCAAGGCCTTCAACGCCGCGACCCAGGCCGACAGCGGGACGATCATCCCGGTCGAGATCACGGTTTTTGAGGATCGCTCCTTCACCTACATCACCAAGACTCCACCGGCGGCGGTCCTGATTAAGGAGGCGGTCGGGATCGCGAAGGGATCCGGGGTCCCGCACCTCGAGAAGGTGGCAACGATCAGCGTCGAGCAGGTGCGGGCGATTGCCGAGCGCAAGATGCCCGATCTCAACGCTAATGACCTCGATGCCGCCACCAAGATCATCGCCGGAACCGCTCGCTCGATGGGTGTCGACGTTGTCGGAATCGACGGGGGGAACGGCTGATGTCGCGCAAGGGCAAGCGGCTGCGCTCCGATTACGATCGGATCGATCGGACCCACCGCTACCTGCCCCAAGAGGCGTTCGAGCTCCTGAAGGCGACCCACAACGCGTCGTTTGACGAGACCGTCGAGGTGCATTTCAAGCTCGGTCTCAATGTCCGCCACGCCGAGGAGCAACTCCGCGGCACCCTGGCGTTGCCGCACGGGCTCGGCAAGGATGTCTCGGTGGTTGTCTTCGCCGACGGTGACGCCGCTCGCGCCGCCGAGGCGGCGGGCGCCGATTACGTCGGCACGGCCGATCTATCAGAACGAATCACTTCGGGCTGGAGTGACTTTGATGTCGTCATCGCGACCCCGGCGCTGATGCCCCAGGTCGGCAAGCTCGGTCGCGTTCTCGGGCCGCAGGGCAAGATGCCGAACCCCAAAGTCGGGACCGTCACCGACGATGTTGGTAAGGCGGTCACCGAGTCGAAGTCGGGCCGGGTCGAGTATCGGACCGATCGCCAGGGCCTGGTCCATATGACGCTCGGCAAGAAGAGCTTTGAGACCCGCAAGCTGCTCGAGAACTACTCGGCGGTGGTCGAGGAGATCGTCAAGGCAAAGCCTGCCGGGGCCAAGGGTCGCTACCTGGTCTCGATCACGATCAGCTCGACGATGGGTCCCGGGATTCCGCTCGACACCTCGAAGGCGTCCGAACGCGACATTCTGGTCGAGTCGGCTGCGGCCGACGCCGCGTAGTCGGTTTAGGGCTCGCGCAAGACCGAACCGACCGGCGAATCCACCGCATCCCGGCGCCAGGAGCCGATTCGCGCCCACCACCGGGGCGCCACCCCGCGGGGGTTCACCAACCGACGTGGCCTGGAAAGCGGATTCACTCGCCGGGTTCGGAGGATCCAGGATGAATCGTCCGCTCCCAGCCAGGGCGTCGGTGCGCAGGGCGGTTCGGATTGCTTCAACGAGATCGCGTCCGCGCCCCAGGTTAGTCTTCATCGCGGAGTGGGGAATCGATTGGATATCCAAGATCCGGTCGCAAATCGGGCGCAAACCAAGTCCCGTCGGCGGGTTCGCGATCTCGCCGAAGTCTTCACGCATGAGCGTGAAGTCAACGCGATGCTCGACCTGGTCCCCAACATGTTCCCCAGCGGGGCCGACCCGGGGAACACCGACCGCACCTTCCTCGAACCCGCATGCGGCGACGGCAACTTCCTCGTCGCAATACTCGCTCGCAAGCTTCGCTACGTGACCCCGGCCCGCTACGGACGGGGTGAGCGCTTTGAGCACCGAATGCTGCGCTGCGTCGCTTCGATTTACGGGATCGACATCTGTGCGGATAACGTCGTCGAATCACGCGACCGAATGCGGACCGTGCTCGATCAGCATCTAGCGACCTGCGGCGCAACCGAGCCGACAGACGAATTTCGCGAAGCCCTCGAAGCGATTCTCGAAACCAACCTGGTTTGCGCCAATACCCTCGGAAATGGCGCCGAGGTAGAACTGGTCGCTTATCAGCCTGGGGTCGACGCTACGTTCCTGCGGGAGTGGTCACACCCACTTGATCCCGCGGCAGGCCAACCCAGCCTTTTCGCGCCCCTGCGGCGCCGCGACGAGGTCCCGGTTCGCTACTCGGAACTGGCAGGTCAAATCGAGCCGACGAGTTCCGCATATCAGGCGGCAGCATGACCCCGACGCCGATCGCGCGCCAGCGCGTCCCCGACATCCTCGAGTGCCTGGCCCAGCTCTCAAACGACGAGGTGCCGACCCTGCCGAAACTCGCGAACTCGATGCTCGACCTGCTCCCCCCCGAGGTCTGGCAAGCCCCGGATTACCGCTGGCTCGACCCATGCTCGAAATCCGGCGTCTTCTTGCGCGAGATCGCCAAACGGCTTCTCTTCGAAGGCTTGGTCGAGTGGGAGCCCGACTTCAAGAAGCGACGTGAGCATATCTTCGGCAAGATGATCTTCGGTTGCGGCGTCACCGAGCTGACCGGGATCATCTCGCGCCGAACCGTCTACTACTCGCGCCACGCCGCCGGCGAGCACTCGGTGGTCAAGTTCGACTCTGACGACGGGAACATCCCATTCGTCCGCGGGGAACACGACTTCAAGCAGAGGCGCTGCCGGATCTGTGGTGCACCCGAAGAACTGGAACGCGGCGGAGGCCGCGAGAACTACGCCTACGCCTTCATCCATGGGGCGTACCCGACCGAGGAGATGGCAGAGATGAAGTTCGACGTGATCGTGGGGAACCCGCCGTATCAGATTGGGATGCAGGACGCCGTTGGCAACCGGACGGCGAACATCACCCCGCTTTACCAGATGTTCGTTGACCGAGCGATCAGGATGGACCCGCGTTACCTCGTGATGATCACGCCGTCGCGTTGGTTCACCGGCGGGAAGGGACTCGGCGAGTTCCGCGAACGGATGATTTCGGACCGACGGCTCCGCAAAATCGTCGACAACCCGAGGATCTTCGACTGCTTTCCGACCGCGAAGATCCGCGGCGGCGTCAATTACTTCCTCTGGGATCGCGACCACGCCGGCGACTGCGAAGTGTCGACGCGGGTCAGTGGTGAACTTCTCTCGACCGCGATACGCGACCTCCGCGAGGGAGACGGCGTCGTCGTCCGCGACAATCGGGCCGCGGCAATCGTGCAAAAGGTCAAGCAACGCGAGCCGTCGAGCTTGGCTGAGCTCGTCAGTCCGATGGACCCGTTTGGCCAATCGCTCAAGACCAACTACAAAAACGCCGCGGCGGAGCCGTTCGAGGGCGCCATCCCGCTCGTCTTCGGCACCAAGGTCGGCTACCTGCGCCCCGAGCAACTGGAGCGGCGACGCGACTGGGTTGACCGCTGGAAGGTGCTCCTCCCCAAGGCCTCGTCAGGCGACACCCCCGTTGATCAGGACGGAAACATCGTTGACGTAGTGCTCGGGGCGCCGATTGGGTTGGCGCCGGGGTCTGCCTGCACGCAGACCTACCTGGTCGCGGGCGTATTCGATTCGGCGCCGGAAGCCGAGAACTACGCCTACTACCTGGCAACCAAGTTCGTTCGATTCCTCGTCCTTCAACGGAAGGCAACCCAGGACGTGACCCCCGACCGGTTCAAATTCGTTCCGATGCTCGACATGTCTCGCCGCTGGAACGACGCTGATCTCTACCGGTATTTCGGACTCTCGGACGAGCAGGGCGCCTACATCGAAACCTCGATCACGCCGCGCTCCGTGAACCTGTCGCTTGACTCGCCGATCCCCGCGAGCCACCTTCCGGGGGGCGAGAAGTTCCGAACCGCCACGCCGTGACCAACCGCATCTACGCTTACACGGTCGTCGGCAAGGACGCCGAGCCGTGGCAGCGAACCTCCGGGCAGACCCCTACCACCGGGGCCGGCTTGATCAAGGTCGGGCAGACAACCAAGCGAAGCGCCCGCGAGCGGATCAGGCAACAGCTCGGCACCGCCTACCCGAACCTCGAGGGCGTTGAGATCCTTCTCGACGAACCCGCCGTCCGCGGCGACGGCACCGAATTCGCCGATCACGATGTCCACGCCGCCCTCGTCGCAGCCGGAATCAAGCGGCCCAGCGGCGAGTGGTTTGAGGCGACCCTAAACGAGGTTCGCGCCGCGATCAATACGGTTCGCTGCGGCGTCCCGTTTGAGCCCAACCGCACTGACTCGTTCCCGGTTCGCCCTGAGCAGCGCGACGCGGTCGAGCGCACCGCCGCGTACTTCCGCGCCGTCGTCGACCCCGACAGCCCGTCCAGGTTCCTTTGGAACGCAAAGATGCGCTTCGGCAAGACCTTCACCGCCTACCAGCTCGCGAAGGAAATGGATTGGCGGCGCCTCCTCGTACTCACTTACAAGCCCGCGGTCCAGACGGCGTGGCGCGACGACCTGATCGGTCATGTCGACTTCTCAGGCTGGCGCTTCGTCGACCGCGACACTCCGATCGCCGCTGCGGACGAGCTGCTTGGCGGCGAAGCTCCCCTCGTTCGCTTCGCCTCGTTCCAGGACCTGAACGGGAAGTCGCCCGACGGTCAGGTGAAGGCCCACAACGAGTCGATCCACCTAACCGCCTGGGACTGCATCGTTCTCGACGAGTACCACTTCGGCGCCTGGCGTGAGCACGCTCGCGACCTCTACGACCCGACGGACAAGGGGCTGGCCGAGGTTGAGGAGCCCGAGGAGGAGGTAACCGAGGAAGACCTGGGGCTTGAGTCCGCCCACTACCTCTACCTCTCCGGGACGCCGTTTCGCGCGATCACCAACGGGGAGTTCGCCGAAGAGCAGACCTTCAATTGGACCTACGTCGACGAGCAGGCGGCGAAGCAGGGCTGGTCCGCCGGGGACGGGCAGAACCCCTACCTCGAACTGCCGCGGATGGAAATGTTTGCCTACGAGATCGCGCCGGGCGCCGCGGGTTGGGCAGCCGACGGCGAGTTCTCCGGCTTCTCGCTGAGCGAGTACTTCAGAGCAGAACGCGTGGGCACGAACAGGGGTGTTCCGGGGCCCGGTGACTGTGTCTTCGAGGACATCGGCCGGGTTGGCGAGTTCCTCGAGATGCTTCGGGGCAAGCTCTCCGAGCAGGTCAAGGTCCAGATCGTCGCTGGACGGAAGTCGCCATTTCCATACGAAAGCCCGCAGTTCAAGGACCCGATCAGGCATTCGATCTGGTACATGCCCAATGTCGCCTCATGCTTCGCAATGCGTGACATGCTCGCCGAGCATGCGTATTTCTCCGGCTTTGAGGTCGTCGTGGCGGCCGGGTCAAATGCGGGGCAGGGCGCTGACGCGCTGCCGCCGGTAGAGGCAGCGATCGGCAAAGTTGGCAGGGAGAACGGCTCCGGTTCGATCACCCTGTCATGCGGGAAGCTGATGACCGGCGTCACCGTCCGCGAGTGGGGCGCGATCCTGATGTTGCGTTCGCTGCGCTCGCCCGAGTCCTACTTCCAAGCGGCGTTCCGAGTCCAGTCGTCGTTTGCCTTCCGCGACCCCGAAGGTGGACTCGAGGTACGAAAGCCGACCTGCTACCTGTTCGAGTTCGACCCGAACCGCGCGCTCAGCCTGCTCTCCGAGTACGGTCTGCGCCTCGCGGCCGAGAGCAACCAGACCCCCGAGCAGGCGATCGGCAAGCTCTTGAACTACCTACCCATCTTCGGATTCAAAGGAGGCGCGATGAGCGAACTCGACGCTGGCGACGTGCTCGATTGGGCGACGGCCGGAATTGGCGCGACCGCGCTGGCGCGGCAGTGGAGCTCGCCGGTATTGGTTGAAGTGAACGAACGCACGCTCTCGGCGGTGCTTGCCGAGGAGGGCCTGATCGAGAAGCTCGCGCAGATCGAGGACTTCCGCGCGCTGGTTCAAAACGGCGGGATCGTCGTCACCTCGACGAAGGCGATGAAGAAGGCGCGACGGGAGCAGGGCGGCAAGCTCGACCCTGAGCAAAAGCGGGCTCAGACCGAAACCGCCAAGCAACGCAAGCAGATCCGCGAGAAGCTGCAAAAGTTCCTCGCCCGTGTACCCGTGTTCATGTATGGGACCGACTTCCGCGAAACGGCTCTCAAGGATGTCATCGAGTCCTTGGATCCGGACCTTTTCGAGCGCGTAACCGGCCTCACCGTCGAGGATTTCAGTCTGCTCAGCAAGCTCGGCCTGTTCCACGCACGAAACATGAACGCGGCGATTTGGCAGTTCAGACACTTTGAGCGCACCAGCCTCAGGTATGCGGCGGAGGAGCCGGAGCGAGAAGAGCCGGGCGGGATCGGTCTTTGGGAGGACAGCGTCGAGGTTTGAAGGCTCGGGGTGAGCTCGGCGGACCGAACTCGGAGTGTGCCGCGCTCGGCGGGCCCCGGGTAGCGGCAACATCTGCTGCGCAAGCGGGTCTGGTGCGTTCGTTTTACCCGTCGAACGACGGTCAAATTTTTATCCCCCCGCCAGCGGCGATCGTTCCGGCGAAGGCCTCGCATGTCTTCGATCCGAAGCCCCCGAAGCCCGGGGTGTCTTCGGTGAAAAACGAGTTGCCCTTGGCGAGGATGCGTCGATTCATTCCCGGGCAAAGGACATCCAGGGCCCCGGATCCCGGATCGGGGGTTGGGGTCGTCGATGCAGGCCTGGGTTTCGGCGAGATCAGCTCGTCGGGGCGCGAATCGGCGCGAAGCGAGTTGGGCTCCTTTCCACGCCGGAAACATGGACGCAGTGGTTCTCGCACTTTGAGCGCGCCAGTCCCGTTTTCCGTTGAGCCGGCGCTCCTCGTATATAGGTCCGGTTTTGCCGTCGTAAGCGGGGTTGGGCGGCGACGAATGTCCGCGGGAGGCTCGGTTTTGCAAGGAGCGCGGCTAAATCCCCGATTCAACCCGGTGTATGGATGAGCGTCGAGCCCGTAAAGAACCGCGCGTCGCGCTGCTGCTGGTCGGGCTCGTGGTCGGCCTCATCGCCTCGCTCGTGCTCGGAGGTCCGCCGGCCAGGGCGTCATCGCAGGTTCCACTCGATGATTTCAGCGACGCCTACCTGACCTTCGGCAGCAATCTCTACCTCGAGCAGCTCTCGACCTCCAACACGAAAGAACCCGGGGAGCCCAGTCACGCCGGCCAAGCCGGCGGTCACTCGGCCTGGTGGGCGTACGCCCCCGAACGCGACGGCCAGGTCAAAATCGATACCTGCGATTCCGGCGTCGACACCGTTCTCGGCGCCTATACCGCTTCGAACCCGGACGCGCCGAGCGTCTCATCGTTGGTCGAGGTCGCCTCCGACAACAACTCGGCGGCGACTCGATGCGGATCGGGCGACGATGAGATCCAATTCCGGGTCACGGCCAACCGGCTCTATTACGTCGCGGTCGACGGGGTCGCAGGGGCGGTCGGCTCGTATCGGATTCGCTTTGTCGAGAGCCCACAAAACGACCAGTTCGAGCGCGCCGAGCAGTTGGTCGGAGGGATCACGATCGGCAACAACCGCCTCGCCACCGTTCAAGCTGGCGAGCCCCGCCACGCGGGCTATCCGGGCGGGCACTCGGTCTGGTTTCGCTGGCGCGCCGAGCGGGCCGGGCCGGTCAAACTGACCGCCTGCTCGAGTGCGTTCGATGCCCTGCTCGGCGTCTACACCGGTAGCAGTGTCTCTGCCTTGACGACGGTCGTCGCCGACGACGACGGTGGTCGCGACAACTGCTCGAGCGGCGGCAGCCTGGTTCGATTCAACGCGATTGCCGGGCAGACCTACCAGTTCGCGGTCGACGGCAAGAACGACTCAACCGGATTCTTCGTGCTGGAGCTACATACCCGGCCGCAGAACGACGATTTCGCCGCCGCGTTCAACCTGCCCGACGCGGTTGATGGTTTCTCCGGCGACACCGACCTGGCGAGTCGTGAGGCCAGCGAACCCGAGCACGGTGGCAGCGGCGGCCGCTCGGTCTGGTTTCGCTGGGCCGCGCCGGCAGCCGGCCGGGTCCTGGTTCAGACCTGTGGGTCCGAGATCGACACCCTGCTCGGCGTCTATACCGGCAGCTCGGTCGGGACCCTCAACCCGGTCGCCGTCAACGACGATTCCGGCTCAGAAGAATGTGGGCACGGCGCCTCGGCGCTTGGCTTCGACGCGGTCGCGGGTTCGCCGTATTTTGTTGCGGTTGACGCCAAGGGCGGGGCTGAGGGCGCCTACAACCTCGATTTGCGGCAGGTCCCGGCCAACGACAGCTTCGAGAATCCGCTCGCGCTGAGCGGGCGCCGGGTTCTCGAACCCGGTTCGAACCTGCGCGCGACCAAGCAGAGCGGCGAGCCCAATCACGCCGGATCGAGCGGGGGCGCCTCGGTTTGGTTTCGCTGGAGTCCTGCTCAGACGGGCACCTATCGGATCGACACCTGCGGATCGGCGATCGACACCCTGCTCGGCGTCTATCGGGGCAGCGCGGTCAACGCACTGACCGAGGTCGCCTCCGACAACAGCAGCGGCGGCGAATCGTGCGGCGCCGGTTCGAGCAAGCTGAGCTTGAACGCGACCGCCGGCGAGAGCTTTCGCATTGCAATCGACGGGATCGGTGGGACCCAGGGGGCGTTCCGGCTGCGGATCTTCGGCCAGCCCGACAACGACGACCTGGCCACAGCGCGGAGCCTCAACGCCGCCGAGGCGAGCTTCACCGACTTCAACTACTTGGCGAGCGCAGAGAGCGGCGAACCGGCTCACGCCGCAAGTTCAGCGAGCCGGTCGATTTGGTACCGCTGGCGCGCCTCGAGCAGCGACTCGATCACGATCGACACCTGCTATTCGCCGCTCGACACGGTGGTTGCGGTTTACCGGATCCTCGGCAGCGGCCAGTCGGGGCTGAGCCCGGTCGCCTCAGATGACGACGGCGGTGTCTCCCGATGCGGCTCCGGCGACAGTCGAGTCAGCTTCGAGGCGGTTGCCGGAACCGATTACGCGATCGCGGTCGACGGCAAGGCCGGGGGCGAGGGAGGGTTCCTGTTCACGATGCGCGGCGCCGACAAAATCGCGCCCGCGACCACCCTGCTCGCGGGGCCGTCCGGAACGTCTGAGTCGACCGGCGCTGAATTCAGCTTCACCGCCTCCGAGGCGAGCGCAACATTTCAATGCAAGCTCGACACCGCCGCCTGGAGCGGCTGCGAATCACCGAAGCGCTACTCCGGGTTGATCGACGGCAGTCACACCTTCCAGGTCCGGGCGATCGATCCATCTGGCAACGCCGATCCGACTCCGGAGTTGCGCTCATGGCGGATCGTGACCGAACCGCCCCCGGTCGATTCCGCCTGCGAGCAGGCGACCGCCGATGTCGAGACCGCCGAGCAGCGGCTCCGCTACGCCCGCATCCGACTTCGCCGCGCCAAGCAGAGCGGAGAGCCGGACCGGATTCAAATTGCCCGCCGAGCCGTCGCTGCGGCCAAGCACCGACTCGACGACGCGATCGCGATCCAGGCCGACCGCTGTCGCAGCAGCGACTGAGCCGGGCGCGCCCCGATCCCCTAGACTGACGGCCGAAGCCGAATCCACAGACCATCGGTGGGGCGACAGCTCCGTAACCGCCGCTAAGCGACGAGGCCGGTGCAGGTGAGGTGACGAGCCGAGCGATCGATCGTCTGCCCGCCTGAGCGCGGGTTTTTTTCGGCCTCGACCGAGGCAAGCGACCGATACCGAACGGGCAACGAGATGGATAGAGAACAAAAGGCGACCGCGATCGCGGAAATCGGCGTCGACCTGGCCGGAGCCGACGCGATCTTCGCGGTTGACTACCGAGGCCTCAGCGTCACCCAGGCGGCGCTGCTTCGCAATCAGCTCCGCGAGGCGGGAACGACCCTCTCAATCGTCAAGAATCGGCTTGCAAAAATAGCCCTGGCCGAGCAGGGCACGGTCGGGCTCGACGAGCATCTGGTCGGTCCGACCGCGCTCGCCTACGTCACCCCCGACGGTGATCCGGTGATCGCCGCCAAGGCGATCGCCGAGTTCCGAAAGAAGCACGAGGTTTTGGTCTTCAAGGGCGGGCTGATGGATGGCACATCGCTTGACCGCGACCAGTTCGAGGCGATCGCCAAGTTGCCGGGGGTCGAGGTCCTGCACGGACAACTCGTCGGCCTGATCGCGAGCCCGCTCACCGGGTTGGTCCGGACCCTCAACCAGCTGATCGCCGGCCTGGCGATCGCGCTCGGTCAGGTCTCGGAGCAGGGGCTCCTCGGCACCGAGCTGGCGGGGACCGAGCCTGACGCCACCGAGCCCGACGCCGCCGAGCCCGAAGCCGCCGAGCCGACAGAAGCTTCTGAAGAAGAATCGCCCCCAGCCGAGGATGCCGCAGTGGCCCTCGGTGAGGAGGTACCCGAGACTGCCCAATCCGAGGAGGACCAACAAAATGGCAATGACGACTGAAGAGTGGATCGACGAACTGAAGGGGATTTCGGTCCTCGAGCTCGCCGAGCGGATCAAGTCCCTTGAGGAGGAGTTCGGCGTTTCGGCGGCTGCCGTCGCCGCGGCTGCCCCGGCGGCTGCCACATCCGGTGACGACGACGCGGCCGAGGAGGAAAGCAGCACGGTCGATGTCGTTTTGACCGCAGCCGGCGAGAAGAAGATTCAGGTCATCAAGGCGGTCCGAGCGGCTACCGGCCTCGGTCTCAAGGAGGCGAAGGCGTTGGTCGACGAGGCCCCGAAGGCGATCAAGGAGGGAATCGATCGCGACGAGGGCGAGAAGCTCAAGGTCGCTATCGAGGAGGCTGGCGGTACCGCCGAGCTGAAGTAGCTCGGCGCCGCGCGCGCCCTGGAGATTCGGTATGGGCCGACGGATAGCGTTTGCCGCCGCCGCCGCGATTGGTGCCGCGGCGCTGTGGTGGCGGAAAAATCCGTCGGCCTGTCCGTATTCGCAGCGTTTTTGGGTCGAGGCGCCGCATCCCCTGATCACCCGATCGCGGCTGCGATCGGTGCTGCGACCGTTCCCGGGCGAGCGGATCTGTGAGATCGGTCCTGGGGCTGGCTACTACACCCCGTCGCTGGCCGCCTGGGTTGGCGACGCCGGCCGGATCGATATCTATGACCTCGAACCGAGGTTTCTCGACCACGCGCTGGGCCGAGTCGCTAAAGCTGGTCTCCGCAACGTCGTCGCTACCCAAGGCGACGCAACCACGCTCCCATACGAGGACGACAGCCTTGACGCGGTGGTATTGACCGCCGTCCTCGGCGAGATCCCCGACCAAACTGGCGCGCTCAGCGAGATCGCCCGGGTCCTGCGGCCGGGCGGGCGCCTCGTCGTCGGCGAGTTGCTTGGTGATCCGCATTACGTCGCGCCAAGCGCGCTCGAGGCTCGAGCCCTGGCTGCTGGCCTGGTGGCGACCGAGCGTTCCGGCCCCGCGATCGGATATTTCGCTCGCCTCGAGCCGGTTGGCTAGAGCTGATTGATTAGGGCTCCCGAAAGAATAAGTGCGTCATCTAGGCGATCGAGGAGCGAGCGGGGCGGTGCAGCATCCGCGACGCTGATCGGCCGCGTAAAGGCGCAGTTATTTTTTCGGGAGCCCTTAGTTGCCGGAACGGGCCACCCGCGCTTGCTCCGGCCTCGCACCCAAGCGGGCGGAGTCTTGACGGCGGGAATCGCAGCGTTAGGTTTGGGAGGATTATTGATTGCCAATCGAAGGGGAGTAAAAATGGAAAAGCGTTTCCCGTCGTCACGCGTCCTGGCGCATCTGCGCGGGAACCTAGTCGCCTACATAGCATTGTTTGTAGCGCTTGGGACCGGGACTGCGATGGCCGCCAACACGGTCTTCAGCACCGATATCGTCAACGGCGAGGTCAAGAGCGCCGACATTCTCGACGAAGACGTTCGCACCGTCGATATTCTCAACGGTGCCGTCCAAACCAGCGATATTCGCAACGATGACATTCGGTCGGTTGATGTGCGCGACGACAGCTCATCTGGCGGTGGCCTAAACGGCGCCGATCTGACCGCCGCTTCGCAACGCAGCAGTGCGACGTATGAGACCCCGGCGGCTGACGGATCGAAGACGGAGCTAACGAGCGCGACGATTACGCCGCAAGCAACCGGGCATGTGTCCGCATCACTCCGCGGCTTTTGCAACTTCAGTCCCGGACTGGTCACTGCGGGCAAGTTCTACAACCTAATCTTCGATCTCAGTCCGACACTCGCTGGCGCGTTTGATGCCGTCGAAGTCGACAATTGGGGGGTAGTCGGGATGTCGGGCAACGGCAGCGGCAGCAGCAATGTTGCGGCCCAGCTCGGCTACACCGCCGAGCGGGTTTTCAGTGCGACCGCCGGAACCCCGTTGACGGTGGTCGCGGCATTCCGGCGAGAATACGGCGTCGACGGTGGCGACACCACTCTGAATTGCAGCGGCTCGCTGCTACTGCGGGAGTCGCTAGACAGGGTCGGCGGCTCCGCCCCGGCTGAAGCTGGCAGCCCTCCGCACAGCACTACCAAGCCCTGAGCGTTGACAGACCGATCCCGGGCCGAGGGCATGTCGTGCTCGGCCCGGGTCTTCGTCTGGAGCAAGCGCTCGGGGACGAAGCGCACGGCGCCGCCATCACCTGATCTGGTAGCCTCGGTGGTCGCGCGCCGTTCGGCCCCGCAGGGGCGTGCCGCGATTTCGCGCTGTTTTCCGATCCCGACCACCTGAGGAGTCGCCCAGTTGGCCTCAGCTACCGCTGCCACGACCATTCGCCGGAGTTTCTCGCGCCTGCCGCAGCCGCTCCAGCTCCCCCACCTGATCGACATTCAGCGTCGTTCGTTCGAGAAACTGACCGATACGGAATCGGGCTTGCTTCGGGAGACGATCGATGATGTCTCGCCGATTTCCGATTACACCGGCAACCTTGAGATCGTCTTCGGTCGGTTTCGTTTCGACGTTTCGGCGAACTCGCTCGAGGATTGTCGCGAGAAGGATCTCACCTACTCGCGCCCGCTCAACGTCTCGGTCGCGTTTCAAAATCGCGAAACCGGCGAGATTCGCGAGCAGACCGTATTCATGGGCGATTTCCCCTGGATGACCGAACGCGGAACCTTCGTCATCAACGGTACCGAGCGGGTCGTCGTCACCCAGCTGGTCCGCTCGCCCGGCGCCTATGTGATGGGGCCGAAGGATCGTGAAAAGCAGGTCTGCATTGCCAACCTGATGCCGGCGCGTGGCTCTTGGCTTGAGCTTGAGATCGACAAGAAGGGCCGCGTCTACGCACGAATCGACCGCAAGCGCAAGCTGCCGGTGACGATTGTGCTGCGGGCGATGGGGTTCGTCTCCGACGACGAGCTGCTGGAGATGTTCGATAACTCGGTCTACATGCGGCACACCATCGAGGCCGACACCGAGGCGACAAGGACCCAGGAAGGCGCGTTGATCGAGCTGTTTCGCAAACAGCGACCGGGCGAACCGCCGTCGGTTGATTCGGCGAAGGCCCTGCTTGAGCAACTGTTCTTTGATTCGAAGCGCTACGACCTGACTCGGGTCGGTCGCTACAAGCTGAACGCCCGTCTCGACCTCGATGTCGACCCCGACACCCGGACGCTGACCAAAGAGGACATCGTCAAGCTGATCAAGGAGCTGGTCGCGATTCCGAAGAAGCTCGGTGTCAGCGAGGAGATCGACGAGGAGAACCCGATCAAGGACTACGCCGCCGAGGCGCAGTCTTATAACTGGGAGACCGTCAGCGAGTCCCTTGACGAGTACGAGCACTTCGGCAACCGCCGCTTGCGGACCGTCGGCGAGCTGATTCAAGAGGCCTTCCGAGTCGGCCTCTACCGGATGGAGCGAGTCGTCCGGGAGCGCCTCACGACCGAGGACGCCGACGCGATCACGCCGCAGACGATCATCAACATTCGTCCGGTCGTGGCTGCGATGAAGGAGTTCTTCGGCTCCTCGCAGCTCTCCCAGTTCATGGACCAGACGAACTCGCTGGCCGGCCTGACCCATCGTCGTCGCCTGTCGGCGCTCGGCGCCGGCGGTCTGACCCGCGAGCGCGCCCCGATCGAGGTGCGCGATGTCCACCCGACCCACTACGGGCGGATGTGTCCGATCGAGACCCCGGAGGGGCCGAACATCGGCCTGATCGGTTCGCTGTCGAGCTACGCCCAGATCTCTGAGTACGGCTTCGTCACCACCCCGTATCGGGTCGTCCGCGACGGTCGCGTCACCGACGAGATTGAGCACCTCGACGCAACCCAAGAAGAGGAGAAGGTGATCGCGCAGGCCAACGCCGAGATCGACTCGGAGACGGGCAAACTGCAGGGTCCGCAGGTGATCTGTCGTTCCCGTGACGGCGACCTGGTTGCGGTGACGCCGGAGGGCGTCGATCTGATGGACGTCTCGCCGAACCAAATCTGGTCGGTTGCGACGGCGCTGATTCCGTTTTTGGAGCACGACGACGCGAACCGCGCCCTGATGGGCTCGAATATGCAGCGGCAAGCGGTGCCTTTGTTGAAGCCGGACCCGCCGGTCATTGGAACCGGGATGGAGCGGCGCGCTGCGATCGATACCGGCGACGTGATCTTGGCGGACAACGCCGGGACCGTGACCGAGGTCGACGCGAAGCGGATCGTTGTCAGCTCGGGGAACCAAAAGGACGCCTACGAGCTCCACAAGTTCATGCGCTCGAACCAGGGCACGATCATTCACCAACGACCGATCGTTTCGGTCGGGGCGACCGTCGCGGCCGGCGATGTGCTGGCCGACGGCTCCTCGACCAGCGGCGGTGAGATCGCGCTCGGCAAGAACTGCATGGTCGCCTTTATGTCGTGGGAGGGCTACAACTTCGAGGACGCGATCATCCTCTCGGAGCGCCTGGTCAAGGACGACGAGCTGACCTCGATTCACATCGAGGAGTACGAGATCGACGCTCGCACGACCAAGCTCGGCGACGAGGAGATCACCCGCGACATTCCGAACCGCTCCGAGGAGTCGCTACGAAATCTCGATGAGCAAGGGGTGGTCCGGGTCGGCGCCGAGGTGCAGTCCGGTGATCTGCTGGTCGGCAAGGTGACGCCGAAGGGCGAGACCGAGCTGACCGCAGAGGAGAAGCTGATCCGCGCGATCTTCAAGGAGAAGGCGCGCGAGGTCCGCGATACCTCGCTGAAGGTCCCGCACGGTGAGGGCGGGGTCGTGATCGACGTTCTCACCTTCAACCGCGACCGCGGCGACGACCTGCCGCCCGGGGTCAATGACCTGGTCCGGGTCTACGTCGCGACCAAGCGGAAGATCCAGGAGGGCGACAAGCTCGCCGGTCGTCACGGCAACAAGGGGGTGATCTCGAAGATCGTCCCCGAGGAGGACATGCCGTTCTTGGAGGACGGCACCCCGGTCGACGTGATCTTGAACCCGCTCGGCGTCCCGTCACGGATGAACATCGGGCAAATCCTTGAGGCTCACCTCGGTTGGGCCGCCTACGAGGGTTGGTATGACGACGGCAGCGACGCCTACAAGCAGGCGCAGCAGCGGATCGCCGGTCAGGGCGGCAGCCGCCGGCCCGATCGTGGTCGGGTCAACATCGCCACCCCAGTGTTCGACGGTGCCACCGTGTTCGATGTCGACCACGCGCTGGAGCGCTGGCAGGCCGATCACGGCGTCCGCGGGATCGACGCTGGGGTCGACCTCGACGCCCCCGAGGGCTCGCGTGCCGCTGGCACGTTCAAGCTCTACTCGGGCCGGACCGGCGAGCCCTATGAGGGCCGCGTCACCGTCGGCTACATGTACATCCTCAAGCTGGCGCACCTGGTCGACGACAAGATCCACGCCCGCTCGACCGGTCCCTACTCGCTCGTCACGCAGCAGCCGCTGGGCGGCAAGGCGCAGTTCGGTGGGCAGCGTTTCGGTGAGATGGAGGTATGGGCGCTCGAAGCCTATGGCGCCGCCTACACCCTGCAGGAGATGCTGACCATCAAGTCCGACGACACGGTCGGGCGGGTCAAGGCCTACGAGGCGATCGTCAAGGGCGAGAACATCCCCGAGCCGTCGATCCCCGAGTCCTTCAAGGTGTTGCTGAAGGAGATCCAGAGCCTGTCGCTTGACGCCAACCTGGTCTCCGAGGACGGCGACATCGCGATCGAAGAGGAAGACGACGAGCTGTTGCGGGCGGCCGAGGAGCTCGGGATCGACCTGCAGGGCGTCCGGGTTGCCGACAAGGCGGCCAACGACGAGCAGGTGCGCGACCAAGCCGAGGTCGGTGAGGGCGACGGCGAAACCGCGGCCGACGAGGAAGGGGCGAAGGCGTAGCGCCAGGGTCGAACCGCCCCGAACGCAACATTAACCCGCCTTAGGCCCCCGCAAACCAGGAGAAACCGGAAGACATGGACATCAACAACTTCGACGCAATTGAGATCAGCCTCGCCTCCTCGAAGAAGATTCGCGGCTGGTCGCACGGCGAGGTAACGAAGCCGGAGACGATTAACTACCGAACCCTGAAGCCGGAGCGTGAGGGCCTGTTCTGCGAGCGGATCTTCGGCCCGACCAAGGACTGGGAGTGCTACTGCGGCAAGTACAAGCGGGTCCGCTACAAGGGGATCGTCTGCGAGAAGTGTGGCGTCGAAGTGACCCGCTCAAAGGTTCGCCGCGAGCGGATGGGGCACGTCGATTTGGCAGCTCCGGTTTCGCATATCTGGTTTTTCAAGGGGGTCCCGTCACGGATCGGCTACCTGATCGATATGGCGCCGAAGGAGCTCGAGAAGGTCCTCTACTTCGCCGCGTCGATCGTCACGTGGATCGACGAAGAGGCCCGCGCCAAGGATGTTGCGAAGCTTGAGAAGGAGGTCCAAAAGGTCCTCGACGGTTACGAGGCCGAGCGCGGGCAGCTGACCCAGCAGCTCCGTGAATCGCTGCTGCGCCGGGTTGCCTATATCGAGACGACCGAGAAGGGCGCCAAGTTCTCCGAGGAGGACGAGATCTGGGCCGAGAAGATCGGTCTGACCAAGAAGGCGACCGCCGACGAGCGCAAGAAGCTGATCAAGGACATCACCAAGACGCTCGAGACCGAAATCACCGACACCGAGGCCTACCTCGACGACGCCACCGAGCGGATGCGCGACGTTTGGAAGCTCTTCACCGAGATGAAGGTCAAGGATGTCATCAACGATGAGGCGACCTTCCGTGAGCTGAAGGACCGGTTCGGGTCGCAGTTCGGCTGGGGCGAATACTTCCGGGGCGGAATGGGTGCGGAATGGATCCGCGACCTGCTCGAACAGATCGACCTGCAGGCAACCTGCGAAGAGCTCGAACTGACGATCAACACCTCGAAGGGCCAAAAGCAGGCTCGCGCGGTCAAGCGGCTGAAGGTCGCGTCGTCGTTTTTGAACTCGCAAAACCGCCCCGAGTGGATGGTCCTCGACGTGGTTCCGGTGATCCCGCCAGAGCTGCGCCCGATGGTCCAACTCGACGGCGGCCGCTTTGCGACCTCCGATCTCAACGATCTGTATCGCCGCGTCATCAACCGCAACAACCGGCTCAAGCGGCTGCTCGACCTCGGCGCCCCCGAAATCATCGTCAACAACGAGAAACGGATGCTGCAGGAAGCGGTCGACGCGTTGTTCGACAACGGGCGCCGCGGACGTCCGGTGACCGGACCCGGCAACCGGTCACTGAAGTCGCTGTCGGACATGCTGAAGGGCAAGCAGGGGCGATTCCGCCAGAACCTGCTCGGCAAGCGGGTCGACTACTCGGGCCGTTCGGTAATTGTCGCTGGCCCGTCGCTGCGTCTGCACCAGTGCGGGCTGCCGAAGCTGATGGCGCTGGAGCTGTTCAAGCCGTTCATCATGGCTTGCTTGGTCGAGCGCAAGGCGGTCCAAAACATCAAGGCCGCGAAGAAGATGGTCGACTCGATGGTCCCGGAGGTGTGGGATGTTCTCGAGGAGGTAATCCACGAGCATCCAGTGCTCTTGAACCGCGCTCCGACCCTGCACCGACTCGGGATCCAGGCCTTCGAGCCGGTTCTGATCGAGGGCAAGGCGATCCAGGTTCATCCCTTGGTTTGCCACGCGTTCAACGCCGACTTCGACGGCGATCAGATGGCGGTTCACGTGCCGCTGTCCGCCGAGGCCCAGGCCGAAGCACGAGTCCTGATGCTCTCGTCCAACAACATCCTCAGCCCGGCCCACGGCGCACCGCTGGCGACGCCGACCCAGGACATGGTGTTGGGGATCTTCTTTTTGACCTACGGCCCGGAGGCCGACGCGCTTGGGGTGCTCGACGAAGGCCTCAAGAACAACGTTTGGGGGGTCGAAGGCCGGCAGCGGCCGCACACCTTCCGCAACGCCCAAGAGGCGGAACTGGCGTTCGAGAATGGGATCGTTAAGCTGCACGATTACGCTGAATATCGCAAGCCCGGCCACGAGCACTTCTTGACCACCGTCGGCCGGATCATCTTCAACGATCGGATCGAGCGCGCGCTCGCCGAAGCGCTGGCTGATGAGGAGGACCCCGATCGCTTCGAGTACGTCAACCGCTCGCTCCGCAAGAAGGACATCAACCAGATGGTTGAGAATTTGGTTGACGGCTACGGTGCCGGGGTGGTCGCCCAGGTGCTTGACGCCTTCAAGGAGCTTGGCTTCCACTTCTCGACTCAGGCCGGGATCACGATCGGCAAGAACGACGTCATCCCGCCGCCGAACAAAGAGGAGATTCTCGATCGCTACGAGGCGACCGCCGCCGAGATCATCGAGCGGTACGAGTTTGGTGAGATGACCGCCGAGGAGCGTAAGGAGCGGATCACCGAGACCTGGAACGCGGCGACCGACGAGGTCGGGGCCGAGATGGAGCAGAACCTCCACGAACTCAACCCGATTTTTATGATGGCGAACTCGGGAGCGCGTGGCTCGTTCAAGCAGATCCGCCAGCTCGCCGGAATGCGCGGCTTGATGGCAAACCCGAAGGGCGAGATCATCGAGCGGCCGATCAAGGCCAACTTCATGGAGGGGCTGACCGTCTCCGAGTACTTCATCTCGACCCACGGCGCCCGCAAGGGACTGGCCGACACGGCGCTACGGACGGCCGACTCCGGCTACCTGACCCGGCGTCTGGTCGATGTCGCGCAGGACGTGATCATCCGGACCGACGACTGCAAAACCCGCGAGTTTGTCGACGCCTCGCTGTGGGACGACGGCGATCCGAATCTGAACCTGATCGGTCGTTTCGCGGCGAAGAAGTTCGACGGACCTGACGGCCCGCTGCTGAAGAAGAACCGCGAGATCAGCAAGGAAGATCTGGCCGCGATGGTCGTCGCGCTGGCGGACGACGCCGCAGCGACGGTCCCGGTCCGCTCAGTCCTCAAATGCGAGCGTGAAAGCGGCGTCTGCGCTGCCTGCTACGGCCGCGCCTTGGCGACCGGCGATCTGGTTGAACTCGGCGACGCGGTCGGCATCATCGCCGCCCAGTCGATCGGCGAACCCGGAACCCAGTTGACGATGCGTACCTTCCACACCGGTGGCGTCGCCGGACTCGACATCACCCAGGGTCTACCCCGCGTCGTCGAGCTGTTCGAGGCGCGCAAGCCGAAGGGCCTGGCCCAGCTGGCACTCGAAAACGGAACCGTCAGCTTCGAGGAGACCGACAAGGGGACATCGATGTTCATCACCGATTCCGAAGGAGTCGAGAACAAGTACGCCTTCCCGCCACGCACCCAGATCTCGGTCGGACAGGGCCAGGTTGTCAGCCGCGGTACCCAGCTCAACCAGGGCTCGCTCTACCCGGCCGACCTGCTCGCAACCAACGGGCGGACCGCGACCGAGGTCTACCTGGTCCGCGAGGTCCAGCGCGTTTACCGAGCCCAGGGCGTTGACATCAACGACAAGCACATCGAGCTGATCATTCGCCAGATGATGAAGCGGGTCCGGATCGACTCGAAGGGCTCGACCGGCCTGCTGCCGGGTCAGCTTGAGGATCGCCACCGTCTCAAGCGGGTCAACAAGGATGTCAAGGACGGTGGTGGTACCCCGGCCAAGGCCGAGGAAGTGATCCTCGGAATCACCAAGGCCTCGCTGGCGACCGAGTCGTTCCTCTCGGCGGCCTCCTTCCAGGAGACCACCAAGGTCCTGACCGACGCGGCGCTTGAGGGCAAGCGCGATCGTCTGGTCGGCCTCAAGGAGAACGTCATCATCGGCAAGCTGATCCCCGCCGCAACCGGGCTCAAGCATTACTCGACGATCGAGATCACCCCGGTCGAACCGGCGCACCGACCGATCGACGACTTGGCCGACGACGACGATCTCGGCGATGAGTACGGACTCGGTGGTGACTCCGCCGAGGTCGACGCCTTCGGACCCTCCTTTGCCGAGGAGCTTGAGGAGCTGGCCCAGGAGATCGAAGCTGGCGAAGACGGCTGAGCCTGAGCCTGGTTCGGTAGATCCAGGCTGAACTGCCCCCGTTTGCGGCCCCAGGTCTTGACCCCAGAACGCGGGAAATCGCCGCCAGTCGTCGGCTGCTCGCCGCCCGGTCGCCGGGTAAGCCGCGGTGCTGGGGGCCCTGGACGACCCTAACGATCGGCCCCGTCGGGTCGATGGCTGTGCGATGGGCCAAAACCTTGATCGGGCGGTCGTCGTCGCCGCGACCGCAGCGCAACGCGGTGCCGTGCGGTTGGCGCCGCCGCGGTTGCGCGTTGCTGCCGTGGCGCGGCCGTTGCAGACGGTGCCAACGCCGCTCCCGAAGCAGGTCGCGGCGGGTTTTGGCCTCACCGACCCGGCGATCCTCGAGGCCGCCGTCGAGGCCTCCCCGGATGGGATCTTGGTAATCAGCGATCCCGGCACGATCGCCTACTGCAATCAGCGCTTCGCGACGATGTGGTCGCTCCCGGCAGATTTGGTTGAACGCCGCGACAACCGGGCGCTGCTCACCCATATCGTCCAGGCCGCCCTCGATCCGACCGCGTTGCGGCTCGAGCTGCAGGGGGAGGGGCAAAAGCGCCCGCGGGAGCAGTTTGTCGAGATCGAGATGCGCGACGGCCGCAACCTCGAGCTGCGGACAACCGCGGTAACCGCGGAGAGCGGGATCCCGAACGGCCGCGTGCTCGCCTTCCGCGATGTAACCCGGGCCCAAAGCGAGGTTCAAAAACTGCGCGACCTGGCGGACCGAGACGCCCTGACTGGACTGCTCAATCGGCGGCGCTTCGACGAGGCGATGCTGTCCGAACTCGAGCGCGCCGAACGCCTGTCGCGGCCGCTCGCGGTGGCGGTGATGGACCTCGACGCGATCAAGGTCGTCAACGACAGCCTCGGCCACCACGCCGGCGACGCCCTGATCATCAGCGTCGGCGCTGTCTTGCAGGAGCAGATTCGCAAGACCGACATCCTGGCCCGAATCGGCGGCGACGAGTTCGCGGTCCTACTGCCCGGGGCGGATTTGGTCGAGGCCGAGCGGATCATCAACGGGTTGGTCTTGCTGATCCGCGGTCACCGCACCATTTTCGAAGGCAAGCCGATCCGAACCACCCTGAGCGCCGGGGTGGCGGCGGTCCCGACCGCTGGCTTGTATGGATCGAGCAACCTGCTGGCGCGGGCCGATTCGGCGCTTTATGAGTCGAAGGAGGCAGGGCGCGATCGGGTCGGAGTCGATCGGCCGGTCGCCGGATACCGGCCCCGGATGGACGCCCATCGAACCTGGAGCGATCGGATCCGCGAGGCGCTCGAGCAAGACCGCTTCATCCTTTACGCGCAGCCGATCATTGACCTCGCGACCGGCAAGGTCGCATCGCAGGAGCTCTTGATTCGGATGCTGGGCCCGAACGGCGAGGTGCTGGGACCGCGCGCCTTTCTGCCGGCCGCCGAGCGCTCCGGACTGATCGGTGAGATTGACGCCTGGGTGGTTCGTCGCGCTGTAAATGAACTGGCGGCCCAGCAGCGGCTCGGCAACTTCGTCCGAGTTGCGATCAACATCTCGGGGCGAACGATCGGGGACCCGCATGTGCTCTCGGTGCTCGATACCGAGCTGCGGCGCTCGGGCGCCGACGCTCGCGGCCTCGTCATCGAAATCACCGAGACTGCGGCGGTCGCCAGCATCGACGCCGCCCGCGAGTACACCGAGGAGATCGCCTCGATGGGCTGCAAGATCGCCCTCGATGACTTCGGCGCGGGCTTCGGATCCTTCTACTACGTCAAGCACCTGCCGCTCGACTACCTCAAGATCGACGGCGACTTCGTCGAGTACTTCGGACGCAACCCGACCGACCAGGCGGTCGTTCAAGCGATTGTCGGCCTCTCCGAGAGCCTCCGCAAGAACACGATCGCGGAGTACGTCAGCGATCAGCGGACGGTTGAAGCGCTGCGCGAGTTCGGCGTCGACTACGCCCAGGGTTTCCACATCGGAACCCCGCAGCCGCTTGACCGCGCCTGGACCGCGCCGCCGGTTCGACAGCGCTACAGCCGACTCAGAATCTAACCGACCGCTTGCGCGGGCCCAAACCCCGCAGCCGCCCCGGCCCGGCCGAAGTCAGTGGACCGAGCGCCGAGCCGAGGGCTCGGGAGCGCAACGCGGCGCGGCGTGCGGGCCGCCGCGACGGGGGGTGCGGGGCGGGCGCCTTGGAGCGCGACCGAAGCGGTGGAAGTCCTGTCCGTCGCCCTCGTTCGGTGGCTCCACCTCGTCCACCTCGGGGTTCTGGCGGACCGCCCACCAAACGATGTAGAGCATCGCCGCGACCGGAATCTTCAAGATCAGGCCCATGAAGATCACCATCTTCGTCCCTTCGCTCATGCCTTGGCGAGTCTATCGCCCCGGGTCGCCTGATCCCGCCCGGCGGGCCGGATCCGACCGCTTTGCAGGCACGATCAGGTGCGGTGATCCAGCGCCCAGTGAATCAGCTCGTCGCGATGCTCGACCGTGATCCCAATCCCCGAGATCGGCTGGACCAACAGGGTCGGTTCGGGGCGGTGCTCGGCCCAGGCGTAGCATTTGTGATCGAGCGAATCGTCGATCCAAGCAAGCGGTCGCCCGCTGCCGAACGCCTCGAGCACGGGCAGCTTCCAGTCGGCGGTCCCAAACCGCGCCGTGCCGGCGAAGCTGAGGTAGGGGAACGGAGGCATCTCGAGCAGCGGCGGGAGGTGGCGATTGGCGCGATCCTCCCAGCCGCTTGCCCAGATCAGCTCGAAGAACGGGACCAAGCTGCGCAGGGTCAGGCCGGCGGCGTGGGACAGGCAGTGAGGGAGCCCGTCGACAACGATCACCCGGCCCGGTGGGCTTGGCAGCGACTCATCCCAGCCGTAGGGGCAGATAACTCCGTCGATATCGACGGCCAGGATCGGTCGCTGGGGAATCGTTGTCGTCCGGGCCATCGGCGCGCCAGAATAGAGCGCCGCGAGGCGACCTGAGGACCGGGGTGCCGCCGAATCGCTGCATCTGTACCATTCGCCGCCGTGCCGAGCACCAATCAACTAGTTCGAAAGGGCCGCAAGAGCCCGCGCAAGAAGGTCACGACCCCGGGCCTCAAGTCCGGGCATGGCCGAAAGCAGCGGGTCGCCGCACCGCAGCGTCGCGGCGTCTGCACCCGTGTCTACACGACGACCCCGAAGAAGCCGAACTCGGCGCTTCGCAAGGTTGCGCGGATCCGGCTGACCAACGGGATGGAGGTCACCGCTTATATTCCGGGCGAGGGCCACAACTTGCAAGAGCACTCGGTGGTCTTGGTTCGCGGCGGTCGGGTCAAGGATCTTCCCGGAGTCCGCTACAAGGTGGTGCGCGGCACCCTCGACGCGGCCGGGGTCTCCGATCGCAAGCAAGCGCGCTCGCAGTACGGAGTGAAGCGCTAGTGGCCCGCCGAAATCGCGCTGAAATCCGGCCGGTAACACCGGATTCGAAGTACCGCAACCGCCTCGTCCAGCAGGTCATCAACAAGGTGATGCTCGACGGCAAGAAGTCGACCGCCGAGACGATCGTCTACGATGCCCTCGCGGTGGTCGCCGAGCGCAGCGGCCAGGACCCGCTCGAGGTACTCGAGTCGGCGATCAACGAACTTACCCCTGTCCTTGAGGTTCGCTCCCGCCGGGTCGGCGGCGCCACCTATCAGGTCCCGGTCGAGGTTCCGGCGCGTCGCGCCCGCACCCTGGCGGTTCGGTGGCTGGTCGGGTTCGCCCGCAGCCGTCGCGAGAAGGGGATGTCGGAGCGGCTTGCCCGCGAGATCCTCGACGCTACGCAGCGCCAAGGCGGCGCCTACAAGCGCAAGGACGACATTTTCCGAATGGCGCAGGCCAACAAGGCCTTCGCCCACTACCGCTGGTAGCCGCCAACCCGTTCGGCCGACCGTCGGCTGCCGCTCAGCCGTCGCCCCCGGTCGCGGCCCGATCACGGCCGAACGAACTCGATAGCTGTTCGGCCGACAGGGTCGCCATCGTGCCGGCGGCCAAGACCATCACCAAGGTGGCGAGGGTTTGGGCCCAAAAACCGTCGCGCGGCTGTGATTCGGCGGTCGGCAAGACCAAGACAGCATCTTCGAGCGAGCCGGTTTCCCCGACCTTCGGGACATCGACGGTGAGGAAGATCATTAGCGCTACCACCGCGATCGTGGCAACCGACCAGGCGATTGTCCGCGAGCCCGAGATGACGGTGGCGATCGTCGCGACGATCGCGGCGACCGCGACCAAGACCAGGGCGTAGGAGTGCTCGGCGCCGACATCGCGAAGCGGCTGATCGCCGGGAGCGACCAGCTCGAACTTGGTCATCGATTCGGAGCCAATCAGCAAGATTGCGGCGCCGATGATCAACAGCGGCAACAGCGAATCGGCCCGCAGCAAGGTGCTCGGTCGGAGGGCGTCGCGAACCGTGGTCATCGCGCCGCCCGGGCGCGGTTTCGCAGCGCCAACGAGAACGGGAGGGCGCCGACCAAAACCCCGATCGCGCCGCCAACCTGGAGCCAAAATCCGCGCTCGAGGTCCCAGTCGGCGTCCTTATAGGCAAGCTCGAACCGATGAATCTCCTTGGCGGCGGGGAGATCCTTTAGGACCGAGATCGCCAGTGCCGCCCCGCCGAGCACGATCAAAAGGCGCGACAGTTGCCAGCGCCGGGACAGCAGGGCGGCGCCGATTACGATCAGCGCGACGATTCCGATCGCCAAGGCGAGGTAGCTGTGGGTCGGGCCGAGCTTGTCGGTGGCGACGACCGGCGCCGACACCGCCCCGTCGAGCGGTATGTAGCCGACGGTGTCGATTTTGACCGAGCGGAGGTCGAGAAACTGCGACACGATCAGCGCCGCCGCCGCGCCGATCACCAGCAGGCCGCTCGCGAGGAGGGGCCAGGAAACCGCCACTGAGGCGGAGACCGGCAGGCCGCTGAGTCGAGGCGGGCGGAGTCGCTTGAGCGATGAACCAAGGCGAGCGCCGGACGGCTCTCGAAGGTCGGCACGGCGAGGTCCCAGCCTCCATGCCCCGGTAAGTCTGCGCAGCGCGTCGCTCAAGTTATGGCTCTCTCTGGTCCTCCCGGCGAATTCTCGCCGACCCTGTACCGACGCGTACTCTAGATGACTGATTCCTCTCCGCGCCCCACTGGCTGGCGAACCCGGCCGCCGACCCCGAGCGTTGCTCGCGCTCAGACCCGGTCGCCCGCCTCGCCCCGACGCCAAACCGCCCCCAAGGCGCCGCGATGACCCCACCGCGCACCAAGCCAGCCGCCGGTGCCGCGCCAGGCGACAAATCACCTCGGCGAGTCGACGAACGTGCAGAAACCCCGCTTGGGGTCAACTGCACGGTCGATCGCCAGGATCGCCACTCCGGTCGGTTCGGTGGAGCCCGGCTCTATCTGCGACTTCTTGGGGGTCTAATCGACGAGTTCGACCCTGTTGACCCCGGTCGTCCCCGCCACGTCAGGAAGGCGGAAGGAGGGAAAATCGGTGGTCAAACGATGTGGCCGGTGTCGGTCGGCGCAACCAAGCTGGAATCTGTGCGCTGGAGGCGGGGGCTGGACGACCGCGCTCGGACACGCCGCGGCGCGTTATGCCCTAAGATCCCGCCTCGCTCGCAGGGCCGGGTCGGCTTCTCGCGGGCGTCCGCACGAGAAATGGATCGCAGCTCCGCATAACGGGCTTTTTGGGCAGGTTGCCGAAATTCGGCGAGGCCCCGAATGGGGCCCTTTTTGCGCCCGCGTCCAGCGATCGATCACGTAGCAACGCCAAGACTCCACCGAGCAACCCGACAACATGCCACGCAGCTTCTCCCTCAAGAATACCCGCAACATCGGGATCATGGCCCACATCGACGCGGGC
>JAHEXU010000180.1 GCA_023251975.1 bacterium | reverse complement strand
CTCGGATTCGAGCCAGATCTCGCCGCCGAGCTGCTCGATCCGGTCGGCCAGCGACCGCCATATCCCGATCGTCCCGTCGGGGCAAAAACCGAACTTTTTGAAGGCGCTCTTCCGGGTCATGTAGGTGAGGAAGACGCGGGCTGGCAACTCGTCGGCGCCGACCGCAAAGACCGAGCCGACCATGTTGTTGAAGATTCCGTGGACCGACTCGTTGGTGGTGTAGCGACTGACCCAATCCGCGGTCGAGATTTCGTCCTCGGGCAGCCCCGAGTCCTCGCGGGCGGCGCCGAGGCCGCTCATCAGCTTGGCGCCCTGCCGGGTCAGCTTCGACAACAGCATTCCCCAGCCACCACCGCTGACATCGACATCCTTGCCTTTGATCCGGTAGAGGATCGGCGGTTGGGGTTGGCGAACGTCAAACTCGGCCCCGACCTCCGCAAACGTCTCCTCGGTGATGCCTCCTACTTCGATCACGATCGCGCCGTTATTGACCTTGAAGCCGTCGATCTGACGGGTCGAGGCGCGCCCGCCGACCCATTCCAGCCGCTCTACTACCACGGTCCGGTAGCCCGCGTTGGCAAGTCGAGCGGCGGTAAAAAGGCCGCCAGCGCCAGCACCGACCACAAGCGCGTCGAATTGGTTGGACATCTGGGCTCCTTTGGCTCTCGGGCCGACTCGATCTGACCGGGCGCCACGATACCCGATTGTGGGCATCTAGTTCGAGCATCTAGTTCGAGCAGTCTGTTCGACCGGTCGCGTTGTCGGCCCGCCCCTATCCTTGACGGGCCCGGTTGGGGCGGCCAGGCGATTTGGAGCATGAAGCGATGACGAGTGAACGGAATATTGTGGCGGCGCTGCGTGAGCGGGTGATCGTCTTTGACGGTGGGATGGGGGCAACCCTGGAGCCGATGGAGCTGAGTTCGGCGGATTACGGCGGCCTGAATGGAAAATGCCACGAGGCGCTGGTCCTGAACCGTCCCGACGTGATCGAGGAGGTTCATCACTCGATGCTGGAGGCCGGTGCCGAGGTGCTCGAGACCGACTCGTTCCAGGGCTCGCGGTTGAAGCTCGAGGAGTGGGGACTGGGTGAGCAGACGGTTGAGATCAACCGCGGCGCCGCCGAGATCGCGCGCCGGGCCGCCGGGCCGGGCCGCTTTGTCGCTGGATCGATCGGCCCAACCGGGTTCCTGCCGGCCTCGACGGACCCGACGCTCGGCGCGATCAGCTTTGCCCGCCTGGTCGAGGTGTTCGATGAGCAGGCCGGGGCGCTGCTCGAGGGCGGGGTCGATTTGGTCACGATCGAGACCGCCCAGGACATCCTCGAGGTGCGGGCGGCGATCATCGGTAGCCGGGAAGCGTTCAAGCGGGTTGGTCGCACGGTGCCGATCCAGGTCTCGGTCAGCCTGCTGCCGAACGGCGGCAAGATGCTGCTCGGGACCGACATCGCCGCGGTTTTGGCGATCGCCGAAGGGATGCGGGTCGACATCCTCGGGCTCAACTGCTCGACCGGCCCCGAGGATATGCGCGACGCCGTCCGCTACCTCGGCGAGAACTCGCCGCTGCCGATTCACTGCATTCCGAACGCGGGCCTGCCGATCCAAGGCGCTGACGGCGAGACGATCTTCCCCGAGACGCCAGAGCAACTGGCCCGGGTGCTTGGTGAGTTTGTCGAGCACCACGGCGTCGGTCTGGTCGGAGGCTGCTGCGGTACCACTCCGGCGCACATCGCGGCGATCGCCGAGCGGGTCGGTTCGCACCGCCTCGGCGACCGTCCGGCGCCGCGGCCGCTCCGGGTCGCCTCGATGATGACGGCGGTTGATCTGGTCCAAAAGCCAGCCCCGACCCTGGTCGGGGAGCGGGTCAACTCGCAAGGCTCGCGGGCCGCCAAGGCACTCCTTTTGGCCGACGATTACGACGGTTTGGTCGCGGTCGCCGAGGACCAAGTAAACGGCGGCGCCCACCTTCTCGACATCTGCGTCGCCTTGACCGAGCGGGCCGACGAGGACGCTCAGATGGGCGAGTTGGTGAAGCGAATCTCGCTGACGCAGCCCGCGCCGATCCAGATCGACTCGACCGAGCCGGAGGTAATCGAGGCGGCGCTGGAGCGGATCCCGGGCCGGGCGATCGTCAACTCGATAAACCTTGAAGCTGGCCGTGCCAAGGCCGACCGGGTGATTCCGCTGGCGCTGCGTCATGGCGCCGCCCTGATCGCGCTGACGATCGACGAGGTCGGGATGGCGAAGACGGCGGAGCGCAAGCTCGAGATCGCTCGAAGGATCGTCGAGATCGCCTGCGACGAGCACGGACTGGCTCGTGAGGCGCTGATCTTCGATGTCCTCACCTTCACCCTGACGACCGGCGAGCAGGAGTGGAGGCCTTCGGCGGCAGCGACGATCGAGGGGATCCGCCTGCTGAAGCGAGATTTGCCGGGGGTGAGGACCTCGCTTGGGGTCTCGAACGTCAGCTTTGGGATCTCCCAGCCCGCCCGGGCGGTTCTCAATTCGACCTTTCTGCACCACTGCGTCGAGGCCGGGCTTGACCTGGCGATGGTCAATCCGAACCACATCACCCCGTACGGAGAGATCCCTGACTCCGAGCGCGACCTGGCCGATGACCTGGTCTTTGACCGGCGCGAGGACGCGTTGGAGCGGTTTATCGACCACTTCGAGGCGAAGGGTCCTGAGGCCGAGGTCGAGGCGGCCGACCCGACCGCCCAGATGGAGCCCGAGCAGGCACTGCACTGGCACGTTCTGCGTCGCAAGAAGGATGGGGTCGAGGATTGGATCGATCGGTCGGTCGAGAAGATCGGCGCGGTCCCGACCCTGAACCAGGTTTTGCTGCCCGCGATGAAGGAGGTCGGGGACAAGTTCGGCGCTGGCGAGCTGATCTTGCCGTTCGTCTTGCAGTCGGCCGAGGTGATGAAGCGCGCGGTCACCCAGCTTGAGCTCTACCTCGACCGGATCGACGGCCACAGCAAGGGCAAGGTTGTGATCGCGACCGTCTTCGGCGATGTTCACGACATCGGCAAGTCGCTCGTCAACACGATCCTCTCGAACAACGGCTACACCGTGATCGACCTCGGAAAGCAGGTCCCGATCGACCGGATCATCGACGCCGCGGTCGAGCACTCGGCTGACGCGATCGGCCTGTCGGCGCTTTTGGTCTCGACCTCGAAGCAGATGCCCGCCTGCATCGGTGAGCTGCACCGCCGCGGCCACGACTTCCCGGTCCTGTTGGGCGGCGCTGCGATCAACCGCGACTTCGGCCGTCGCGCCCTCTATCCAGGCGGGCGCGACTCGGACGAGATCTACGGCCCCGGCGTCTTTTATTGCAAGGACGCCTTCCAGGGGCTCGACACGATGGACGCGCTGCTCGACGTTCAGGCCCGGTCGGCCCTGGTCGGGCGGATTCGAACCGAGGCCGAGCAGTTGCGCCACAAGGTCGAGGTGCCCGACGACGGCCCCCCGACCAGCGACGACTCGGTCCGCTCCGCCGTCCGCACCGATGCGGCGATTCCGACGCCGCCGTTTTGGGGGGTTCGCGAGGTCGCAGCCGACCTCGACGCGGTCTACCCCCACCTTGATCGCCACGTCCTGTTCAAGCTGCACTGGGGCGGACGGGGCAGGAAAGGTGAGGCGTGGCGCCGGATCGTCGAGGGTTACGACGGCGAGGAGGGGTTCGCCCCCAAGTTGGAGCGGATGTGGGCCGAGCAGGACTACCTGCAGCCGCGGGTCCGGCTCGGCTACTTCCCCTGCAACGCCGAGGGCAACCAGCTGGTCGTGTTCGACCCCGCTGACCATGACCGCGAGCTGGAGCGGTTCGTTTTCCCGCGCCAGCCGCGCCACGACCGGATCTGCCTGGCCGATTTCTACCGCCCGCTTGGCGGGGGTCGCGATGTCGTCGCTCTGCAGGCGGTGACGGTCGGCGCCGAGGTGACGAAGCGGATCGGGGCGCTTGAGCGGGCGGGCGAGTTCGCCGAGCAGCTCTGGGTACACGGTCTCGGGGTCCAAGCGGCCGAGGGCCTGGCGGAATGGAACCATGCCAGGGTCCGGAGCGATCTCGCGATTGACCCCGGTCAGGGCAGGCGCTACTCATGGGGCTATCCGGCCTGCCCCGAGCAATCCGAACACGCCAAGCTGTGGCGGCTGTTGCGGCTCGAAGAGATCGGGATGACTCTGTCGTCTGCCTACGCCGTCGAGCCCGAACAATCAACCGTCGCGATCGTTGCCCACCACCCGCAGTCTGTCTACTTCGGGATGAAGTCCGGATTTGTCCCAGCCGATGCACGGCCCGACGAACTGATCGCCGGAACCGATCGCGGCGGTCAACTGCCACCCGAGGCGGACTTCGAGGGCGACGGCACGGTCGGGTCGGAGTCCTAGCCGCCGGGCCGCGCCGCGGTCGCGCCAAGGGTCGGGGTCGGAGTCCTTTACCAACGAACTGGCTGAAGATTCAGGCCGCTTCATCCGATCAGCCTGCTACCGTGGCTCGCTGATCGTACAATCGGCGAAGCAGCGAACGGATCCGAATGGCACGCAGCAAGATCCAGACCTCTCGGTTCGGCCGCGCCGAGCGACGATTCTTCGCTGGCCGCCGTGGGTACGCGACCGGGGTGCCGGGATGAGGTCGACAATCGCGGCCCCGCCCGTACCGATCAAACGGATCAGCGGAGTTCGGGTGGCCGCCGACACCCTGCTGCGCGGCCTCCGTGTCGATGGGCCGCTGATCAACGGCGCCGGTGACGCCGAGATCGCGCGATTCCGGTTTAACCGCCGTACCGCCTACCTGCTCAAGCATCCCGAGCACGTTGATCACGTGCTTCACGAGGGGGTCGAGCGCTACCACAAGTCGATCGAGTACGAGCTTTTACGCTCGGTTGTCGGCCTCAGCCTGTTCACCGATGAGGATGAGTCGTGGCGACGCCACCGGATGCTCGTCAACCCCGTGCTCGCCAAGCGTCACCTCGCCGATCTGTTTGACCTCATGGTCGATCCCGTCGAGGCCTTCCTCGGCGGGCTCGAGGACGAGATCGCAGAGGCGGGCGAGATCGAGATGACCCATGCGATGACCGAGCTGACGCTCGACATCGTCGGCTCGGCGCTGTTTGGCCACGGTATGGCCGACCTGGCGCGGCGGATCGGCCCGACCGTTACCTACGGTCTACGCGCGGCCGAGCGGGCGACGCGATTGATCCTAATCACGAACCCGCCGGTATTCGTCGCGCGCGGCTGCGCCGCGATGGTCCGCCGCGGCCGCTTCCTGCCGCCGCCGATCAACCGCTTGCACCGGGTGATGAAGACGATCGACGAGACCGTCTGGACGCTGATCCACGATCGCCGCGAGAACGGCGGGCGCGACGATGATCTGCTCGGCCTGTTGCTCTCGGTGCGCGACTCCGACGGCAAGCCGCTGCCCCTGCAGCGGGTTCGCGACGAGGCGGCCACGTTTATGTTGGCTGGCCACGAGACAACCGCAAACGCGCTCGCCTGGATGTGGTACCTGCTCGCGATCAACGACACCGCGCGAGAACGCATGCTCGCGGAGGTCGATGAGGTGCTCGGTGACCGCCGCCCGTCGCTGGCCGACGTCGAGCGGCTGCACTGGACCCAGGCGTGCTTCCTCGAGGCGATGCGGGTCTTCCCGCCTGCCTGGATCATTCCGCGCCACTGCGTCGCCGACGACGAGGTCGGTGGTAACCGGATCAAGAAGGGGTCTGACGTGCTGATCCCGGTCCACGCGCTTCATCACGACGCCCGCTTTTGGCCGAACCCTGAGGTCTTCGACCCGAGTCGCTTCATCGGGGAGAACGCTCGTGCCCATCACCGCTCGGCCTATCTGCCCTTCGGCGCGGGGCGCCGGGTCTGTGCGGGAAAGAGCTTCGCCGTGATCGAGGGGACGCTGGTGACGGCGATGATGAGCCGCGCCTTCACCTACGAGCTCCTCCCCGGGTTCGCCGTGGTGCCCGAGGCGACGCTGACCCTGCGCCCGCGTCATGGTTTGAAGATGATCGCGCGGCGACGGGCCAACGCAATGGCACTGATGGCATGAGCATGAGCAGGCACCCGCGACCAGACCACGCGGTGATCGTCGTCGGCGCCGGGTTCTCGGGGATCGGCGCGTCGATCCTCCTCTCGCGCAGCGGGATCGACGACCACATCCTGCTCGAGCAGGGCGAGGACGTTGGCGGCACCTGGTACTGGAATCGCTACCCGGGCGTCGCCGTCGACATCCCATCGTTCAGCTATCAGTTCTCGTTTGAGCGGCGGACGGACTGGTCGCGAGTCTACGCTCCGGGGTCCGAGCTCTACGCCTATGCGCGCCACTGCGCTGACAAGTACGAGATCCGCGAGCGCGTTCGCTTTCGTACCAGAGTCGTCAGCGCGGGCTTTGACGATGGCGCCCACCTGTGGCGGCTTCGGACCGCCGGAGGCGACGAGTTGACCGCGCGCTTCGTGATCGGGGCGACGGGTGTCCTGACCCAGCCCAAGCCCCCCGACATCGAGGGGATCGACGAGTTCGCT
>JAHEXU010000179.1 GCA_023251975.1 bacterium | reverse complement strand
AACCTCGAGGCGAAGCGTGTCACGCGCCCCGAGGCCAACCGGCTCGACCCCGCGCCGCACCAGCTCGGCCCAAAGCCGCACCGCCGCATCGGGCGCGCCGATCAGCTCGACGCCGTCCTCGCCGGTGTAGCCGGTTCCGCAGGCAAGGACCGCCTCCCCGAACAACTCGACCTCGCCGACCCGCATCCGCGCCGGCAAAGCGGCCGCGCCCGACTCGGTCCCCTCGCCAAGCAGACCGCGCGCCTCGGGCCCCTGCACCGCCAGCATCGCCGAGATCGCCGAGCGATCCTCGATCTCAACCTCGAACCCGGCCGCCTGCTCGCGAAACCAGCCGAGGTCACGCTCGTGGTTGGCGGCGTTGGTCACGGTCAGATACTCGGCCTGATCGAGCCGGTAGCTGAAGAGGTCGTCGAGGACGCCGCCGTCTTGGCGACAAAGGCACGAGTATTGGGCCCCGCCGACCGCGAGCGCCGCGACATCGTTGCTCAAAAGCCGCTGCAAGAACCGCTCGGCGTCGGGTCCGGCGGTGCGGATCCGACCCATGTGCGAGACATCAAACACGCCGACGCCGCCCCGAACCGCCAGATGCTCGGCGCTCACCCCGCCGTAGCTGATCGGCATCTCCCAGCCCGCGAACTCGACCAGCTTCGCCCCGGCCGCACGATGGGCCTCGTAAAGCGCCGTCCGCCGAACCTCCCCCGCTGCACCAGTTGCGCCGCTCATCGCCGCTCAGGCTACGCGAGCAGGCGGCGGCGTGGCGGAAATCGAGCGTCGAAACGATCGGCGCTCATGCTCGGCCCGGACTCACCGAACCGAGTTCAGCGCAAGAACGGCGGGACGTCGATGTCGTCGTCGACGCGGAGGTTGCGGATCGAGGTATCGCGGCCGCTGACGCCGCGGGCGCGGCTGCGGGCGCGAACTCGCTCCGGCGTCCGCGCCATCAGCTCGAAGCCGTCAAACCCGGTCGCGATCACGGTGACCCGCATCGCGTCGGTCATGGTTGGGTCAACGACCGCACCGAAGATGATGTTGGCGCCCTGATCGGCGGTCTCGACGACCACATCGGCCGCCTCGTTGACCTCAAACAGGCCCATGTCCTCGCCGCCGGTGATGTTGAGAAGCATCCCGGTGGCGCCCTTGATCTCCTCTTCGAGCAGCGGTGAGGAGATCGCGGACTTCGAGGCCTCGGCGGCTCGGCCTTCGCCGGACGCCTCGCCAATCCCCATCATCGCCGAACCAGCGTCGGTCATGATCGCGCGGACATCGGCGAAGTCGAGGTTGATCAGGCCGGAGATCGTGATCAGGTCGGTGATCCCCTGCACACCCTGGCGGAGGATATCGTCGGCCTTCTCGAAGGCAACTCGCAGCGGCTCGCGGCGCTCGACGATCGAGAGCAGCTTCTCGTTCGGGACAACGATCAGGGTGTCGACCTCATTGCGCAACCGCTCGATCCCGTCGAGCGCCTGCTGCATCCGCCGCTTGCCCTCGAACTCGAACGGTTTGGTGACGACACCGACAGTCAGCGCCCCGATCTCCTGCTTGGCGATCTCGGCGATCACCGGCGCCGAGCCGGTACCGGTACCGCCGCCCTCGCCCGCGGTGACGAAGACCATGTCGGCGCCCTTTAGCGCCTCCTTCACCTCGTCGCGGCTCTCGGCAGCGGCGTTTTTGCCGACCTCCGGGTTTCCACCGGCCCCGAGACCTCGGGTCAGCTGCTGTCCGATCGCGAGTTTGACATCGGCGTCGCAGCCTCGAAGTGCTTGAGCGTCGGTATTGACGGCGACGAACTCGACCCCCTTGAGGCCCGAGTCGATCATGCGTCCGACGGCGTTTGTGCCGCCGCCGCCGCATCCGACGACCTTGATTACGGCTAGGTACGAAGAGGCTTCCATTTGGTTTTCTCGGGTTCCAGAACGCTGTCTAAAGCTTTGGTCGAGGCTGTTCGGAGCCCTCGGGCGCCTAAATCGTACCTGAACCTACGCTACCGGTCGAAGTCGTCAATCGCGGCCTGCCTATGCTGCAAGCGAGATTTCTCGACCTCTACACGAGGCTTTGAGCGTCAAATTTAAGGCTAAGGCTCGTATTGAGCCTCCGCCGGGTCGGCTATCACGGGGACCGGGGCGCCACCGGCAGCGGGGCGACTCGGCGAGGTCAAATCGATGTAGGAGAGGGTCGTCACCTCGGGGTCGGCGAGGACCGCGGCCGCGGCGATCCATTTGGCACGCGCCTGGGAGTCGTCACCGAAGCGCAGCTCGATCCCGTCTCCCAGGGTGAGGACCGGCCCATTGTCGTGGCTGAGGGCGCCGCCACTGATCAGCGGCGTCAACTTCTGTGGCGCTGCCTTGATCACCCGTAGCAGCTCAAGATCGTCGGCTCCAACCGTCCCGGCACCCGGCTCCGCCTCAAGCTGCAACGGCGGCAGGCCCTGCGGAATCTGCTCGGCCGGGCTCAGGGTTCCGTCGCTCGCCGCGACAAACTTGCCGTCGGACGATTCGACGTAGCCAACCGCGTCGCGCAGCGATACCGTCACCCCCAAGGTGTGCGGAAAGTCAGCCTTGACCGTGACTGCGTCGACGTTGCCGAAGCGGGCCGCAACCTCGGCCAATCGCCCCGCGTCGAAGTGCAGGGTGCTCATCTCGACAGCCTCGCCCTTCAGCGCCGCAACCAGCTCCTCATCACCGCCGGCTCCACTCACCGTGACCTTCTCGGCGGCGACAAAGCCGGAGTCGCGAAACCACACGTAGGCAGCCGCGAGGACGATCGCAAGCACCGTCACAACGACCAGGAAACGACGCGAGGGGCGGGGGGCCTTGCGCTCACCAGCCCGGCTGGCGGCGCGACGGCGCGAGCCGCTGACCGCCGCGCGCGGCAGCGCCACCCCGGCGGCGCGCCCGCTCACGAGGCACCTCGGGGCGAGCCCGGCGACCGATCGGGCCGGTCAACCCGACCGAGCAGTTGAACCTCGGTCTCAAGCTCAACCCCGAACCGCTCCCGAACCCGACGCCGACCGAGATCGATCAGCTCCAGTACCTCGGCGGTGGTGGCGGCGCCGCGGTTTTCGACGAAGTTGGCGTGCTCTGGGGAAAAACGGGCAGCGCCGACGCCGAGGCCGCGACACTGCGCCGCCTCGAGCAGTTGCCCGGCGGTCCGACCGCCGACCCCCGCCGCCTTCGGATCGGGGTTCTTGAAGGTTGAGCCAAATGTCTTGATCCCCGACGGCTGAGCGGCGTGGCGGCGCGCCCGCATCGAGTCCATCCGCTCCTTTACCGCCCCGACTTGCTCGGCGCGAAGCGAGAAAGCCGCGCCGGAGACGACCTCGCCGGGCTTCAGGTTCGAGTGGCGATAGGAGAAGCCGAGTTGCTCGGGGCCACGCTCGGCAACCCCGTCGCAATTGCACACCCGGACCGCATCCAGGGTCTCGGCGAGAGCGCCGCCGTAGGCGTTGGCGTTCATCCGCACCGCCCCACCGACGCTGCCGGGAATGTTGACGCCAAACTCGATTCCGGCCAGCCCCCAGCGAGCAGCCTTGGCGGCGACCTTCGGCAGCCGCGCGCCACCCCCGCACAGAACCCGGTCGGATTCCCGCTCGATTCTCGTCAACTGTCCTTTGCCGCTCAACTTCACCACCAGCCCGCGCACTCCGGCGTCGGATACCAACAGATTCGAGCCCGACCCCACCACTCCTACCTCGATCTCAAGATCGCCCGCCCAGCTGAGCAACTCGATCAGGGTCTCCTCATCCTCGGGGCGCGCGAAGTACTGAGCCGAGCCACCGGTTCGAACCGTCGTCAACCGGGCCAGCGGGAAGTCGGCGATCACCCCGTCGGGCAGGCTCACCGGCTCGCCCCCTCGCCCCGAAGCAGTGCGCTCGCCAGCGAATCGATGTCCCCTGCGCCCATCGTCACGACCAGATCGCCCGGCCGCAGCTCGACGGCGAGTTGCTGACGCGCCCGCTCGATCGATCGCAGCCACAACACCCGCCGACCGGTCGCCGCCGCCGCGGCAGCCCGCGCCACGTCGAGCCCGCTGACCGCAGCGAGATCGCCGACCGGCTGCTCACGCGCCGCGTAGACATCGAGGACCCCGACCAGATCGGCCGCCGCCAAGGCGACCCCGAACCGCTCGCCAAGCGCCTTTGTGCGCGAGTAGAGATGCGGTTGGAAGACGACGACGAGGCGGCGCGGCGACAGCTCGCGGAGCGCGCTCAAGCCAGCCCGGACCTCGCTGGGGTGATGGGCGTAGTCGTCGTAGACGCTGACCTCACGATCGGCGATCGTGCCGCGAAACTCGATCCGTCGCCGCATCCCCGGGAAGTCGGCCAGAGCGGCGGCGAGCGCGTCGCGGCTACCCAGCGCAGCCCCGAACGCGGCCTCGATCGCGGCCAGGGCGGCAAGTGCGTTGTCGGCATTGTGAAGGCCGGGTGCCCGCAGGGCGGGCCGCGGCGCGGTCTCGAGCGAATATCGGATCACCTGGTTGGCCTGGTTGGGAACAATCCGATCGAGCCGTCGATCGGCTTCGACGATCGCGACCCGAACCGGCGCCAAGAAGTCGTTGAAAGCGGCGAAAAGCGCCGCCTGCGAGGCCCAGTGCGAGTGGTGATCGAGCTCGACGTTGGTGACGATCGCGATCTCGGGGGTGACCCGAAGGAAGCTGCCGTCGCTCTCGTCGGTTTCAACAACCAGCCAATCGCCGAGGTCGAGCGGTCCGGCCGCGATGCCGGCAACCGGTGCCGCCGCGTTGCCGGCCGGGAACTCGCCGTCCGCGGGCAGATCGCCGCCGATCAGATAACCGACCGACCCGATCGCACCCCCGCAAGCTGCCCCGAGCCTGCGGAGCGCCCAGACGATCATCCCGGCTGTGGTCGTCTTGCCGTGGGTGCCAGCGACCGCGATCACCCGCGATGTCTCGCACACCTCGGCCAGCAGCTCGCCGCGATGGATCACCGCCAGGCCGCGCGCGCGGGCGACGGCCAACTCCGGGTTCTCCTCGGAAATCGCCGAGGAGACCACGACCTCAGCGTCAGCGGGCACCTGGTCGGCCGAGTGACCGATTCGGGCCTCGATCCCGGCGCTCCGCAGTCGTTGCAGATAGGGCGAGTCGGAGCGATCGGAACCGCTTACCCGGGCCCCGAAGCGGTCGGCGACCAGGGCCAGCGCGCTCATCCCGGAACCGCCGATCGCGATGAAGTGAAGTCGGCGAGCGGACCAATCAGCGCTCATCGAGAGGCCGCCAAGATCTCGGCGGCGATCTCGTTTGCCGCCTCGGGTCGAGCCAGCGAGCGCGAGGCGGCGGCCATCGCGGCGAGTCGATCCGGGTCGGCGAAGATCCGGGCCACCGTTGCCGCGACGCTCGCCGCGTCGATCGCGGCGTCGTCGATCACCTCGGCGGCGCCGGCGTCGGACATCCAGGCGGCGTTGCCGGTCTGGTGATCGGCGGTGGCGTGCGGATACGGGACCAAGATCGCCGCGCAACCCGCCGCGGCCAGCTCGAACACCGATCCGCCCGAGCGTGCCAGCACCAGGTCGGTGGCGGCGAGCGCGCCCGCCAGCCCGGGCAGATATTCGACGATCGAATAGCGATCGCTGCCGGGGCCGCGCAGCGCGGCCCGCAACTCGGCGAAGTCGCGCTTGCCTGCGACGTGTAAAACCTGATAGTCGCGCTTGGCGGCGGGAGCGTCCGGCCCGACGTGGGCGGCCAGGCAGGCCCGGTTGATGGTGCGGGCGCCGAGGCTGCCACCAAAGACGAGCAGACAGCGACCGCCCTCGGGGAGCCCGAGTTCGGCCCGGCCGGCGGCCCGATCGATCGTGCCGATCCGGGCGTCGATCGGTCGCCCCGTAACCCGGTAGCGTGGCGGCTTGCGACCGTCCAAATCGAAGGCGAGGCAGACCCGACGCGCAGTGCGAGCGAGCGCCCGGTTGGTGATACCGAGGTGGCTGTCGGCCTCGGTCAAGATCAGCGGCAGCCCGCGCGCCCGGGCGGCGAGCCCGACCGGGGCCGCCACGTAGCCACCGCCTCCCATCACCACGTCGGCGCAGCGGCGCCGCAGGATCGCGGCGGCGGCGGGGATCGCGGCGGCGGCACGCGACAGCGCAGCGGCGGCACGGAAAGGGTTCTTGCGGTCGATCCCGCTGACCGCGAGGAAGTCAATCTCGTACCCGGCCTGCGGGACCAGCTCGGCCTCGGCACGCTCGCGGGTCCCGACAAAGCTGACCTCGGCGCCCTCAGCGCGCAGTGCGTCGGCGACTGCCAGCGCCGGCACCACGTGCCCCGCTGTCCCGCCCGCTGCGATCACCACCGTTGGCACGCAGCCCATTATTCCGTTGCGCTGGCGCCGATGCCGGGCGCTGGGGCGGCCGCGCCCCGAACAGCTTGCGCGGCTTGGCGGCGCGAGCGGTCGGGCGCTTGGCGCCGGAGCGGGTGCCGGGGCGCTTGGCAGCAAGGCGAGATCCGACGACCCGCTTGGCGGTTCCCGACCCGCCGACCGGGCGGCTCGCCGGGCGGCTGGCGGCGCGGCCCTTCGAGCGGGCCGCGGGCCTTCCGGT
>JAHEXU010000017.1:20307-30239 GCA_023251975.1 bacterium | reverse complement strand
CTTGTTGGCGGCGGTAAGCCATCGTCAGCGCCTCGGCGTAGCGCTTTGCCTCGTCGTAGACGCCGCGCGGCCCGATCGGGTTGACGTGGCCCCAATAGTCCTCGGTTTGGGGGTGGATCTGCGGGTCTCCGTAGACCTCCGAGGTCGAGGCGATCATGAACCGGGCGCGTTTGAACTTGGCGACCCCGAGCATGTGGTGGGTGCCGTAGCTGCCGACCTTGAGGGTGTGCAGCGGCAGCCGCGCGTAGTCGATCGGCGAGGCCGGCGAGGCGAGGTGGAAGATCGAGTCGACCGCGCCGCTGATCTCGACCTCGTTGGTGATGTCCTTGTGGACAAAATCGAAGCGGGCCTCGCGGATATGGGCGATGTTGTCGAGCGACCCGGTGTCGAGGTTGTCGAGGCAGATCACCCGGTCGCCGCGTTTCAGCAGTGCGTCGCAGAGGTGGGAGCCGAGGAATCCTGCTCCCCCGGTGACGACGCTGGTGCCCATCAATGAAAGATCATACCCGGCTTGTCACGAGATCCGGCGGCGTAGGGCTTGTATTCCCGCGCGCTGAGGATCCGCCGCAGGGTTCGTTTCGCGTGCGGGTACTGCTTCAGCAAGAACGGGTTGCCGGTCGCTCCGAAGCCCTGGTAGTAGACGAGCATCTTGGCGCGCTGGTGCGCGTGCTGCCACCGAAAGAGCTGCCTGACCCAGGCGGCGGCGTCGGATTCCCAGGGGGCGTACTCGCCGATCATGAAGGGCTTGTTGTCCCACTGCTTTCGTTTGTAGAACTTGCTCAGGGCGTCAAAGTTGGGGTACTTCGAGTAGGTGTCGAGGCCGACCCAATCGACATAGCGCCCGCCGGGCCAGTACGAGCGGGGACGGTTTGAGCGCAGCTTCGGCGAGCCGGAGGTCTGCGGCACCCAGATCATCGCGACCTTCGGTTGCGGCAGCTTCCGCGGCAATCCTCGCTTTGAGTAGTTCCAGCGCGCTTTCACTTTGGGCAGGTTGAGGCGGCGCAGCCGCCGGTTGACCTTGTGGAGCGGGCCGCCATGAACGACTACGTCAAACCGCCGCCACGCCTGGCGATACCAGTTGGCGGCGTTGTCGGCGCCGCGCGAGCTACCGTCGGAGTTGAAGGCCGAGTAAGCGTTCCAGCTCCCGTTCATCTCCGGCATCAGGCGAATGTAGACGGGATCACCGAGCTGTTTGAACTCGCGATTGAGCTGCAGGATGTAGCCGTCGCCCTGGCCTCGGGCGATCGCGCGGGGGCTGATCACGCCCGGCTCGGCGTAGCCGGGAGCGGTTGAGATCGAGAGCATTCCGCGCGAGTGAACCTTGCGCCAGTGTCGGTAGGCCTCATGAAGCGGCTTGCCAAGGCCCCAGGTAACGAAGTTCTGGACTACCGGGGTGTGGACGTGCAGCATCCTTTGGAAGGAGTAGAGGCGGTTCAGCTCGCCGGTGTCCGAAACGCCGTGGAAGGCCTGGCCACCGGGCGGCGGGAAGGCGCCGGCACCGTAGCTGGCGGGTGCGAGCACGGTGGCGCAGCCCAGCACCGCGGCGATCGCGATCGCCAGCGCGCCGCCCTTTGAGGTCGTGCCTCGGCGTTGACGTTTCACCCAGAGATCCCGCATTCGGGGCCAATGATTGACAATCGGATCGCCTGATGTGAGCGGTTGGGGCGGTTTGGGACCGGCGTTGCGGATTTGCCCGGCCGACCTCGGAGCATCTGCGAGGGGGCGCGGCTCGCCTTGCCGGGGTTGGAAGGGGTATGAATGCACCCCGAACCCCAGACCTTGGCCGCTCCCGACGGACTCCGCTACCGATCGCCGCGAGCGCTCGACGGGTCGCACTTGCCGCCGATCTCGCCGTGAACCACCGGGCACGATTCCGCTCGATCGCCGCCGGTCTCTCGCTTTGTGAATCCGATGCCGAGGATGTCGTGCAGCGCGGGTTCGAGATCCTGCTGCGGAAGGCGCCGGAGCTCGACCAGGGCGCCTTGATCGCCTGGTTGACGACCGTGGTGAAGCGAGAGGCGCTGGCGGTACGGGCGGCTCGCGAGCGGACGGTCACGCCGGGGTGGTTGACGGCCGAGCCCGATCGGGGTCCGCGCGAGCCGGCCGCTGGCGGTCTAGAACCGTTTGAGGCCGTGGTGCTCCGCGAGCGGGTCGGCCTGGCAGCGGCGGCGCTTCGCGACCTGCGCCCCGCCGAGCGCCGGGCGATCGGCCTTTACGCCGCGGGCTGCGGTTACGCCGAGATCCAGGCGATCACCGGTTGGACCTACACCAAGGTCAACCGCTGCCTGCGCGAGGGTCGGGAGCGGCTGCGCGACCAGGGGCGCCTGCTCGAGGTGGCGTGAACGCCCGCGCCCGGGGTCAGACCCGTCGCGCCCGCGCCCAGGAGAGCGCAAAGACGCTGAGCGACGAGCTGAGTGTGAGGGCGATCGCGGTGAAGACGAATCGGTTCAGGTCGTCGGTCAACCTGATCCCGTCTCGGTGTCGCGCCAACGCGAACGCAGCGACCGCGATCAGGCCGAGAATCGTCACCAGCGCCGCGCCGATCTCGAGACGGTCGGCGCTCCGCCTCGCCTCCGCCGCGTCCTCGCCAGCGCGGTCCTGGCGCAACTCGTCGGGGAAAATCGTCAAAAAGAGGCCGAAGAACCCGGCGGCCGCGGCCAGTGAGACCAGGTTTGAGCCGATCACGTCGGACGGGCGGTGCCAGCCGACGGCGACGACGGCGGTTCCGGCAGCGGCGCCGAGGGCGATCGCAAAAATCCCGGTCGGGATCCGCAGCGGATCGGGTACGACCAGGAGGAGTCCGAGCCCGATCGCCATGCAGATCGTGGCGTGGCCGCTCGGGTAGGAGTTGGCGGCGCCGGGCGAAACGCCGAGGTCGGGTCGCTCCAGCGCGATCAGTTTGAGGAACTCGGTCGCCAAGACCGCCGAGCCGATCACGCCGATCGCCAGGACCGCGAGCCGCCACCGGCCCTGAATCGCCGCCACCGTCGCGACAACCACGATCGCCACCGCCAACGACCCGGTCGAGATGATCCCGAGCATCTGACGGGCCTGGATCGCCGCCTTGCTGCCGACGCTGATCCGCCCGTCGTAGGCGGCCTGGTCGAGCGACTGACCGATCCCGGTTCGGATCACTCCGAAGTAGAGGCCCGCAACCCCGGAGACGGCAAGCAGGCTGACCAGCAAGAGCGGGTAGGAGACCTCGCGAGAAATCCGCCGCTTCGCCGCTGACTGGTTGGCCGCTCGCCCCATTGGGGGACTGTAGAAGGCGGGCCGGTGGGTCTGGCCGAGCGGGCTACTTTTCGCCCGGCGCGAACGGCAGGTAGCGGGCCGTGTTGAGGCGCTTGCGCAATCGCTTCAGGCTGTCGGGGTAGTCGGTCAGCTCGAACTCGTTGTCGACGCCCTCGCCGAAGTCTTGGTAGTAGACGAGCATCTTGGCCCGTTCCTTCGAGTCGATCCAGTTGAAAAGTTGCGAGACGAAATCGGGGTTATCGATGTTCCACGGCGACCATTCTGGGACCATGAAGGGGCGCTTCTTGTAGGTGTTGTAGAGGCTGGTCAGCCCGGCGAAGTTGGCGTACTGGCCGTAGATGTCGGCGCCGACCCAGTCGATGTAGTCGTAGCCGGGGAAGTACGCCTTCGGCCCGTTTCCGGGGACGTTGGGGGTTCCGCTCGCCTGCGGCACCCAGGCGAACGCGACCTTCGGGGACGGCAGGCGGCGCTGCGTTTTCGCCTTGATTTTCGGCATCCCGAGCTTGTGCAGCTTGCGCTCAATCGCCGCCCGCTTGCCGCCCCGAACGAGCAGCACCGTGCGCTGCCAGGCGCGGCGAAATGACTTTGTCGAGTTCGCGCTGCCGCGCTTGGTGCCGTCCTGGTTGACCGCCGAGTAGGCGTTCCAGAAGCCGTTCATCTCCGGAAACAGACGGATGTAGGTCGGGAGGCTGCGCTTTTTGAGGGCGCGAGCGAGCGCCAGCAGGTAGCGATCTCCCTTCCCGTTGGCGATGCTTGAAAGGTTGATCACGGCGGGGCATCCCCAGCACTTTCCGGTCGACAAGCTGAGCATTCCGCGGGCGCTGACATCGTCCCAACGGCGGATCGCCTCGTGCGGGACCAATCCCCAAACCTCGAACGACTGAAGAATCGCCGGGTGGGCGCGGGCGAGTTCGCGGAACTCGGCGTAGTCGCTGGTCTGGCCGGTGTCGGAAGTGCCGGTGAAGACCTTGCCCCGGGGCGGCTGGAAGCTCTTTGCCTCGGCACGGGCGCTGCCGAGGGCTGCGAGCAGGGCGAGCAGCGCCACCAACGCCACCAACGCCACCAACGCAAGCAGTGCTGCGCTGCTTCGTCGCGTCCTCAACCGCGCCGCTGTCGTTCCGCCGTTCGGATCCATCACTCGACAAGATAGTCGGCCGTTTTGGCGACAACCTGATCGTTGTCCGGCCGATTCGGCGATTTTTCGAGAAGTTTCGAGTCGGTGATAGGTTCGCGCTGTGGCATTCATGGTCTGTAACGAGTTCGTTGGAGGAACCGAATCGGGCTATCAGGCGGTCCGGGCCGCGATCTCGCAGTCGGGATCGCTTCCGAGTGGGCACCGTCACTGGGCGGGGCCGAGCGAAAACGGTTGGATCGTCTGCGGCCTCTGGGACTCGCGGGAGCAGTACGAGGCGTTTCGCGACGCAGTCTTGATGCCGGCGCTGGGCGGTCTTGGCGAGGCTGGCTTCCCGGGCCCGCCGCGCGTCACCAGCTTTGAGGTCAGCGCGCAGATCACCTGACACAGACCTGGCTCGGGAAGCCGAGGAATCAGCTCGTCTCGGCGGATCCCGGCTTGCGGCCGTGCCCCCGGCCCGATCGTGGCGCGAGGATCACCCCCGACCGACGGCCAGCCGATCCGGAGGTGGGGTGGCAGAGTAGTCGAATGCTGCGGTACCGCCCCGCTCGCTGATCGACCGCCTAAATCGCGCGCTTATTCCTGCGCGAGCCCTGAATATATGACCGGGCGTTTTGCGGAGGGGTATGGTCTCGACTGTGGGGGCTTGGGGGACGATGGTTGGCCGATTGCGAATCTTCGTAGGGCGGCCCCGTAGGGCGGCCCAGTCATGGCAGGGTGGCTGGATTGCTGATTGCGGCGTCGCTGACTGCTTCGACCGCGTCTGCGGATCGGGGGAAGGATCCGTCCGACGGGCGCAATCCGGTGGCCGGGATCTGTGCGCCGGTCGATGGGCGCGGCGCGACGGGGAGGATTACTTTGAATCCGGATACACCAGTACCGAGGTGCTTACTTGTTCATCCCGATCAACACGTTCGAATCGAAAATCGCCGCTACGCTGAACTCCGCGTCTTCTTCGGCGGCCACATCTCGAAACTGAGCTACGGATCCTCGGTCAGATACCGCCAGCGGGTGGGCCGGTTTTTGGAGTTCGGCGACCACATCACTGAGATCGGCGTTGGCGACGGTTCGCGTGATGGCTTTGGCGAGGTTTTGCTGAAGCGGCGTCACTGAAGGTGGCGCGACGGCGGGCGCCCCGTTCGGTTTCCCCGTCTCTCGGGCTCGCTCGGCGCTTACCCAGCACTGATGCGGAACGTGGGCTGACTCGCTCGGCGATCGGGTCGCGCCTGCCGCTACATCGCGTGGGATAATCCGATGGTGGCCTCGACCAGTAACGAACCGGCCCGACGCTTGCAACAAACCTTCGAACTCTACGAGACCGGGGTGGCGCTGATGCGCCAGAATCTGCGCCGCCGTCATCCGGATGAGGACGAAGCGACGATTGCGCGCCGCCTCGACGGATGGCTCCGCACCCGCCCCGGTGCCGAGCATGGGGATTGCCCCGGAACACCGCGCGAGCGTCAGTGACAGGCTTTGAGGTAACCCTTCGGCGCCTCGCAGAGGCAGGCCGGAAGTTCGAGATCCCGTGGGCACTGGTCGGGGGAATCGCAGTCTCGGTTCGCACTGAACCGCGTTTTACCCGCGACATCGACCTCGCCGTTGCCGTTTCGTCGGATCGGGAGGCGACAGGTTTGCTGCAGCCCCTCGACGGACTCGGGTATCGGGTATCGGCGCTGATCATGCAGGAACGGACCGGGCGTTTGGCGGCGGCGCGGTTGACGGGAAAAGGGGGTGAGGATCCTCCGGTTGTGGATCTGCTGTGCGCGTCATCCGGAATTGAGCCGGAGATCGTTGCTGCCGCGCGTGACATCGCGATTCTTCCCGGCGTCCACCTCCCGGTTGCATCGGCGGAGCATTTGCTCGCGACCAAGCTTCTCGCATTTGACGAGTCACGAGTGCAGGAAGAGCCGATGCGATTGCGCTCATGAAAGTTATCGGCCCCGATGAAATTGAGGTCTGCCGTAGGGCCTTGGAGTTGATCAGCGATACAATCGCGATATCGATCTGTCCGGACGCCTCGAGGAGCTGCTCCGCCTCGGGTAGTCAACTCATGAGCGAGCGCAACCCTCGCAACCCTCGACGGCTCGAGGGCCCTCCGGTTCGAATTCACGCTTGCCCATCCGGTCGAGCCTCACCAGCTTTGAGGTCAGCGCGCAGCTGCCCTGACACTGGCGCGGCCCGGGACGCCGTCGAATCGCCCCGCGCGGCGGATCCCCCCGACTCAGCCCCGCTCTGACCGCGCCCCGTCATGATCGTGCCGCGACGATAACCTTGGACCGGTGGCTGGCCGATCCGGAGGGGTGGCAGAGTGGTCGAATGCGGCGGTCTTGAAAACCGTTGACCGGTTCCGCCGGTCCGGGGGTTCGAATCCCTCCCCCTCCGCCAGTTTCGCGTTATTCAAAACACAGGCCGCCGAAAGCGGGCTGGCTTTGTCCTTCTCAGCCAGGCGTCGAGACGGCCCAGGCGCCCGCGGAGGCGGGCTTCTGGGCGGTTTCCACGCCGTTCTCTGGGGTCAGCGGCAGCGCGGGCGACTCTCACGAGCAGCCTCATCTTCTGGTTGAGCTGTGGCGTGAGTTCGGGGGCTGCTCGAGGTCGTCGTGAACACGGACGTGGTCGAGGATGGCGGTGGCGGGGACACGGCGTTCGTGCGGCTGCGCGGTTTGGTAGCCGCGGTTGTGGTGGCTGGTGAGTCCGAGGGCCGCATCGAGGCGCTGCATCACGCGGATCGACTTGGTTGTCGACGACGGCTTGCCAGCGCTTGGCATCGACCTTCTCGGTCTTGCCTCGTTGCCTCGTTGCTTGGCAACCTCTCGGATGGCATCAGCGTTGCTCAGGCCCTCGGCCTCGAGTTCCTCGACGCGCCAATGAACGACTTGCATCTCACTCAGGCGTGTGTGCTGTCATGATCAGATCGTAAGAACAATTGCTGCTAACCTCCCAATCTAGTAGCGCGAGTTGCGAGCTACTCGGGTTCGTACTAGCCGCTGGCGCCGCTGGCGCGTAACACCGATCCGGGGTATGATCGCAGGTATGAATCGTCTCGCGCTTGCGCTTGAAGCATCGCTGCCTGGGCCGCCGCTCGCCGAGCGGGAGGCCTTCCGGGCGAAGTTCGTGGCGCATCGGGACCGAGGCGACCGCGAGATGGTCGCATACTGGCGCGCCGCCTCAGCCCAGGAACACGCCGACGCCATGTGCGAGTTGTCCAACTACGCCGAGGCGATGGCCGCGCAGACCGGCATCCGTGAACCGCAAAAGCCGATGCCGATCCTGTCCCGCCTGATGCGGGGAGGTGATTCGCCCGGCGAGGAGGGAGCGAGATGACCGAGCGCGAACCGCGTGAGCCCGGCACGGTTTGGGCCGAGAAGGTCATCGCTCTCATCGACCGGCTGGATCACAGCGGGCTGCCTTGTGCCTTGGGTGGCGCCATCGCGATGAACTACCACCGCGAGCCACGCTCGACGCTGGACATCGACATCAACATCTTCTTGCCGCCCGACGGCCGTGAAGCGGTACTCGAGCAACTGGCGGATCTCACCGGGATCGACGCCGACGAGCGTGCCCGGTTGTCAGGCGCGATCGAGCGTGACGGCCAAGTCCGCGCCCTCTGGGACGCCACCCACGTCGATCTCTTCTTCGCCGACACCGAGTTCCACGACTCGATGGCCCAGCGTGTCGAGTATCGGCCGTTTGTTGATCGGCAGGCGCCGGTGTTGTCGATCGAAGACCTTCTCATCTGCAAGGTGCTGTTCGATCGACCCAAGGACTGGGTCGACATCGAGGCTGTCGTTGAACACGAACGCGGTCAGCTCGATGTCTCCTACCTGGCGTCGTGGTTGCGGCGGGCGCTGCCTGACGACGACCCGCGGGTGGCGCGGCTGGGCGAGCTGCTGGGGTAGCTTGTGCGGCCCCGTGTGTCCGCCGCCGCACACCTTGACGCCGCAGCGGACACACGCCTACCGTCGCTGGTCGCGATGCACCAACCTTTCACCGACGGCAGCGGGACATCTGAGTTCGTTGCTCCGCCGCCGGAGCTTCCCGACGAATACGTCCAGAACGCGATCCTGGACTACCTGCGGAAAGCTCATCCCGAGCCGTCCATCCACCAATCCCGCTGAAGGATCCGGCGCCGCGGGGCGAGTAATCCCCATCAGCATTGATCCCCATCGCCACAGGGCGCGGCGGAATTAACGGACGAACCCCCGCCGATAATCAAGGCTAACGAGTTCGAGATTGCCGTCTTCTTCGTTCTCCTGATGGCCGCCGGAAACGACTCGACCCGCTCCACCTACAGCGGGATCATGCGATCGCTGCTATCCGATCGTGACCAACTCGAGATCCGGTTGGCCGATCCGAGCTTGATTGCGGGCGCGGTCGAGGAGGGATTGCGTTGCTATCCCGCATTCGCTTTCATAGGGCGGGCGGCGACCGCCGAGATCGAGTTGCATGGCCGCCGGATCAAGCCGGGCGACCGGGTGCTTTTGTGGTACCGCGTCTCGAATCGCGATCCCGAGGTGTTCACGGATCCGCAGCGCTTTGACATCAGCCGCCACAACTGCTCCGCCCATCAGGCGTTCGGGGCTGGCGGCCGCCACTTTCGCCTCGGCGCTGGCGCGACTTGAGTTGAGGGTCTGGCTCGAGGAGGCCCGGACGCGGATCAGTGATCTCGAACTCGACGGCGAGCCGACCCGAGTCCGGGCGCTCTTCCTGAAACCGGTTCAGTGCGATCCCGGTGCGCCGCGCCTGAGCGGGTGCCCGGTCCGGAGCGGCCTCCATCGTTTCCGGGGCTTGATCGATCGGAGCGCGAACCGCTGTGGCCGACGATCCGCAAAAGTCCTCCGCCGGTGTCGGAAAGCGATAGGCTCCTGCCTGTGAGGGTTGTCGAGACGATTTTTTCCGGATTGCGGGTCCGCCAGGGCCGAATCGGCGGCAGGGCGGCGGTTGTCGTGCTTGCCGGGGTGGCGCTGACTGGTTCGGTCGCGTTCGCGACCAGCGGCAAGGATCCGGCCGATTATCAGACCCCGGCGGCGGGGACTTGTGGGGGGGTTCACGGGCAGGGCGCGACGCTCGGGATCGATCTGAACCCGGATATCCCCTCCCCGCGGTGCATAATCGTGCGTCCCGACCAGCACGTTCGGATCACAAATCGGCGCGGCGAGGCGGCTCGGGTCTTCTTCGGTGGTCACACCTCGCAACTTGGCGACGGCGACTCGGTGCGGTATCCGCAGCGGGCCGGAAGATTTTTGGAGTTCGGCGTGCACGTTATTGAGATCGGAGCTGGCGGCGGTTCGCGGCTCGGCTTTGGCGAGGTCTGGCTCAAGCATCGCCACTGAGGTAGGGGCGCCGCTTCGAACCGGGGTTTTCGTCGCTGCGCGCTCCAGTGCTTGATCGGTCGACTTCTGTGGCGATCAGGCAGCGCTGAGCGCAGGGCGCGGCCCTACCTGGCGATCCGCAGCAGCTCGTCTACCGACCATTGGTCGTAGGCATGGTCGCCGTCAGTGGGCGGCGAGGATCTCGCCGTCGGGCGCGATCAGGAAGTCGGGAAGCCGCG
>JAHEXU010000017.1:0-20297 GCA_023251975.1 bacterium | reverse complement strand
GGATCGAGCCGCGCATTTCCGGGTAGCCAGGCGCGCGGGTTGAATACGGCCCTCCACGACTGCTCGGCCGCGAACTCGCGAGACATCGCCTTGGCCGGATCGGGGACGACGGCGAACGGGACCTCGGTTTGGTGGCCCAGCAGCTCCTCGCGGGTCGACTGAAAGACGAGCACCTCGCCGATGCCAGCCCGTTCGATCTCGGCTTGACGGGATCAGCGAGGCGACCTGCAGATTGCAAAACGGGCAGCCGATAAAACGCCGGAATCGAAGATGTATGGGGCCCTCCGGATCAGGCAGCGGTGTCGAGCAGCGATCGATCCCCGCAAGCAGGCGCGCTTCGACCCGCTCTCTTTCGGCCCGCCGGCTCACAACACTCCGATCGAGCGCTCGCGACGCACGAGTGGTTTGCCCGCTTCACGGCCGACGTGCCTCCGACGGCGAGCCCACGCCGACCCTGGCGTTTGAGCCGATCGCGGCCGCCACCTCGGCTGGGCAGCAAGCCAAGTCACTGGGACCGTAGAAATTGCTGGACTCGCCGTCGGCGGCGGTCTAGGATTCAAGCTCGATCGATCGTGACGAGATCGGGGGTCGATCGGGTCGATATGGAAATCGATGAGAGGCTGACGGGATTCAGTGATGGGAGCGAGGACGCGGCGATATTTCGGGCATCTAATCGCCACATCGATGGTGCTTGTGGGTGTGGTCGGGTTGCTGTTTTCGAGTGGCGTGGTCGGCGGCGCCGGCTCGGTAGGCGCGAGCGCGGTTGCCCTTGCCAGGGAGCCGCGATCGCCGACTCTTGCCGAGCCGCCTCGCCCATCACGATCCGAACCGGGCCGGGTCGTGGATTCGAGTTCGCGCGAGGCCGGGCGCCGACCGAGACCGGTCGGGCCGGTTCGCGACGAGCCGTCGGGGCCGAGAATCTGGGACGGAAGCGGCTATCGCCTCGCCGTCGTGCGCCCCGGCGAGGGAACCGCTGTGCGCGACGCCCCAAATGGCCGGGTGCTGGCCGCCATCGGCCCGACCACAGAGTTCGGTTCACCCCGGGTGATGGGCGTTTTGGAGCGGCGCGATGACTGGCTCAAGGTGACGCTGCCAGCCTTTCTTGACAATCGCCCCGTCTGGGTCCGTGCGGACCCGGGCTCGCTGTCTTATTCGACCACCGACGTTTCGTTGCACGCCGATCTGGCGACTCGCACCTTGATCTATAAGGTCGGCGATCAGGTGACGGCCGAGCTGGCGATGGCGATCGGCAAGCCGGGGACGGCGACCCCGACCGGTCGTTTTGCGGTGACCGACATCCTCCGGGTTGCCGACGGCAACCTCAACCCTGTTTACGGTTGTTGCGCGGTGGTCTTGAGCGCGCTGCAGGACGAGTTGCCAGCGTCATGGGCAGGTGGCAATCGGATCGCTTTGCATGGAACCGGCGGTGGGGTTGGCGATGCGGTGTCATTGGGCTGCATGCGGCTCAGCGCCGAGGACATCGCTTGGCTCGCCGCCAACGTCCCACTCGGAACACCGGTTTTTGTCTCCTAACCGGCCTCGTAGGCGGCCGCGAGCTGATCCTCGAGCGAGTACTCGAGCAGGACCGCCAGGCGGTCGAGATCGGGCAGGAGGTCGCGGTCACCGACCAGCCCGAAGAAGATCCGCCCGTCGTAGCTGAGCACGCCGATCGTCAGCCCGTGGCCTTGTGGGGAAAGCGGCACGTAGGGGTGAATCGCATTGAGTCGGCGACCGAGCAGATAGATCGGCATCTGCGGTCCCGGCACATTCGAGATCACCAGGTTCCAGCCAAGCGGCCGACTCATCGCGCCAGCAAGGATCCGGTTGACGGTCGGTGGCGTAAATCCGGCCGCCTCGATCACCAGCGAGGCCGCGGTCGCCTGCTCGCTGTTTTTGACCCTGGTTGTCTCGCGATGGATCTTGGCGAGCCGCCGCGCCGGGTCGGTTTCGCCAAGCGGGAGGCGCACCATCAGGGTCGCGATCCGGTTGCCCAGCTCGTGCTCGTCGCCGGGCTTGCGAACGCTCATCGGGACCAGGGCGACGATCTCGCTTGGCACCTCGTCGCCGCGCTGAACCAAAAAGCGTCGCAGTGCGCCGGTGCAAACCGACAGGATGACATCGTTTACCGTCGCGTCGCCGTGGCGGCGCGCATCGTTGAGGCGCTCCAGGGTGGTCTCGGCGAACGCAATCCGACGATCGCGGCCGATCTCCTGGTTGATCGCAAGCTTTGGGACGTTCGGCGCGCCCGCGGTCAGGTCGTAGAAAGCGCGCGCGGTCGAGACGATCCTGCGCGGGGTTTCGATCGGTGAAAGCGCGTTGCGGACCGCCTGGGTCGCGGCACTTCCGGCGGCCCTCGCCGGCGAAGACGCTCGCCACCGCAACGCATCCATCAAGAGCCGGTCGGCTCGGGGCTCTTGAGGATCCCACGCTCCCTCGGGGGTCGAGATCTCGGTTCCCTTCGGGTCCGGATCGAGGATCGCCGCACCGACATCGACCGCAGAGACACCGTCGACCAGCGCGTGATGAGTCTTCGAGAGGGCCGCAAAGCGCTTGCCGCCGAGGCCCTCGATCAGGTAGAGCTGCCACAGCGGCCGCTTGAAGTCGAGCGGCTCCGACATGATCCAGCCGACCAACTCGCGAAGGGTCGCCTCGTCGCCGGGCTTTGGCAGTGCCACCCGGCGAACGTGCCAGCCGAGGTCAAATCCGGAGTCGTCGGCCCAGACCGGGTTGGCGATTCCGGTCGGCACATCGACGATCCGTTGGCGAAACCGCGGGATCAGGTTGAGCCGCTTCCCGACGTGGGCCAGGAACTCCTCTTGTTTTGGCGGCTTGCCGTCGAAAATCGCCGTCCCGCCGACATGCACGTGGATCGGCCCGCGCTCGGCGAGCAGCGAGGACATGTCGGATGCAGAGAGGCGCTCGGTCATGATCGCGACAGTATCCTCGACCGGCAGCGGGGGCGAACTGCGGCCATGCCGTGATCGGCGCCGGGCCGCTCCCGCCGCGCCGCGACCCGACGGCGGGCCTCGTGCGGTGTTTGGCGCCGACTGAGTGACCGCGCAATTGCGGCGTTGAGCCGACCCGTCCGAAGGCCGGTCGGGACGGATTTACGGCTGGGCCGGGACGGGTTGGGGTTCTTCGAGGCTGCGATTCAAGCACTCCTCACTTCGCCGAGCGATCGCTTCCAGCTCCTTGCGGGTCGGACGGCTGCCCCCGTTTGTGAGGCCCGCTTGCTCGCACTCGTCGAGCGGCACGGGGGTATCTCCACCGAGCAGCGGAGGTGGGGGTGCGCCCTCGGTCGAATCCTCGCCGCTGGTGGCCGGTGCCGGCGGGATCGGAAAGTGGTCGGAATCCTGATGATCTTCGTCGTCGAACACCGCCAGCGACAGCGCCGTTGCGATTGCCGCTCCGATCAGGGCTGAAACGATCGCAACCCCGACCGTCCCGATCTTGCGACGCAGTCGCTCCAGCGTCCCTCCTGCATTCGGAGCCATCGTCGCCTCGGTTTCATCGCTCATTCGCACCCCACCTTGCTTCTTGTTGGTTGGTCAGAACAACTTACCGATTGCCGCCGGTCGTCACGCCGTCGCGGTTATCCCCCCGGTCCTTCGGTTCAACCATCCGGCCTGCCGCCGACTCGCACCGCCTGCGAGGGGGTGGGCCGGCGCATCGGCAACACCTCGCCCGCCGCCGAGTTCGCGCCTGTCCAGGGGGTGGCGAGGGGAGCGCTCGCGCCTGGCTCAAATCAGCCTCCGGATTAGCGCCGGATTGCTCGCCTTCGGTGCGCTCCTGATCGCCACCATTTTTGAACGCGTCGATGTCGTCTCACTCGACAGGCAATTGGTCGAGGCCGCCGAAGCTGGTATCTGCGCTGAGCGGGTCGCCGTGGCCAGCCAGCCAGATGCTCACGCGATCGAGAGTGCAGGTCTTTGCTTGGCGACTCGGTCAGACGCCGACGCGGTAGTGAAGGTGAACAACGCCGCTTCGGAACCGGCGCTCGTTGAGAAGTTCGAGTTGCGCCCGGAAGTTGTCTGGCAGGGCGCGCTTGCCGCCTCCCACCACGACCGGGCACAAGAAAAGGTGGCACTCCTCGACCAGCCCCGCGCCGATCGCTTGCCCAGCGAGTTCGGCACCGCCGACGGCGATGTCGGCCTCCGAGGATTGCTTGAGCCGTCGGACGGAGTCTGGATCAAACTCGCGCTCGATCCGCGTCCGGGCGCTGGATAGCGTCTCAAGCGACCGGGAATACACGATCTTCTCGGCTGACCGCCAGATCCCAGCGTAGTCGCGGAACGCTGCTGGCCCATCGGCCTCGGTGCTCACGGTCTCCCAGAACACCATCGTCTCGTACATCCGGCGCCCGTAGAGGTAGGTGCCGATCGGCCGCTCGAGATCGTTGACGAACGCGTGCACCTCCTCATCCGGCGCCGACCAGTCAAACCTGCCCTCCTCGTCCTCGACGTAGCCGTCAAGCGAGGCAAGTGCCGCATAGATCAGCTTGGCCATTGAGCTTCTTCCTCGGAACGGTGGGCTGGTCCGAACGGCCGTGCGGATGCCCAATCCGCCGCCGCTTTGCAGTCGCTTGAGCGACCGTAGCACGACGGAACCTTCGCTTCCGCTTCGTACGGGTCACAACCACGGCTCGACCGCGAGCAACAGATGGCACGCGGACTGAGTTTAAGACTGTCTCGCTCCGCGGGGCCGCCGCCCGCTCGCCGGTGAGCCGGCGAATATCCCTTCAACGGGATGGGCGATCCCGATCAGGCAACCACCGAGCGGGCCGATTGGGACAGCTTTCGAATCCGGTGGTCCGAACGCCGCTCGTCGATCTGCGTCGCTGTGCTCAGAGCGAACCGACAGTCGATTGCCCTCAATCGGAACGCATGGGGAGGGGCTAGGTCTGGATCCACCAGTAGGGCCCTGGGCCTGATTCAGGGCCCTGGGCCTGTTTCGATTCACGCGCCTCAAGTATGGGGCCAGGGCGAGGCAAAAGCAGGTTCCCCCACGCGCCAATGCCACGGCGGATGAGCTGCTGATGCTGCTGAAACCACCCGAAGCGGCGATCAGGCGACCGCGAGCACGAGAGCGTTGCCGGAGGGATCGCGGACGGTCGGGCCGGCTGCGTTCTCCTGCGGTGGCTGCCCGCTGTCGCTGACTCGGCCGAGGGCCCGTTCGCGCTCGGCGTCGTCGGGAAGGACGATCGTCGCGTGTCGAAGCGCCGCGGTCCCCTGCGGCGGCGCGCCGCCGCCGGCACTCTCCCAGATGTTCGCTCCGAGGTGGTGGTGGTAGCCGCCAGCGCTGAGGAAGGCCGCGCTCGAGCCGAACTCCGCCATCAGGGCGAAGCCAAGCACGTCGCGGTAGAACGCGATCGTCTCCGCGATTGTCGCCACCTTGAGGTGCACGTGACCCATCGTCGTGCCCTCCGGAAGTCCGCCGAACGGCTCCGACGCGGGATCGGGTAGCTCGCCCAACAGGCTCTCGACATCGAGCGGCAGGGTGGTCATCCGCGCCGCGACCTGTCCCTCCCATGCGTTCCGCGGGCGATCCCAGTAGATCTCGATCCCGTGGCCATCGGGATCGCTGAGATACAGCGCTTCGCTGACGAAGTGGTCGGACAGCCCGACGAGCGATACGCGTTCTCTAGCGGCGTGGGCCAGCCATCGGGCGAGGTCGGCGCGCTGCGGGACCAGCAGCGCGAAGTGGTAGAGGCCCGTGTAGCCGGCGCCCGACCCGGCGCCGGGCTCTTCGACGAGGACGAGCAGCTCGCGGCTCCCGGCGCCAAGCGACGCGCGACCGTCGCCGCGTTCGAGCGTCTCCAGGCCCACGGCGCGGCCGTAGTAGGCGACGGATCGCGCCAGATCGGAGACGGTCAGATGGATGGGCCCGAGTGTCGTCGCCGCGGAGATCTCCGCGGCGGCCGGTGCCCCGGCCGCCTCCAGCTCCTCGGGATCGCGTACGCCGATGGCGTCTCCTACTGCACCCGGTCGATCGCGGGCTCGGGATGCTCGCCGAGGTACTCGACCCATGCCCGCTTCACGCATGGATAGTGCCTGGAGGCTTCGGCCAGGTCCATGAAGTTGACGATCTTGTCGTCGAAGCGCTCCTGAAGCTGGCCGTTGGCGATCCGCCCCTCGCCGTCGAACGCCTGGGGGGCCTGGGCGAGCGAGAGCATGTCCGGGTACGGGCGCGCCCCGAGGTGCTCGAACGGCATGCGAAGTCCCGACAGGCCCCGGTTGCCCCCGGCCATCGACGGCGAAGCGGCATCAGCAGCCCGTCTCGCTCGTTGAACGGCTGCGGGCGATAGCGCGAAACCAGTCGATCAGGTTCTTGAGCAAGCCCGGTGGCGAGGTGTTGTATTCGGGCGATGACACGACGAACGCGTCGCATCCCTCTAGTCGCCGGCGAAACTCCTCCGCGCCCGCGGGGAAGCCCTCGCCGTCCTGGACTTCGAGGTTGTACGAGGGACAGTCGAAATCGCGCATCGAGGTTCGATCGACCGCGCCGCCGTTGGCCTCGATGGTGGTGGCGGCCAGGTCGGCGAGCCGCGTGTTCAGTGAGCCGTCGCGCAGCGACGCCGAGAAGACCAGAAAGCGAGCCGGTTCGCGAGGCGCCGTGTCGTTCACGATCGCCGGACAGTAGCGAGTCCGGATGCCCGGCGTGCGCCGATCGCAATGACTCGGAACGCAGCGACAGGGGTAGGGTGCCCGGGTGGGATCGCGGCTGGACGCGTTCGTGCACCGGCTGAGGCCTGTCCGCGGTGAGCCGGAGGGCGCACTCGTTTTCCTTCACGGCCGCGGCACCGGCGAGGTCGACCTTTTCCCGCTGCTCGACGCGCTCGATCCCGAACGGCGGCTCGTTGGCGTGACGCCGCGCGCGCCGCTCGAGCTTTCGCCCGGCGGGTTTCACTGGTGCGTCACCCGCGCCGTCGGCTACCCGGATCCGCCCACGTTCTTCAGCGCCTATGCCGCGCTCGCGACGTGGCTGGACGCCCTGCCGCAGGCGCTCGGTGTGCCGTGGTCGCGCACCGTGCTGGCGGTTTTTCGATCGGCGCGGTGATGTCATATGCGCTCGCGCTCGGCGCAGGGCGCCCTGCGCCGGCGGGCGTCGTGGCGCTGAGCGGCTTCCTTCCCACGGTCGATGGCTTCGCGCTCGACCTCGCCGATCGGGACGGTTTCGCCGTCGCGATCGGGCACGGCACGCAGGACCCGGTGATCTCGGTCGAGTTCGGCCGCGACGCGCGCGATCGCTTGGAGGCGGTCGGGGCGGATGCGCTCTATTGCGAGTCACAGATGTTCGACGCCGTCGATCCGGCCTTCATCGCGATGAGCTGGGCGCCTGGCTCTCCGACACCGTCCTTCACGATCCGGGAACCGTGAACAGACACGAACGTCATTGACCAGGGAGGTTGAGTATGGTCAGTCGGCGATCGACCGCGCCAAACCGCGCTCGCCCGCTGCAATCGAACGCTCGCTCACGGGTGGAGTGTTGGTGATTCCGGAGCACTTCCGGAACGATCGGCTCCCTTGAACAGGGGTCGGCCCGATCGGCCGACCTTCGAATCCGAAGCCGTCACAACCCGTCCCGGTGGCCCCACGACCGCCGTGGAGGGTCCAGAAGCCTAATCGGGCCGTCTGAACCCGCTCCGAACCCTGGCCCGACCTTGGTTTTCTGGCCCGACCTTGGTTTTCGGGCCAGGGATCGAACGAGCAAAGGCGGAGATTATGGAATGGTATTTGAACCCGACCGCGACCCTGTTAATCGAGGAACTGCATCGCCATCTGCCCGGAAACCCGATTTGAGCACCTCGAGAAACTGTTCCTCAGTAAGGCCGGAGCCGTCGATGATCTGGCTCAGCGTTCCCGTACCCGAGTCGCACCGGGTGCTCGCCGCCGTGCCCGCGCGAAGCGGCACTGAGTAGAACACCCATGTGCCCGCGGCGCTCGGCTACGTCGCCCGGACGACGACGAGTACCAAGGCTGCGGTCCCGCCTTCGCCGGGCGCGCGAGGCCCGCCTGCGCCCGCCCACGTGCCGAGCAGATCTGGCACAACCGGGGCACGCAGTGATCCGCGGCGTCGCTCTTGACCCGTTGCCCCGGTCCGGGGGCCTTCACCGGAACCTGGCGGCCATTCAGCTGGCGCGGGGAAGGCCGAGCGCGGTGCAGGTGAACCGCAGAATCGAGGCAGGACCGGGCGCCGAGCGGAAGCGGCCATGAGCCCGCCTCGACCCTCGGAGGGCTTCGCCAGACGGCTGACTGGCGACTTGCGAGAAGTCGTCGAACTCTGCGTCATACTGCTGGTATGAGCGCCCCCACGAAGCGGGCGAAGTGAGCGAGCCCTTCCTACCGCACGTCGAGGCGGTCACAGAGCAGCTGGAGGGTCGCGTCCGGTCGATGTTGGATGGGCAGCCCTCCGACATGCCAATCCTGGCCGTTGAGGGAGCCGCGACTGCGGGCAAGACATCCGTGCTCGAATCTCTGGACGAGCGACTGGCGGCAGGGGGCGTGGCCCCGGTGCGGGTGGGCGCGCCGCCGAGGGCACCGGACGCGGCGCCGCTCGTTCTCATGCAGCTCGCCGAGAGGCTCAAAGCGCACGGCTTTGTGGGCGATGCGGACGTAGGCGAGCTCGCCGATCCCGAGCGGCCCTGGTTCGACAAGGTGGAGTCCGTCCGCGAGTGGCTGGTTGGCGTGAGCGATCGAGTCGTATTGCTGTGCGACGAGCCACGCGCGTGGGTGGACCATCGCCAGCCAGAGTTCGCTGACCACGTCGAGAATGTCTGGGAGCGCATCGTCTTCGACGGAGTGGGATGCCCGCTAGTCATCACTGGCCGCGCGCCTCGCGGGACCCGGGGGGTGGAGGCGATCGAGCTCGTACCGTGCAGCGGCGCGGACGCAGTGGTTGCGAAGCTCGACAAGCTTCAGCGTCCAGCACGCAAGCTGCAGGAGCGACTGGGCGAGCTGCTGGAGCCGCTGTCGCCGCTCGAGCTGCGGCTGCTTGTAGCGCTCCTCGAGGTCGATGGCATTGACGCCGCGAGTAGCTGGTTCGCGGGCACGCCACAAGCGCGCACACAGCTCTCGGCGCGCCTGTTCGAGCGGCTCGCCGTCAAACAGGACGACTGGCAGGCGCTGTACGACATCTGGGTGCTGCTCGCCTGCGTGCGTAAGCCATTCGAGCGCTCGCTGCTGGATGCGTCGGGCCTCCTCGAGCCTCTGTCGAGCCTTGAGGATGCGGTGCTGTTCGAGGCGCTGCTGTTCCAGCGCGGCGATCGGCTCGAGCTGCACGAGGCACTGCGAGCGCGCGCCCTGAGCCAACTCGGCGCCGGTCGCCTGCGGCCCCTGCACGAGAAGCTCGCTGACTATTTCGCCGGTCTTGGCGCCGACCAACAGCGTCCGGATCGCAGACTCGATTCCATGGAGGCCTTCGACCACGCGAGCCGGACGGACGCGTATGACCTCGAACGCTATCCGCCGTTCTTTGTCGATCAGCTCAATGTGCTCGGCTATCGGCTGTCCCGTGACGGCCGCCGCAAGGAGGCCGCCGAGATCTTTGAGCGAGCGTTGCTCGCCGACCCCGACAACGATTACTCAAATCACTACCGCGCATTCAACCTCGACCTCCTCGGGGCCAGGCCGCAGGAGGTCGAGATGCGCTATCGCAAGGCGGTGTTCACTAATGACCGGCACCCCTGGTGGCATTCGCGGCTCGTGTCCTTCCTCGTGATCCGCGGCCGTATGGACGCGGCGCGCGAGGCGCTTGACACGGCGCTGCTGTCGCTCTTTGGCGCCGACGGGGAGCCGCCCGCACGTGTGTATCGCGAGTTTCACCTCGATATCGCAGCGAACCTGGTGCACCGCGGTCAACTCGACCTCGCCGCCAGCCTGCTCGACCGTGTCCCCGCCCACGCTGCCGATCAAATCGAGGAGTACATACCGCTGCGACGCCTGGTGGCGTCACTCACGTTCGTCGCCCACCACGACCAGTTCGTCCCGCTCGGCGCGCCGGCGCAGGTCGAGCGGTGGTGGATGGAGGGGCCGTTCGCCGTTTCGCGCGACCCCATCGAGGCCGAGCCCCTCGCCCGCTGGCTTGCGGGAACCGTCTCGGCAGTCGAGAACAATCAGGTGGAGATGTTCGCGGCCAGCGTGCGGCTGGGGCAGCTCGAGATGCCGGTGGGTGGGCCGCTGCTGTTCTCCGTCGACCAATTGGAGACGTGGCGGCTCGCTGATGCAGCCTCGGTGCTCGCGCTCGGCGATTTCATCGAGATCGGGTTCTATGGCTCGAACGAGCTGCACGTGCGGGCGGCGCGGCATCCGCGCAGTTACGGCACGGTCACGCTGCCCCGGGTACTGGCCAACCCGAACCGCTACCTCGTCGGAGCCCTGCGCGCGGGGTGAACGCGAAGCTGGAAGAGTTGCTCGCAGACGCGGAGCGACTCGTCGTGATCGTCGTCGGGCCGGGCTTCGGCGAGAGCATCGGTATTCGCGTGCCGCCAGACCGCTGGATGCTCGTGGACTCGCTGGCCGCCCGACCCGCCCAGCACCGGCCGCCCGTCGAGGGGCTGACCCCGCTCGCCGGCCTGCTGGAGCGCCTCGACGCAACCGCCGAGATCCACAAAGTCGTGTGCGGGGACGCCAGCCTCACAGTGACGGCGTAGACGCGTCCACGCAGACCAGAGGCATGCGTCCATCGCCTTCGCGCTCGATGTCCACGGGCGCCTGATGCCGGGCTCGGAGGACCAGCGGCGGCCGCCGAGGGGGCTGGAGCCGAAGCGCCGTCGTCGGCGTCGTCGCACGGCGGATGATCTGATTGCCGCGGCGGGCTTGCCGCCCTGACCGACGGCGTCGTCGGGGCCAGCTACAGCGAACGGGCGAGCGCCACGAGGCACCGGGGGGCGGCGCTTGGCGCGTTTTCGCTCGGTGGCGGGGCTTTGGGCTTGGTTTGCGTTCGGGACGGCGCCGGATGGCGCTTTGATCGCGGTCCGGCGGGAGCGTCCGGCCCAAACGTGAACATGGGGGCGGTCAAACGTGAAGACCACTGAGCGGAGAGGGAGGGATTCGAACCCTCGAGGGAGCTTATCGCCCCCTACTCGCTTAGCAGGCGAGTGCCTTCAGCCACTCGGCCACCTCTCCGGGACACCCGGGTGTCCCGACGATTGTAGATACGCTCGCCGCCGCAATGGACCCCGATACCCTGCTGGCACGCTACGAGGCGATCTTCGCCGGAATCGATGCTCCGTTCGCATTCGTCGATCTCGATGCGTTCGATTCGAACGCGGCTCGATTGCTGGAGCGTGCCGGTGGGAAGCGGATCCGGGTTGCCTCGAAGTCGCTGCGGGTCCGGGCACTGCTCGATCGCGCGCTTCAATCCGACCCGCGCTACCGAGGCTTGATGTGCTTCACCCTGAGTGAGGCGCTCTGGTTGGCGCGACTCGGGTATCGCGATCTGCTGGTCGGATATCCGACGGTTGACCGGGCCGCGATCTCGGATTTGGCAACCCTGGCCGCCGATCCCGAGCAGTCGGGCTCGTTGCCGATCTTGATGGTCGATGACGTGCCCCAACTCGATCTGATCGAGGGGGCGGTCGGTCGAGGCCGCACTCCGATTGAGGTGGCGATCGATATCGACCTCAGTTGGCGCCCTTTGGGGCGACGCGGGCCCTCGGTCGGGCCGAAGCGCTCGCCGCGGCGGACGATCGCCGAGGTACGGTCGCTGGCCGAGGATGTCCTCGCTCGGCCGGGGCTTCGCTTGGTCGGGCTGATGGCCTACGAGGGCCAGATCGCCGGGGTCGGTGATCAAGCGCCGCGCCAGGCGGTTAGGAACCTTGCGATTCGTGGGATCAAGCGAGCCTCTTACCGCGAACTCCGCGAGCGTCGGGCCGCGATCGTTTCCTCGGTTCGCGAGCTTGCCGACCTGCGCTTTGTAAACGGCGGCGGCACCGGCAGCCTCCACCTCAACGCCGACGAGCCCGCGCTCGACGAGCTGACCGCGGGCTCGGGATTGTTCGCGCCGGCCCTGTTTGATCACTACCGCGACCTCGAGCTCGCCCCGGCGGCGGCCTTTGCGCTGCCGATCGTTCGGCGCTCCGATCCCGGGACCGCGACCGCGCTTGGCGGCGGCTACGTCGCCTCTGGACCAGCCGGGCCCGATCGATTGCCGGAGCCGTTTATGCCCGCCGGGTTGCGGCTGGCCCCGCTCGAAGGAGCCGGGGAGACCCAGACTCCGGTCGTCGGCCCGGGCGCCAATTCGCTGCGGATCGGTGATCGCATCTACATGCGACACGCCAAGGCGGGCGAACTGTGCGAGCGCTTCAACTCGCTTTACCTGATTGCCGCCGACGCGATTGTCGACCAGGTCCCGACATATCGCGGCGAGGGTCGGGCGTTTTTGTAGCGGCCCGAACCCGCTCAGCCAAGGACGCGCGCGGTGAAGTCGTTGGCGAAGGCGCGATCGGGGTCAAGCTGATCTCGGACCGCCACGAACTCGCTCCAGCACGGGTAGCGGCTCGCAAGCGTCGAAGCGGTCTGCCCGTGCCGCTTTCCCCAGTGAGGGCGCCCGTCGTGCTCGCCCATGATCGTCTCGACGCCCTGGAAGTACGGACCCCAATCGAGTCCCCGGAACATGTGGACCGCGATGTAGCAACTGTCGCGCTCGTGGGCGGGGCTGAGCAGCGCATCGTCGGCGGCGACGAAGCGAACCTCGATCGGCATCCCGACCGCCAACTCGGGTCGGGAGGCAAGCTCCAAGACGCGGCGGACCACCTCGGATGCCGCGGCTCGGGGGATCGCGTACTCCATCTCGGTGAAGCGGACCCGTCGTTCCGAGGCGAAGACCCGGAAGCTTTGGTCGAGACGGCTTGTTCGTCCCGCAAGGCTGGTGATTCGGCGCGATAGGCGGGGGATTGTTGCCGGGGCGACCCGCCCGATTGCGGCGATCGCACCGAGTGCCCAGTTCTCGATCACGACATCGTTGAGGTAGCGCTTCGCCGGGTTTGGGGGAGTCGCCGCGGCGTCGGTTCGATTGCTCTCGCGAAGTAAGGCGGTGTCGGTGTGCGGGAAGACGAAGAACTCGAAGTGGTCATTGTCTTCAGCCAACCGCGGCAGCGAATCGAGGGTCTCTTCGAGCGGCGCCGAACGATCAACCCGATGGATTGAGTAGGCGGGGACGGTCCGCAGCGTCACCGAGTAGGTGACCCCGAGCGCGCCAAGGCCGACGCGGACGGCCCGAAAGGAATTTGCGTCGTCGCTCGCAGAGAACTCGCGGATCGTCCCGTCGGCCAGGACCGTCTCGACCGCTTCGACCTGCGTCGCAAGGTTGCCGTAGCGAAGACCGGTCCCGTGGGTCGCGGTCGCGAGTGCTCCGGCGAGCGATTGGTGGTCGATGTCGCCGAGGTTTTCGAAGGCACGGTCGTGGCGGTCGAGTCGGCGGCTCAGATCGCCGAGGGTCGCTCCCGCCTCGATCTTGACGAGGCCGCTACTTTGGTCGATGTCGAGGATGTGGTTGAGCGCGTCGACTCGGAGCATCACCCCGTCGGTCAGGGCGATGTCGCTGAATGAGTGTCCGCCTGCCGAGGCCTTGATTTGGTGGCCGTCGTCGACCGCAGCGCCGACTGCGGCAACTAGCCCCTCGCGGGTTCGGGGGTGGACGATCCGCTGCGGAGTGCAGGTCTGATCTCCCGCCCAGTTGGTCCAGGTTGTCTCCGGCTCGGCGTCCTTTTTGCGCTTTCGACCCACTGTGGCAACACTAATGGTCCGGCGTCGTCGGGCGGCGGGCGGCGCAGCTCACCGGCTACAACCAGCCGGTGCGGCGAAACATTCGATAAAGCGCCACGACCGTGGCAGCCATCGATGCCAGGACCAGCGGGTAGCCGAAGGACCAATTTAGTTCTGGCATCGAGGCGAAGTTCATCCCGTAGACGCTGGCAATGAAGGTCGGGACGGTGATGATCGCCGCCCAGGCCGAGATCGCCTGGACCACGTCGGCCTGGCGGACGCTGACCAGGGCGAGGTTCGCCTCGAGGACGCTGGTCAGCAGGTCGCGGTGCGATAGCACGCCTTCGTCAATCCGCCGGGCGTGGTCGGCAACATCGCGGAAGTAGTTTCGGAACTCTTGATCAACCCGGGCGCTGCCGCGCTCAAGCTGCTCCAGCGATTGCATCAGCGGGCGGATCGCACGGTGGAACTCGATCACCTCGCGCTTGAGGAAATAGATCCGCGCCGTCGGATCGCCGGATTGCGAAAACACCTGCTCCTCGACCTCGCTGATGTCGTTGTCGATGCCTTCGACGACCGGTTCGTAGTCGTCGACGACCTTGTCGAGAATCGCCCACAGCGCCGCGGTCGGCCCGAGTCGAGCCAGCTCGGGGCGCGCCTCTAGGCGATGCCTTGCCAGGCCCATTTCGCTTGCCTGGCCGTGACGAACCACGACCACGTACCCGACTCCCAAGAAGATGTCGATCTCGCCGAACTCAACCGCCTCGGCGGCGTCGTCGTAGCGGGCGGTTTTGATCACGACGAACGAGCTGTCGCCATAATCCTCAAGCTTCGGCCGCTGGTTGGCGTTCAATGCGTCCTCGACCGCGAGTTCGTGCAGGTGGAAGGTTTCTTGGGCGCCCTGCAGCTCCTCGGCGGTCGGCTCATAAAGGCCGAGCCAGACAAAGCTCGAGTCGCTGAGGTCGCAGCGCGAGACCTCCTGCATGCTCATCGGAGCGTCGCGCTGGCGCACTCCGTCGACGTAGTAGGCGCAATCGATGATCATCGTCGTACCTATCGATTCGAGAAGGCGGCGAGTTGTCCTGCCGATTGGCCCAGGGTTGGGGGCCGCGGCCACTGACTACGATCGCGGTAGATCCCGGGGTCGGGTGATCGCGGCGCTCAGCCGATGAGCGATCGGAAGGTGTTCTTGATGGGCAAGCGCAGTCGACAATTCGAGCACGCGGCGGCAACCGGGTTTCTAGTTGTGCTTGCTCTCGCGCTGGTGATCGCGGCGAGCGGCGGTTTTGGGGGTCCGCAGGTCGGTCAACCGGGCGCCGAGGTTGGCGCCTTCGATGGCGTCATCAGGGCGACGATCGAGGTTCGTCCGCCGGTCTTTCCAAAATCGCTGGGACGGTTGTGGCAGGACGGTGGCTACCGCCTGGCGACGCTCCGCCGGGGGCACGGGGCGCTGGTTCGCGACGCCCCCGACGGGCGTGTCCTCGGCGGCCTCGACGATCAGACGGAGTTCGGCTCGCCGCGCGTCTTCAGCGTTTTGAAGCGTCGCGATGAGTGGCTTCAGGTAACGATCGCCGCCTATGACGACAATCGGCCGCTGTGGATTCGCGCCGACCCCTACAGCCTCGACTTCAGCACCACCGATGTCGCGATCCGGGCCGATTTGGCAGGCCGTAGCCTGACTTATGAGGTTGGCGGTGAGGTTCGCCGGAGAATGCCGATGACGGTTGGCGCCGCCGGGACCGAGACCCCGTCGGGTCGTTTCGCGGTCTCCGATGTGGTCCGCGCAAAGGACGGGCTCGACCCCGTTTATGGCTGCTGTGCGGTCGTCCTGAGCGCGATCCAAGACGATCTGCCGGCATCGTGGCCGGGTGGTAACCGGGTCGGAATTCACGGCACCCGCGGAGCCGTCGGCGAAGCGGCTTCGCTGGGCTGCATGCGCCTCGGCGCCGCCGATATCGCTTGGTTGGCAAACCACGTCCCACTCGGTGCCCCGGTCTTCGTCTCGTAATCCGCTCTTCGCGGCCGGGCATAGCACCGCCGCTACCGCGCGCCCTTACAATGCGCAGCGGTGTGCCGGTCAAGCCCAACCCGCCGGCTCACCGCCCGCGCCCGTAGCTCAGCCGGATAGAGCGTCGGTCTACGAAACCGAAGGTCACAGGTTCGAATCCTGTCGGGCGCGCTGAAGAAAGCCCCGGAAATCCGGAGGGTTTCTTCCGGGCGTGAGGAGCTCTTGAGTTCATTGGTCCCGGGATTTGGTCCCGAGATTGGCTATGCGAGAGTCCCTCGATGCGGGTCGCCGCACGCTCCGACGCGCCAGCGATGGGGCAGAGCGCAACAAGTGGCGGGTGTTGTTGGGGCCGCCGAGGAGTACGTCACTACCAGCTGATCAGCGACGTACTACGAGCCGATCTCGGCTGCCTACTGTTACGCGCCACGCAGGCTGACCACCAACGCCCGATCTAGCGCTACGAACAGTGACGACGGCACGGTTCGTCGTTGGCCGCCGCCGGCCAGCTCGACCGGCAGTTCGTTGAGGGCCAGCGAGGGCAGCCAGCGCAGGCCCATCGGGTCCAGCAGGAACGCCGCGCGGTCGCGGTCACGCTGCACGGTGAGGCGGTCGTACGCCGGGGTGGGGCGGCGCTCCGGCCAGGCGATGACCGAGCACCGTTCCATGCGGGCGATCAGCTCCGCGGGGCCGACGAGCATGACCGTCGGTGGCGGCTGCATCCCGGGCGTGCTGCCCAGGGGCGCGACGAGGACGCCCTCCGCGTCGCCGAGCCGACCGTGCGGTCGGCCACGCGCACGCGCACACGGCGCGGGCGCCACAGCGGCCGCATCTCGAGCACCAGCTCGTCGTAGGCGACTGGGCTCTGGAACTCGACGATCCTGCTGCCGTTCTCGGTGAGCAACAGCTGCGTCAGCTTGCGGCGCTCGTCGCGCTGAAGGCCCGCGAGGTCGGCGATCTCGAAGCGCCGCTGCGGGCTGCGTCGGACGGCGCGCGGCGGGACCGTCGGTCACGGCGCCGTTCCCGGACTCAGGCCGCGCGCCCCGGCGGCACGCAGCAGGTCGTCGACGAGGCCGAGCGCGTCGGCGGCCGCTTCGTCGCGTTCCTCGCGGCTGGCGTCGTCGAGCAGGGTGAACGCGGCCGCCCGCGCGGGTCCCAGGCCGTCGATCCGCTCGAAGTCACGGCCAACAGCGCCAACCCGCTGGCGACGACCTCGCGATCGACGTTGGCGTGGCTGGCCAGACGATCGGCCACGGCTGCGGGGCCACCGGGCGTGTGGCGCAGCACGTAGAGCAGGTCGTAGGCGTCCTTGGGCTCCCCGCGGTCGCCGAAGGCCAACGCCTTCAGGACGATGAAGGCTGCGGGTCCGCAGACCGGGACGGTGCGGCGGACGTGCTCGCCGCTCAACGTGCGGCCGTCGAGCCGGATGTCGACGCGCTCGGCGAAGGCGAGCTGCAGGCCCGGCGTGATGAGCGCCCCGAAGTCGCCCTCGAGGTGCTGGACGCGCATGCGATCGCCTTGGTCGGGCGCGGGCGGCATCAGGAAGTCGATGGTGACCTTCAGGTCGCCGAGCTTCCAGCGCTGGACGGTCGAGTTGCTGGCGTCGTTGGTGTCGGGCTCAAAACCCTCGGCGCGCAGGCGCGCGCTGATCTCTGCGCAGCGCATGTCGTCGAGGACGGCCAGCGCGAGGCCGACGTCGAGGTCATTGGTGCCCGGGTGTCGCTCGTCGTTGTCGTCGGTGGGGCGGGTCGTGTCGATCAGCAGCGCCGGGACCAGCCCGCCGACGATGCAGATGTCGTCGAGGTAGGCGCCGAGCGTGACGGCGACGGTCAGGCACGCTGCCGTGACCTGCTCGAACTCTTCGGCGGCGTAGCCGGAGGCATGGCGGGGCTTGTCAGGCACGTGGCTCCCAGAGGCTGGCGTCGCCACGGAGGTGCTCGGCGGCCTCGGCGGCACGCTCGGGAAGGTGCTGCAGGTCGAGGTAGACCTGGACGGGGGCGACGACCGGCAGACCGTCGGCGTCGCGCTGGCCGTCGAAGACGCCGCGGTCGTCGGGGCCGACGATCTGAACGTTGGCCCCGCGCTCGTTCCGCCGCAGCCCGACTTGGTCGGCAGCCGCGCGCGGATCGCCGGTGACGTAGACGCTCACAAGCCGAAAGCGTGCGAATGGATTGAGCGCCCACGCGGCGGGCAGGCCCGTGAACGCGTGGCTTGTCTCCGCGCGGGCCAGTTGCTCGTTGAGCTCACGCGCGAGCTCCATCCCGCTGCCGGAGACGTGGCCGGTCACGATGTCGTGGCGGTCGAAGCGGTAGTCGTCGGCCCAGGCGTCCAGCAGCAGGTCTGGGTCTCGTGGCCGCAGCTGGCCGGCGTCGCGGTCGAGCAGCTCGTCATCGGAGAGGCGCTGTACGACTCGGGATACCTGGCCGCGGTCGAGGTCGGTGTGCTGGGCCAGGTCCTTCTGGCGCCACCAGTGCGCCGGGTCAAGCAGCATCGTTCGAGCAACGCGCGAACTCTTGGGCGCAAACGGCGATGCCGGGCGCCCGCGCGTGGCGAACGCGTTTGGCTGGCCTTGGACCCAGACGTAGAGGCCTTCGTCGCGCAGCGACGCGTTGCCGGACAGGTCGATCCAGTTGATTCGGCGCGCCGCGGCCGCCTTGGCGCCGGCGGGCGTCATGTAGGGCACCACGAGCACCGGGATGGCGTCCTCGTCCGCCAGCGCCTGCAAGTGGCCAGCGACACTGGCGATCGTGCCTGGGCTGCTCGAGGTCTTCGCCTCAATCGCCCACCGGCGACCGCCAGCATCCATGAAGCTGTCCACGCCGTCGCCTGTGCCCTGCGGCACGAGCGCCTGACCGGACTCGGGATCGTCGAACAGCTCGGCGAGGATACCGGGCAGCCGGTGGATCGCCTCGCGTTCGAACTTAAGCGGTTGCATGAAAGAGACCTGTTGCCAGGACGGACAACACAGCGAGTATAGACAACTCGATGACTAAAAGCCACCGATTGCTCGTGCGTGCAACAACGCTTCTATCCGCAACGTTGTCTTGAGGCGCGCCAGCGTCATTCATGCGTCGCTCATCTGCTCGAGCTCGCCGCGGGTCACTATCAGACGCGGGATGTGACGCGCACGAGGTGTGCCCTTGACCTCGAACGCGAACACCATGCCGCTGGGCAGGTGAAGCAGCAATAGATTGACGCCGTGGCGGCCCGCGCTGGCGTGATGGGCCAGCGGCACGTAGCCGGTCCTCTTCGAGGACGAGTTCGACGACCGACTCGGCGACATGCCGGTCACGCCGGGAAGCGCACCGCTCCGCTGCCGCTCGGGCAACGCCTTGAGCGATCTCTTACCGGCTGCGACACGAGGGCAGTTTGGTGAGCCGCGCGGCGTGATGCAGCGGGCCGACAGCGACCCGGCGATGAACGCCGAGTTCGCCGCGGCCGCGGCGCACGTACCGAAGGCGACGATCTGCCTGAACTCCGTCTGTCGTACTGGGAGCTGTCGGACGAGTTGCTCGACAGCATCCACCTCGCGGTGGCTCGTGGCGCTCACTGGCCGAAGATCGACATGCCCGCCACGACGCTGCATCGCTTCGCGGCAGCCACGTTCGAACTCGACCGGCTCAAGCAAACGACTGACGCCGAGGAGCCGTTCTGGCTCTACTCCGCCGAGCGCTGCGTCGTCGACGCCATGCGCCTGCAGCACCTAACTGGCCGCGACTCGCATTGTCGGCGCTGCGGCGGTACATGCGCCGTGACGACGCGAAGCCGCTTCGGCTGACCGCGCTGGCGCGGAGCCTCGGCGGCGCCGCGCCAGCGCGGACGCGTCCTCGAGTCGATCACCCACTCTTCACGGGGCTCTTCGATCGGGCCCCTGTCCCACCCGTTGGGTGGCCTGAACCTGGACGAAGGCAAAGCGAGAGCCGGCCGGTTCGGCGTCGGGGACCGTTGCGGAAGTTGACGCTTTGCCACTGATCGAGATCAAGGACGACAATCAGATCGGCGATCGCCTTGGACGGGCGGTCGGGCAACGGATGCTAGGGGGGCCGTCCGCGCATTGCCGGTGGGCTCAGGGAGGCTGAACGTCGTACTCGGCCCGAAGACCGTGGTCTCGGCACCGATCGAGAGCGCGTAGGGGCGCCCCAAGGCGTCGATCTTGGCGCGCAGAGCGGTATTGCAGCCGTAGGCCTGATCACCGAGCAGCGGCGCCGCCTCGATTTCGCAGCCGACGGCACGCTCGACCAACTCTACCCCGAGTTCGGGTTTGGTCTTGAAGGAGATCTCGGCGAGCGACCAGTCGAGGTCAGGCGTGAGCCCTGTTGCCGAAGCGATGCGATCAGATGTTCGAAGCGCTGGGCTCACTCGGGGCCGTCCAGCTCCTCGTAGATGAGTACGTCGACGATCTCGGACAGCGCAGCCGGGTTGTCGTCGATCGTGATCTGGTCGCCGTCGACCGCGCCCAGCGCGCCCTCGATCTCAGTACCGTCGTTGAATCGGACCAGCACCTGGTGTCCGGCCTCGACGCCACTGAGCCTGAATCCACCGAACGGCCGATCCGACGAGGGAAATTCACCCGAATCCCGGCGCAATTC